>NZ_JAUEYJ010000063.1:0-1246 GCF_032489615.1 Bradyrhizobium sp. SZCCHNR1051 | reverse complement strand
CTCCAACAGCTCGCTGAAATTGTGGCGGTGAGCCGACAGGAAGGAAACGATGAGAGCCTGCTCCAGTTCGACGAGCACCGTGCGTGGCAGCTCTGTCGCCGCCGCATCCAACTGATGAGCGAGGAACATCGCCAGATCGCGCAAGACCAGAGCGTTCGGCTGCACCGCAGCCGCTATGGGATCAAACTTGAGGACACCGGCTGGCTTTGCACCGAGCAGCGTCGTCAATGTCTGCTCCAACGCCCTCGCGCTTATTCGAAGAATGAGCTGCTCATAACCTGGCTCGAACACAATCCTGTTGGGTTCGCCAGGCGCAACTATGCAGGACTGCCGCTCGGTTATCGCGATCGCCGTGCGATTCAGAATGGTCAAAGCGCTGCCTTTGAGGCCAATTTGCAGGCGCGCGAAGTCGCTCTCCGGGAACTTGACGACCGCCCTCGCCCCGCCATATGCACAAAAGCCCAGGCCGATATTCGTAAGCCGAAGGTAGTTGCCCACCCCCAGGAAGCCATCTGCCTTGGTGACTGCGAAGCCAGTTGCCCCGTAGACCGTACGCAACGCGTGCTCCATCGCCTCCGGATCGTCTGTACGAATGACGGGAGCGCGGCTCAGGAGGCTTACGGATCGGTCCAAGTTCATCGAAGGATGGTATCTCAGGTTTGACCGGACTCAAACCTGGGAAAAACCCGGTCAGCGGCGAGGTGCCGCAGCTCCCTTCATCGCCGATATAGCTTGAGGTTCCAGTTTCTGAGCGACCTTTGCTGCTGCCCCAGCGCTCTTGGGAACGGTCCTGGCCGACGCTTCTGTCAGGCGAGCTAGGCGGCGCGCCGCCCGCGCGACAGAGTTTCGGATGGAAGCTCACCGAACATGTCGCGATAGCCTCTTGCGAAGTGTCCGAGATTTCCGAAGCCGCAATTGAAGGCGACTGCAGAGACGGAGGTGCGCTGATCTGGCCCCGAGAGCATCTGTTTTGCCTGTCGCAATCGCACCGTTTTTGCAAACGCCGTCGGCGAGTATCCGCGGCTCTTCTTAAACGCAGCAGAGAGCGCGCGGATGCTGACGCCTGTCTGCGATGCCAGCTCCTCGATCGTGATGGCGCGCCCCCAAGAGGCCTCGATATACTCTTCGGTCAGCCGAACGATCTGCGGCGCGACGTCCTTTTCGGCTCGCTCCAACAGCTCGCTGAAATTGTGGCGGTGAGCCGACAGGAAGGAAACGATGAGAGCCTGCTCCAGTTCGACGAGCA
>NZ_JAUEYJ010000062.1:0-1328 GCF_032489615.1 Bradyrhizobium sp. SZCCHNR1051 | reverse complement strand
TACGCCCCTTGTGTACGCCAGATCTGCCAGAATGCGCGAACGGGCGGTTCTCGCAAAACCGCCCGTCGCTGGATCTGAGCCCGGTACGCCCCAAACGCGGCAGAGCCTGTATCAGAGCGAGGGACAGCTCCGGTGATCTTCCTCAACCCGAACAGTTGCAAGGGCTTCGAGCCCATACAAGGCAAGGAAGGGAGTGGATGATGACACAGATCGCAAATGGTGTCGCTGGTATCGATGTGGCCAAGGACAAGGTGGACGGCTGCATTCGGAAACTCGGAGTACGGCAGATATTCCCGAGCAGTTCGCTTGGGCATCGCCAGCTGGTGGCCTTGCTTCGCAAGCACAAGGTGACCAAGGCCGTCATGGAGGCCAGCGGCGGCTATGAGCGCGAATGGGCCAAGGCGCTGCGCGAGGCCGGGATAGAGGTGCGGATCGTTGATCCCAAACGGGTTCGCAGCTTCGCCTTGTCGGCGGGTCGACTGGCGAAGAACGACACGATCGACGCAGAGATGATCGCCTGGTTCGCCGAGACGTTCGACGAGGCACCGAGCCAGACCTACGATGCTGCACGCGAGGAACTGGCGGGGCTGGTGAAAGCGCGCAAGCATCTGATGGATTTGAAAACCCGTTTGCAGAACCAGACCGAGCATGTTGTGCCGGGATTGGCGCAGAAGGCCCATTCCCAGGTGTTGAAGACGCTCGCGGCTCAGATTGCGAAGCTCGAGGCTGCGATCTTCGCCATGGTCAAGGCGACGCCGGAATTTGCCGAGCGCGCCGAGATCATTGAAAGTGTGCCGGGGCTTGCCGTCATGACCTCCGCGCTCCTCATCGCAGGAGCGCCGGAGCTCGGCAAGGTGAGTGACAGGATCGCCGCTGCCCTGATCGGTGTTGCCCCTTACGACGACGACAGCGGCAGGCGCCGAGGCGAGCGCCACATCAAGGGAGGTCGGCGCTGGGTGAGAAACGGCCTGTTCCTTCCCTGCCTCGGGGCAGCGACGCAGCATAATCCGGTGCTTAAGACCTACTATGAACGCCTCATCGCCAAGGGCAAAGAGCCGAAAGTTGCCCTCATCGCCTGTATGCGCAAGCTGATCATCATCCTGAACACGATGATCGCCCGCGGCGAAAAATGGAATCCCAAGCAGCCGCGCGTTGCGATGAACTGATCGAGCGCCACACTGCGCTCGGTCCACGACCGAGTGCATGCCAAGCCAACAGGACGGCGAGCGGACGGGGTCAAGGCCTTCAGCCGCCGAAGGCGGGGGCGCGTCTCGCGCCAGCCTTGAGGCCGGCCGTTCGCCGGCCTACCTCAACAGCACAGTTGCTCT
>NZ_JAUEYJ010000061.1:0-1389 GCF_032489615.1 Bradyrhizobium sp. SZCCHNR1051 | reverse complement strand
TTGCGATGGGCATTCGAAAGAAACGGTCAACGCGGGGCAAGCTGGGATCATTGGGGCGCCCACCAGTTGCGGGGCGTGCGGAACAGCAGAAATTTTGGCGTGGGATTGCCGCTGGATTGAACAGCGAGAATGCTGCGCTTGCTGCTGGATTATCGGATGCTGTCGGCCCCCGATTATTTCGAAAAGCGGGCGGCGTGGCACCGGCAATGTTCCGACCTTCAGCGAAGCCGCTCTCCGGACGGCACCTCTCCTTTTCTGAGCGCGAAGAGATTGCGCTGCTGAATGCGCAGCGCCATTCTGTACGAGAGATAGCACGGCGCCTCAATCGGTCTCCCTCGACCATCTCCCGTGAACTCGATCGCAATGCAGCCACGCACGGCGGCAAGATGGCCTATCGGGCGACGGCCGCCCAGTGGCATGCAGATCGATCGGCCCGGCGTCCTAAGCCGAGCAAGCTTGCAAGCAACGCCGCCTTGCGCGCTTATGTTGAAGAGCGGCTTGCAGGGTTTGTCGCGCCTCCAGGCGGCGTTCGGCGGAAGGCCGGTCGTGCGGGCTCTAGCCAGGATCAGGGGTGGACGAAAGCGTGGAGTCCCGAGCAGATTGCCCGGCGCTTGCCGATCGACTTCCCGGATGACGAGGCGATGCGCATCAGCCACGAAGCCATTTACCAGGCGCTTTTTGTTCAGGGCCGAGGAGCGCTGAAACGCGAGTTGTCGTCCTGTTTGCGAACGGGACGTGCGCTGCGCGTGCCCCGAGCGCGTACGCGGAAGCGCAGCAAAGGCTTCATATCGCCGGAGATCATGATCAGTGAGCGTCCGGCCGAAGTCGCGGATCGAGCTGTGCCGGGACATTGGGAAGGAGATCTGATCGTCGGCTCCGCCAGCTCGGCAATCGGCACGCTGGTCGAACGCAGCACGCGGTTTACAATGCTCCTGCACCTTCCACGGTTGCCGGGGTTTGACGACGGCCCACGTACGAAGGATGGGCCTGCGCTCTCCGGACACGGAGCTGAAGCGGTACGCGATGCGATCACGCGCACCATCGTCACCTTGCCCAAAGAACTCCGCCGCTCGCTAACCTGGGATCAGGGGACCGAAATGGCTCAACACAGTGACCTCAAGATCGATACAGACCTTCAGATCTACTTCTGCGATCCAAGAAGCCCCTGGCAACGTGGCACGAACGAGAACACGAATGGCCTGCTGCGGCAGTACTTCCCGAAAGGTACCGATCTGAGCGTCTACGATGCTGACGAGATCGCCGCCGTGGCCGCAGCGCTCAATTCCCGACCGAGAAAGACGCTAGGATGGAAAACTCCAGCAGAGGCGCTTGACGAGCTGCTGTCACGAATGAAAACACTGGGTGTTGCGACCACCGCTTGAGCCCGCC
>NZ_JAUEYJ010000060.1:0-1517 GCF_032489615.1 Bradyrhizobium sp. SZCCHNR1051 | reverse complement strand
CGGAATTGGTAGACGCGCTGGCTTCAGGTGCCAGTGGCTTAACGGCCGTGAAGGTTCGAGTCCTTTCCTGGGCACCACGCTTCGCTCTTAGAGCTACGCGTGGTGCGGCGAAGTTGGATTTTCGCCGGTCGCGAAGCGGCGTCCGTAGCGCCCTAGGCCCAGCGAGCCCCCTACCCCGATTTAACCTGTCAAACAGCTGTTCTTGTCATTCCGGGGCACCGCGCCAGCGCTGAACCCGGAATCCATGTCGTATCCCGCTCTGTGTCCAATGGATTCCTGTATCTGACCGGGTGTCACTGTCATAGTGGCGGCGGGTAGAGACAGCTCGTTGGATTCCCGGTTGCCTCGGCGACCGTAACCCGGCTTGGGCGTCTCCGCTTGCCTTGTCTGATCGAACAGTCGCATGAGCGCCGATTTCCGGTAGCTCGCATACAGGTCTGATCCCCATGACAGCTCAGTCTCTTGCGCTCGCGGCCGGCATCGATGTCGGTCAGCGCTTTCTTGATGTCGGCCTTGCTCCCTCGGGCAAGACTTTCCGGGTTGCCAACGCTGCCGAAGGCGTCGCCGCCGTGGTCGAGCGGTTGACCCAGGCCGGCGTCGGCCGTGTCGTGCTGGAGGCGATCGGCCCCTATGCCCGGCAACTCGTCAGCGCTCTCGGCGCGGCCGGGTTCGAGGTCGGTCTCGTCAATCCGCGCCGCATCAAGGCATTCCGTGAGTTTGAAGGGCGCCGTGCCAAGACCGACAGGCTGGACGCGCGGCTGATTGCGCGCTTCGCTCTCGCCATGACCGACGCCATTCGCCCATTGCCATCCGCCGAGCAGCTGACGCTCAAGGCCCTCACCACACGTCGTCGCCAGCTCACGGAAATGATCGCCATGGAGAAGACACGGCTGAAACAAACCGCCGAGCCACTCCTATTGGACAATCACCGTGCCACCATCTCTGTTCTGACGACCCAGTGCCGCCAGATCGAGACCGAACTCGACCGCCGGATCGCCGCCGATCCGCAGCTTGCCTGCAGCTTCGAGATCCTCACCTCGATCCCCGGGATCGGCGAGCGCGTGGCCACTGTGCTGATCACCGAACTGCCTGAGATTGGCCGCGTCGATCGCAAGGCTGTCGCCAGCCTGGCCGGCCTCGCGCCGCATGTCAGCCAGTCCGGCAATGCGCCGCCCCGTGCCGCCATCTCGGGCGGCCGCCCTTGCGTGCGCACGGCGCTCTACATGGCCGCCCTCGTCGCCAGCCGTCACAATCCCCGAATGAAAGCCGCCTACCAAGCCCTGCGAGAACAGGGCAAGCCCGCCAAGCTCGCCCTCATTGCCATCGCCCGAAAGCTGTTGGTCACCGCAAACACCATGGTCAAAAACAACACCCGATATACCCAGCAATCGCTTGACAGCTAAGACAGTCGCCGGGCTCCCGCCCTTCGCGCGTGCCCCGGAATGACGATCTCAAAAAGCTCCGCCAGCCCCCTATTTCCGCTCCAGCCTCCAGGCCCCGTCCCAGTCCGACCCGGG
>NZ_JAUEYJ010000059.1:0-1643 GCF_032489615.1 Bradyrhizobium sp. SZCCHNR1051 | reverse complement strand
TCAGAGACGGCAATATCGTCGGCGGCACCGCGCGCACCGTGTCATTCCACTCCGCCAGCACCCGACGCCGCTCCGCCACGTCGAGAATGTCGATTGCGCCAATCGGCTGATCCGGCGCGGCGGTTGCAGATTCGAGCAGGCGCACCAAACGCGTGGCGATGGCTTCGACGGCTTTCCGCTCGAACAGATCCGTACTGTATTCGATCGTGCCTTCGATCCCAGCTGACCCACCGTGCTGGCCACGACTCTCTGTCAAGATCAAGGCCAGATCGAATTTGGCAGCTCTGCTGCTCATCGGTTGCGGGACGATGGTGAGACCGGGCATATCAAGGCTGAGCGTACCAGCGTTCTGTAACGCGAGCATCACCTGGAAGAGCGGGTGGCGTCTCAGAGACCGTGTCGGATTGATCGCCTCGACGAGGCGCTCGAACGGCAAATCCTGATTCGCGTAGGCATCGAGATTGGCGGCGCGCACGCGATCCACCAGTTCGCGGAAGCTTGGATTTCCAGCGGTGTCGCTGCGCAGTACCACGGTGTTGACGAAAAATCCGATCAAGTCGTCGAGCGCGTGATCGCTGCGCCCCGCCACCGGACTGCCGATTGGGATGTCCGTACCTGCGCCCAGCCGCGTGAGCAGCGCAGCGAGGCCGGCTTGGAGCACCATGAAGAGACTGGCCTGCTGTTCGCGCGCCAGCATCAGCAGCCCCTGGTGCACTTCGGGGGTGATCTCGAACGCGACAGTATCACCATGATGGCTGGGAACAGGCGACCGGGAACGGTCAACCGGCAGCTCCAGTTGCTCCGGCAGGCCATGCAGCGCCCTCTTCCAATACTCCAACTGGCGCGCGACCGGGCTCTCGGGATCCTCCTCATTGCCGAGCAGCGCGTGCTGCCAAAGCGTGTAGTCGGCGTATTGCAGGGGCAGCGGCTCGAAGACAGGCGCGCGCTTCTCACTACGCGCAGCATAAGCGGTAGCGAGATCGCGAGCCAGCGGCCCGAGCGAAGCTCCGTCGCCGGCAATATGATGGATCAACAGCAGCAGAACCTGGTCGCGCGGCGCGAGGACGAAGAGATCGACGCGGAGCGGCGGTTCGACGGCGAGATCGAAGCCGCGGCTCGCGGCCATGTTGAGCGCCTGGGGAAGCTCGGCCTCAGTGGTTGCCGCCACCGCGAGGATCGGCCGAGCGATTTCAGCATCGAGGATCAGCTGGCGGGGTGTGCCCGCCGTCTCCGGGAAGACGGTTCGCAGACTCTCATGCCGCTCGACCAAATCGGCGAGGGCGGCTTCGAGGGCGTCGCGATCGAGGGCACCGCGAAGACGCAATGCGAGCGTGAGATTATAGTGTGGGCTTTGTCCTTCGAGATGGTTGAGGAACCACAGGCGACTTTGCGCGAACGAGAGCGGGATCACCTCCGGACGAGGGCCCGGCCGAAGAGTCGGTCGTGCTGCCGCCTCGGCCTGATCGAGCCGTTCAGCGAGCCCGGAGATGGTCGAAACTTCAAACAGCGTACCAAGCGGCAGCTCGACCCCGAAAGCAGCACGGATTTTCGAGACCAAATGCGTCACGAGCAGCGAATGGCCGCCGAGATCGAAGAAGTTGTCATGGATCCCGACGCGCTCAAGCCCGAGGGTCTCGGCAAAC
>NZ_JAUEYJ010000058.1:0-2042 GCF_032489615.1 Bradyrhizobium sp. SZCCHNR1051 | reverse complement strand
CTGGGATCGTCTCGCTGCAATGCTTGAAGGCTATCTACTTGCAACCCAAAGCATAAAACCGGGAATCCCGTAGCCCCCTTGCGGGGAGGGGTCGGGGGTGGGGGTCCACGGAAATGGACTTCATGGAAGCCACCCCACCGACAGCTGATTAGTCATCCCTATCAGCGCACACCCCGCTCGTGCCTGCATGCGCCACAAACTTCGTTCGGAGCAAGAAACCGCCACCCCCAACCCCTCCCCGCAAGGGGGAGGGGAGCCCACCGCTTCTGCCGCGCCTACGCGCCTCAAACCCCGAACTCCCCAAACACGACCGCCCTCGCCTTCCAGCAATGCGAGCACAAAGCTCGATAGAGCCTCGACCGCGATCCACGCCCCGCGCTTCAAACCTTCCGTCATCCCAAGCTTTCGCGATCTCGCGGCGCCCAGCGCCCGAGCTATGCATCCATCTCACCGCCCTCCTCTCACTGAGGGCGCAGGGAAGGCCGGGCGCTGGCCGCGCCCGTGGCCCGCCTGCAGAAAAGAATGCAGGCGGCAGTCGCCACAGGTCTGGCCGAAACACCCGGCCCTCCCTGCGCGATGGTTTTACGATTTATACGCGATCTCCCTGGGGACCGGCTGTCTTGCCCCCATCACCCGCAGGCAGCTCATCAGCAACGCCCACAAGCTTGACCTTAGCACCGGGAGGCCAGGACCGCGCGACTTCACCGTGCGCCGGGGATCGTTCGTCGGCACGGCCAAGCCATGCTGCGACCCCACAGCGTCCATCGCATCCCACCCCGACGTCCGTGACGACCGCGAAGCGTCCCCTCGTTGGGGCGGGACAGCGCGCAGTAAAGCACATTTTTCTGAAAAACAAAATAGAATTCCGATAAACAGAAATCGTATTTCTTTCAGGCGCTCGAACGGCCACCGTCAAGGCTTGCGTTCCCGATCGAGACCCTGTCGAACGCTCCTGTTTCGGATCGGCGATCTGCCATGTGCGGCTTCGCGCAAGTCACCTGCGATGCCCATGCGGCGCAGAGCTCGGTCCCAATTCCGATCACCACGCTCGGCGGGGTGGTGTCGACCAGTTGCCAGAACGTGCTGAGCGGCGATCGGCTTCTGGTCGACATGACAACCGGCGTTTCGCAAGTCGAAGTCGATAGCGGTACGGTGAAGGCATCGGTCAAACCCGTCGTCAGAGGCATGTTGCGGAGCGATATCGGCTCCGCCGGGCACCGCGCCAAAGCCGAAGAAATGATGCCAAAAGTCGTGCGGACCGTGACGTCGCACCCGCTTTTAGTACCTTGAGTTGCATCAAAGACGGTCAGCAAGTTCCGTGGCAGGCTAACATTGACGGCGTATCCGTCATCAATGGTCCTTCAACGTGAGGAGTTCACTATGGCTAGAAGCATTGCTGTTGGTCTTGTTATTCTCGCCGTCTCTACATCTGCGGCCTTGGCCGGACATCGTACTCATCATGCAAAAGGTACTCATGCAAAAGCCAGTGCGGCTCAGCAGGTCGGGGCGAGCAAAAGTGATCGCGACCAATATGGAAATATGCAGGTCAATCCCGGAACTCCGGGCCTGAGCGGCAGCAACGCTGACCTACATGCAAAAACGCATCGCGATTCCGGCTACAGGCCGAAGAGTGACTACAATGCAGACGGGACCATGCGGGTTGACAGCGGAACTCCGGGCGCAAGCGGCAGCAACGCTGCCCTACATCGTAGAACGCACCGCGATTCCGGCTACAATCCCAAGAGTGACTACAACGCGGACGGGACCCTGCGGGTGCATCATTAGTCGTTTCTTGCGACCACGTGATGAGCCCGGAGCGTTCCGCGCACCGGGCTTTCACGTCCACGAAAACTAGCTGTCCTTGCATTGACCGACAGCGATTTCATGTCGGCTGTTCTGTAACGGCGGGCCCATGAGTCTGGCCGGTCGCGCTGGCGGCACCGTACGCGCGGACGCCATGTAGGAGCTAGAGCATGCTGTTTTTATACGGAAACATATCCTGAGTTTCTGAGATAGTTGGCGCACTCCTTTTCCGAGAAGAG
>NZ_JAUEYJ010000057.1:0-2317 GCF_032489615.1 Bradyrhizobium sp. SZCCHNR1051 | reverse complement strand
CCGTAGAAGAATCCACGCCATGCGCCTTGTCCACTCAGTCTAAACCGGACAGCCGTGGGTCAAGCCCGGGCATGACGGAGTTTGGGGTGATTACGCCCCCGGCAGATCGAGGATGCGCTTGGCGATGATGCCGAGCATGACTTCGGACGTGCCTCCTTCGATCGAGTTGGCCTTTGTGCGCAACCAGGCGCGCGGGCGGACGCCCTCGCTGGAGCGCTCGCTTTCCCATTCCAGCGCGTCGATGCCGCCGGCCGCCATCAGCAGCTCGTGGCGGCGCTTGTTGAGCTCGGTGCCGTAGTACTTCATCGCCGACGAGAACGCCGGATGGCCCTGCCCCGCCTTGGCGAGATCGACCATGCGCTCGGCGGCGGCGGCAAGCGCGGCCTCGTCGATGTCGAAGGTCGCGATCTCAGCGCGCAGCAGCGCATCGTCGAGCCGGCCCTGCCCGTCGCTGCCGACGGAGTCCGCCGCGACCTGGCCGAGCGGCCGGCTTCCGCCGCGCTCGCCCATGCCGGAGATCATCGCGCGCTCATGCTGCAGCAGATATTTGGCGACGTCCCAGCCGCGATTGACCTGACCCACGACATTGGCCTTGGGCACCCGGACATTGTCGAAGAAGGTCTCGCAGAACGGCGAGCGACCGGAGATCAGGAGGATCGGCTTGGTCGAGACGCCCTTCGACGTCATGTCGAACAGGATGAAGCTGATGCCGTCATGCTTCTTCGCCGCGGGATCGGTGCGCACCAGGCAGAAGATCCAGTCGGCGTAGTTGGCGTAGGACGTCCAGATCTTCTGGCCGTTGATGATGTAGTCGTCGCCGTCGCTTTCAGCGCGCGTCTGCAAGGAGGCGAGATCAGAGCCGGCATTCGGCTCGGAATAGCCCTGGCACCAGCGAATGAGACCGGCGGTGATCTTGGGCAGGTGCTCGCGCTTCTGTTCGTCGGTGCCGTATTTCAGTAGTGCCGGCCCGAGCATCGAGATGCCGAACGAGGTGATCGGGGCGCGAGCGCCGATCGCCGCCATCTCCTGGCGCACGATCTTGGCCTCCTCACCGTCGAGACCGCCGCCGCCATATTCCTTCGGCCAGTGCGGTACCGTCCAGCCCTTGTCGCGCATGCGCTCGAACCAGACGCGCTGCGGCTCGGAGGAGAATCTTGCGTTGCGGCCGCCCCAGAAGGTGTCCTCCTCGGAGGTCATCGGGCGGCGCATCTCTAGCGGACAATTGGCCTCCAGCCAGGAGCGCGTTTCGCGGCGGAATGTGTCGAGATCGGCCATGTCTGGTCCTCGCGCGTTTCCATGATTGCTGTCGTTGGCAACGACCTAACCTCAGCGCTTCCTGGAATTCAACATCGATGTCGCCGCAAGGGCGGTACACCCTCGCCTTGCATGGCGTTCTATGGTCATGATGCCGCCGCCCGAAATATGAGGACACCGACATGCGCCTGAAACTTCTTTCGCCTGGCGAAATGAGCGCCGACCAGCGCCAGACCTATGACGAGTCGATCGCCAGCAAGCGCGGCGCGCCGCCGCCGCCGATGATGGCCTGGCTCAATAGTCCGGAGATGGCGCGGCATGCGACACGGCTCGGCGCCTTCCTGCGCTACGACACGGTGTTTCCCGCAGCATTGTCGGAGATCGCGATCCTGGTGACGGCGCGGCACTGGACCGCGCATTACGAATGGTACGCGCACAAGCGCCTAGCGCTGGCGGGTGGCCTCGACATCAAGATCATCGACGCCATTCGCGACCGCCGCACGCCGGCGTTTTCCGATCCCAAGGCGAAGATGATCTACGACGTTGCCAAGTCATTGCATGAGGGCCACGGGCTGACCGATGCGCTGTACAAGGACGCGATCGCGCTGCTCGGCGAGCGCGGCCTGGTCGAGATCATCGGCCTGTGCGGCTACTACACGATGGTCTCGATGACGCTGAACGCGTTCGAGTTCGACCTGCCGGCGGGCGAGGTGCCGGAGTTGAAGTAATTGCGATCGCAGACAGCGCTCTTTCGATCGCGGAGCCCATGACTGCGCCCTCTCCCCTTGTGGGAGAGGGCAACACGGACATCAGCTACGACCTCACTCGGGTGAGGGGTTCGTGCCCCAAATTCAGATCGGAGTTCGTGGCAACCCCTCACCCGGCTTCAATGCTGCGCATCGAAGCCACCCTCTCCCACAAGGGGAGAGGGGACACCGAGCGCGTCGCTCGACTGATCAGCCTCTCCGCTGCGTCTGAAGCGCTCCCTAATACTACTGAGTCAAAAATCGACGATATACCCGGCTAAGAATCAAGTATTTGTAGAGATTCAGACTTTCACGCG
>NZ_JAUEYJ010000056.1:0-2490 GCF_032489615.1 Bradyrhizobium sp. SZCCHNR1051 | reverse complement strand
GCGGGGATGCGATGGCCGTGTTGGAGTTGCAGCGTGATCTGATCGCGCCGACGAACAACGCCGATGCGGACGTGAAATCGTGTGGTCCTGACCTCCCGGTGCTGAGGTCGTGCTGACGCGAAAGCGTCATGCGCAGCGGGGGCAATCAAGCCGGTCCCCGGGGAGATCACGTATAAGCGTTAAAACCATCGCGCAGGGAATGCCGGTTGATCGGCTGCACCTGTGGTAACTGCCGCCTGCTTTCTTTTCTGCAGGCGGGCCATGGGTGAGGCCTTCACCCGGCATTCCCCATAGGCGTTAAGTTTATGCTTGAGTGTTGGAATCCGCCGTGATTCGAACAGGGGATGGCAGACGAATCGCTCCTGAACGAGGACTGGACGAGAGTGGTTGCGCAGCTGGGCGGGGCTGCGCAGCTCGAGAAAACTGCGCGCCAGACGAAGGCCTTCGCGCGTCGGCGGCAGATTCCAGATGCGGTGACGTTACTTCGGCTGATGCTGGCCTATTGTTTGGGTGAAAGAGGGCTGAGATCGACAGCCGCATGGGCGGCTTCTGTTGGCCTTGCCGACCTCACCAGCGTGGCGTTGTTCTATCGGCTGCGTCAATGTGGTGATTGGTTTGCGGTGCTGGTGGAGGGCTTGCTCGCTGCGGCAGCTCCGAAGGCGAGCCAAGGCCGCCTGATCCGCATCATCGATGCGACGACAGTGCCTCAGGCGGGACCGGCTGCGCGCAAGAACAGTGAGCTTTGGCGCGTTCATAGCGCATTTGATCTGCCCTATGAGCGCTTTGGTCACTTCGAGCTGACAGATCAGCAAGAGGGCGAAACGTTTGACCGGATACCAGTGGTCAAGAACGAGATCCGCATTGCTGACCGCGCTTATCTGCAACCTGACCGCATTGCGGCCGTCCGCGAAGCCGGGGCCGACGTTTTGATCCGAGCGGGCTGGAAGAACGCACGTTGGCTTGACGCCAAAGGCCTTCCGTTCGATCTGATGGCCCAATTGCGTGCCGCGAAGGCGCGCGGACTGGTCGATCGGGAGATTTGGATCAAGCGCAAGGGCGGCGCGCCTCTGGCTATGCGTCTGGTCGCAATCAAGAAGCCCACCGGTGCGGCTGCTGCTTCTCGGCGTAAAGCCCGGCAAGACGCAAAAGATGAAAACCGCATCATCTCCAAAGAAACTTTGGAGGCTGCGGATTGGGTCATTCTGATCACGTCGCTCGCGCGGGACGAGTTCTCCACCAAAGATGTGCTTGCGCTCTATCGATTGCGATGGCGGATCGAGCTTGGGTTCAAGCGACTGAAGAGTCTGATTGGCCTCAAGACGCCGCCAGGAACCGATCCGCGCTCTGCCAAGCCCTACCTGCTGGCCCACCTCCTGATCATCCTGTTGCTCGAGCCGCTTGCCAGCGACTTCGAGGACTCTCCCCACTGGACGCAGGCCGCTTAACGACGCCTGGCGCTTGGCGGGTCCTGCAGCAGCTCGTTGCATCCTTGCTGCAAGCAATCATTCCACAACCAACCATCCGTTGCTTGCGCCGCAGAAAACGCGCGTTGGGGCGCCACCTTCGCGAGCCTCCTCGAAAACGCAAGTATCAATCGATGCTCGCGCTACCTTAACGCCTATGCGGCATTCCCTGCGCCCTCATCACTTTCGAAGAGGGCATGAACTTCACGGATCACCCGGACGCAACCAGCGCCGCGGGATTGCCGATACGCGTCCGCAGTCGTCGGAGACAACGACCATGCTGATGAATCCCAATCGCATGCCTGCGGCCATCGCGCTACGAAACCGGTGCCCTGCTCGCTGTCGTCTCCTTTCTCTTTTCGAGCTACGACTTTCCAGTCCCTGGCCCGGCAGGAGGTGCCCTCGTCCCATCGGCCTTGTCGTCGCGCAGCCAGCGGGCCGCCTTGCGGAGACCGCCGAAGGGAAACAGGTGGAAGCCTGTGATGGCTTGCGTATCCGCAGGCGGCGCGTCGGCAAGCCCGCACGCCACCTCGTCTGGTCCCGTTTCGGTCATCAGTCGGCCGTAGCGTCCAATCCGGTTGCGCGCCGCGCGCAAGGAATTGCCGACGCCGCAACGCAAGGCGAACTTCACCAACGTCGCAGGGGTGGCAGGACCGGCCAGCCCGATCGTGACCGGCAGCAGCACGCCGTGGGCGCGGAGCTGCCACAACCAGTCCAGGATCGGCGCGCTCTCGAAGCAGAACTGGGTGATGATGTTGATGGGAACGCCGCGCCGGTCGCTCCAGTCCTGCCAATCCAAAAGCAGCTTCAAGACGCCGGTTGGATCGAGGTAAGGATGGCCTTCCGGGTGGCCGGCCACGCTGACGCGCGCAAAACCGTGCTGTTCGATCAGGCCGGACTCGGCGATGTCGCGGCTCGCCTTGAACGGGCCCTTTGCAGCCAGCACGTCGCCCGCAATCAGCAGCAGCGATGTCACGTCGGCTTCGCCGCGCAAGCGGGCGAGAAAGTCCGCGAGCGCATCTTTGGA
>NZ_JAUEYJ010000055.1:0-3168 GCF_032489615.1 Bradyrhizobium sp. SZCCHNR1051 | reverse complement strand
CTCTCCACCGAACCGGTCGAAAACTTTGAATCACATCCAGAAATCGCTTGGAATCGCTTTCGGGCATCCCGTAGCCCCCTTGCGGGGAGGGGTCGGGGGTGGGGGTCCCCGGGCGATGCTTGATGTGATGAGTTCGGGTCGAGACGTGCAACGACGAAAAGTAATCGTCGGGGCAGGTGAGACGGTGCCTCAAGCGGGTGTCACTGGGTGGGGACCCTCACCCCCAACCCCTCCCCGCAAGGGGGAGGGGAGTGCACCTTCGGCGCGGCGGAACCTCGGCTCCACCTACGCCGTGAGCTTCTCCAGCTCCTTGATGATCGCCTCGCCCATCTGCGTAGTCGAGGCGGGGGTCGAGCCTTCGGCCTTGATGTCGGCGGTGCGCAGGCCTGACGCCAGCACGGCGGCGATGGCGGCGTCGAGCTTGTCGGCGAGCGCGCCCATGTCGAAGGAGTAGCGCAGCGCCATGCCGAACGACGTCAGCATCGCGATCGGGTTGGCGAGACCCTTGCCGGCAATGTCCGGCGCCGAGCCGTGCACCGGCTCGTACAGCGCGCGGCGCTTGTGGGTCTTGGCGTCGACCTCGCCGAGCGAGGCCGACGGCAGCATGCCGAGCGAGCCGGTCAGCATCGCCGCGATGTCCGACAGCATGTCGCCGAACAGATTGTCGGTGACGATGACGTCGAACATCTTCGGATATTTCACCAGGTTCATGCCGCCGGAATCGGCGAGCTGATGCTCGAGCGTGACGTCCTTGTATTCGCGGTTGTGAACCGCGGTGACGACCTCGTTCCAGAGCACGCCCGACTTCATGACGTTGCGCTTCTCCATCGACGTCACCTTGTTGCGGCGCTTGCGCGCGAGGTCGAAGGCCACGCGGGCGATGCGCTCGATCTCATAGGTGTCGTAGACCTGGGTATCGACGGCGCGCTTCTGGCCGTTGCCGAGATCGGTGATGGTCTTGGGCTCGCCGAAATACACGCCGCCGGTCAGCTCGCGCACGATCATGATGTCGAGCCCCTCGACGATCTCGCGCTTCAGGCTGGAGGCATCGGCGAGCGCCGGGTAGCACACGGCGGGGCGCAGATTGGCGAACAGGCCGAGATCCTTGCGCAGGCGCAAGAGGCCCGCCTCGGGGCGGACCTCGTAGGGAACGCCATCCCATTTCGGGCCGCCGACGGCGCCGAAGATGATGGCGTCGGCCGCCTTGGCCTTGTCCATGTCGGCTTCCGAGATCGAGGCGCCATGGGCGTCATAGGCCGCGCCGCCGACCAGCCCGTCCTCGGTCTCGAACGAGGCGAGCCCCTTGGCGTTGAGCCAGCCGATCAGCCGCTTCACCTCCGCCATCACTTCGGGGCCGATGCCGTCGCCGGGCAGCAAAAGGAGCTTCTGGGTCGCCATGGTCGTTGTCCTCGCGGGGCTTGTCATGCCCGGGCGTTGCGCGGGCATCCAGCATTCCTGGCCGGATTGCCGGCCAAACCGGCAATGACGGGAACGAAAATCCGCGCGGAGTGCTAAAGCCCTCCTGCACGGTTGGCAAGCCACCATTGCCGCCGCACGTCTTCTGGACCGGCGCGCCGAGCTGCTATGTTCTCCAGGATCGCCGCTAGAGAGCATGGACTGCCGGACGATCGCTGCGCCGGAGCATGTCTTGCTGAATCCCACGCCCGATCCGCCTCCGGCCCATCCGGCGCGGCTCAACCTGACGCTCTCGCTCGGCCCCATCGTCGGCCTCGGCATCGGCCGCTTCGCCTATGCGCTGGTGCTGCCGGACATGCGCGACTCGCTGCACTGGTCGTACTCGGCCGCGGGTTTCATGAACACCGTGAACGCCGCCGGCTATCTGATCGGCGCGCTGATCGCGTCGCGTCTGATCGGCCGAACCGGCGCACCGGCGACGGTGCGTGGCGGAACCCTGGCGGCGCTGGCCTCGCTCGCGGTCTGCGCCCTGACAGGCGACTTCGTCTCGCTCAGCTTGGCGCGGCTGATCACCGGCATCGGCGCGGGCGTCGCCTTCGTCGCGGGCGGCACGCTGGCGGCGCGGATCGCGCAATCGCGGCCGGCCCAGGCGAGCTTCATCCTCAGCCTGTTCTATGCCGGACCGCCGCTCGGCATCGTCGCCTCCGGCCTGGTGGCGCCGTTCGTGCTGCAGGCGTTCGGGCCTGGCTCGTGGTGGATCGTCTGGCTGGCGCTGACCGCGCTTGGCTGCGTGCTGATCCTGCCGCTGCTGCTGACGCCGATCCCGGCGATGGCGGCCGTGCCCGGCGGCAGCGCGGGTCCGGTCTCGCTGCGGCCGATGGCGATCTATCTGTTCGGCTACTTCCTCTATGGCGCCGGCTACATCGCCTATCTCACCTTCATGATCGCCTATGTCCGCGACCTCGGCGGCGGCGCCGCCGCCCAGTCCGCGTTCTGGTGCCTGATCGGGCTGGCCGGCTTCACCACGCCGTGGGTGTGGCGCCGCGTGCTGGCGCTGGATCGCGGCGGTATGCCGGCCGCGATCATCCTCACCATCAACGCCATCGGCGCCGCGCTGCCGGCGCTCAGCCATTCGCCAGCCATGCTGGCGCTGTCGGCCGCGATCTTCGGCGTCGCCTTCTCCACCGTCACCACGGCAACCACCGCGTTCGTGCGCTTCAACCTGCCGCAGGCGGCGTGGTCGCGCGCGATCGCGGCCCTGACCATCGTGTTCGGCATCGGCCAGACGCTGGGTCCATTCGTGGTCGGGGCGATTACCGATGCGATGGGAAGCCTGACTTATGCGCTGAATGTATCGGCGGCCTTGTTGCTGTTGGGTGCTGTGATGGCGGCGATGCAGGGGAAGTTGAAAGCCGCCGATCGAGCCTAACAAATGGTGTCGTCCCGGCGAACGCCGGGACCCATACCGCGGAAGCCATCGAGGGACGAGGCTGCCAGTTGCCCGCGTCATCACCGCCGGTGGCTATGGGTCCCGGCTCAAGGCCGGGACGACAGCGGAGGATGTGGCGGCGATCGCGGCTCTATCGATCGACGTCTTCAGCTCCCGCTGAACGAATTGTACCCCTGATCCTCCCAATAGCCGCCCTTGTAGTCGTTGGTGATTTCCATCGCGACGACGTATTTCGGGTTCTTGAAGCCGAGCTTGGTGGGGACGCGGATCTTCATCGGGTAGCCATAGGCGCGCGGCAGGAT
>NZ_JAUEYJ010000054.1:0-3375 GCF_032489615.1 Bradyrhizobium sp. SZCCHNR1051 | reverse complement strand
TTTGGCGATGCTCAAGACCGTAGAAGAATCCACGCCATGCGCCTTGTCCACTCAGTCTAAACCGGACAGCCGTGGGTCAAGCCCGGGCATGACGAGCGGACAGAGTGCGCGTCACAATCCCATCTGCCGGCTGGCCAGATCCTTCATGATCTCCTCGGTGCCGCCGCCGATCGCGTTGACCTTCACCTCGCGATAGATCCGCTCGACCCGGATGCCGCGCATGAAGCCGGCGCCGCCGAAGATCTGCACCGCTTCGGAGGCGCAGTAGGCCATCGTCTGCGTCGCCTGGTTCTTCATCATGCAGATCTCGGCGACCGGATTGTCGCCCTGTTCGAGCCGCCACGCCAGCATTTCCAGCATCGCCTGCGACGCCGCGACGCGCTGCGCCATGTCGACCAGCTTGTGCCTGATCACCTGGTGCTGCGCCAGCGGCTTGCCGAAGGTCTGGCGCTCCTTGGCGTAGGCGATCGCATCGTCGAGGCAGACACGGGCGAAGGCCGTGCAGCTCGCCGCCATGCCCATCCGCTCGCTGTTGAAATTGTGCATGATCAGCTTGAAGCCCTGCCCCTCCTCGCCGATCAGGTTCTCGACGGGCACGCGGCAGCCGTCGAAATGCAGGGTCGCAGTGTCCGACGCCCACCAGCCCATCTTGTCGAGCTTGGTGCGCGTCAGGCCCGGTGTGTCGCCGGGAACCAGCAGCAGGCTGACGCCCGCCGGCCCAGGTCCGCCGGTGCGCACGGCGACAGTGATGTAGTCAGCGCGCATCCCGGAGGTGATGAACGTCTTCTCGCCGCTGACGACGTAGTGATCGCCGTCGCGGACCGCCTTGGTCCTGAGATTGGCGACATCCGAGCCGCCGCTCGGCTCGGTGATCGCCAGCGCCGAAATCTTCGAGCCCGATAGTATGTCCGGCAGCACCCGCGCCCTCACCTCCGGCCGCGCGGCGCGCGCGATCGGCGGCGCGCCGATCGTATGGCTCATCAGGCTGGCGCTGATGCCGCCGGCACCCGCACGCGCCAATTCCTGCGACGACACGATCTTCATGAACTGGTCGGCCGGCACGCCGCCGAATTCCTCCGGGAAGCCGAGCCCAAGCAGGCCGATCTCCGCCGCCTTCAGATACAGCGCGCGCGGAAATTCGCCGGCCTCGTCCCACGTGCTCGCGAACGGCGCGATCTCCTTGTCGACGAACCGCCTGATGACGTCGCGGAAGGCCTCGTGCTCGGCCGTGTAGAACGGGCTTTTCGTCATGGCGGTGCCGGGAGGATCCTGCTTCGTGCGCGGGAGAAGATGCGCCGGAAACGCCCGTATCAACTTGCGTGGAGTGGCTGGCCGGCAAAATCACCTGCGGCGCGCCCGATCGGCCTCCGCCAGGT
The DNA here is from genome assembly GCF_032489615.1 of Bradyrhizobium sp. SZCCHNR1051. NCBI lineage: Bacteria > Pseudomonadati > Pseudomonadota > Alphaproteobacteria > Hyphomicrobiales > Nitrobacteraceae > Bradyrhizobium > Bradyrhizobium sp. SZCCHNR1051. The sequence goes on along the minus strand of NZ_JAUEYJ010000054.1, from coordinate 1,999 downwards.
TCCCAAGGCCAGCGCCTGGACGCAAGACAGTGCATTGCACACATCTGCCCACTCGATTGCGGTGAGCGGCCTCCCATGGCCACCATCGCCGCAGGCCAAGAGCAAAAACGACAATCACGGAAATTCAATCGAGGAAGCCCAGGGATGTTGCCGATGACGACCAGGACTCTGCTCTCATTCGCGGCCGCGGCCGCCTTTTCCGTACTGGCGAGCCAGAGCGCGCTTGCGCAGAAGAAATACGACACCGGCGCCACCGACACCGAAATCAGGATCGGCAACGTCGAGGCCTATAGCGGCCCGGCCTCGGCCTACGGCATCATCGGCAAGACCGAGGAAGCCTATTTCAAGATGATCAACGATCAGGGCGGCATCAACGGCCGCCGGATCAACTTCATCTCCTATGACGACGGCTACAGCCCGCCGAAGACGGTCGAGCAGGTGCGCAAGCTGATCGAGAGCGACGAGGTGTTCCTGGTGTTCAATGCGCTGGGCACGCCGACCCAGACCGCCGTGCAGAAATATCACAACGCCAAGAAGGTGCCGCAGCTGTTCCTGGCCACCGGCGCCAGCAAATGGAACGACCCGAAGGAATTCCCCTGGACCATGGGCTTCCAGCCGAGCTACCGCGTCGAGGCGCGGATCTTCGCCAAGTACATCCTCAAGGAGAAGCCGAACGCGAAGATCGCGATCTTTTATGCCAATGACGATTTCGGCAAGGACTACGTCCTCGGCATCAAGGAGGTGCTCGGCGATAAGGCCAAGACCATGATCGTCGCCGAGGAGAGCTACGAGACCACCGAGCCCTCGATCGATTCCCATATCGTCAAGCTGAAGGGAACCGGCGCTGACGTGTTCGTCAACATCTCCACGCCGAAATTCGCAGCCCAGGCGATCAAGAAGATCGCCGAGCTGGAATGGAAGCCGATGCATGTCATGACCGACGTCTCGATCTCGATCGGCGCGGTGATGAAGCCCGCCGGCCTCGATGCGTCCGAAGGCGTGCTGTCCGCCGGCTATCTCAAGGATCCGTCGGACCCCCAGTGGAAGGACGACGAGGGCATGAAGAAGTTCATGGCCTTCATCGACAAGTACATGCCGGGCGCCAACATCTCCGACGCCAACCTCGCCTATGGCTATGCCGCGGCCCAGACCATGGTGCAGACCCTGAAGCAGTGCGGCGACACTCTCACCCGCGACAACGTCATGAAGCAGGCCGCCAGCCTGAAGGATTTTGCGCCCGACACCCTGATCCCCGGCATCAAGGTCAATACCGGCCCCAATGATTTCGCCCCGATCGAGCAGCTCAAGATGATGCAGTTCAAGGGCGGCAAATGGGACCTGTTCGGCGACATCATCAGCGCGGACGTGGGGGGATAGGCGGAAGGAAGATGGCGCGCTGCGCGTCTCGCTCGGCTTCGCAACGCGAGCACACCGAAAATTAGATATCCATCTCTCACGACGACGGCGGCCGGCTCCCCTCCCCCTTGCGGGGAGGGGTCGGGGGTGGGGGTCCACGCGCACCGACCCGCATGAAGGCCCCCGCGCCTATCGACGTCGTCGCTCGATATATCAGGCGCTCTGGACCTCAGCCCCCCCTCGCCCCTGCCGCGAAGCTGTGCTCGCGTCTCTCAGAGATCCTCCCTCATCACATCGAGCACGACTCGTTGGACCCCCACCCCCTCCCCGCAAGGGGGAGGGGAGCTGACCGACATCGCGGCAAGAGCCTGCTCTTCACGAAGAAAACCGATGTTCGGCTTGCCTCCGGATTCTGATAAAAATAATTTACTTGCGATTTTTCGGAATTCATGATTGTATCGCTGCATCCCGCCTCACCGCAGAGGGGCGTTGCGCGCGATCGTCACGACACGCGAGGTGGGGATGCGATGGCCGCGAGAGATCGCAGCATTCTCCTCAACGAGGATGCGGACGAACGATCGCTTGCGGACGTGAAGTCGCAGCGTCCTGACACCCCGATGCTGGTGTCCCGCGCAATGCGCAA
>NZ_JAUEYJ010000053.1:0-4759 GCF_032489615.1 Bradyrhizobium sp. SZCCHNR1051 | reverse complement strand
TGCTACCGGCTGGAACGACATTTGCCGGAAGGGACTTTCACCCTCTCAAGAACCGCGCCTTTCCACGGCGCACCTTACTCTACGCTCTCCCCGGTGTCCGGCCTGTTAGCCACCGTTGTCGTCGGGATCATCGCCCTTCCGACTTGGCGCCAGCATCGGGGCGCCAGGACCACGCAGCTTCACGTCCGCAAGAGCCTCGTTCGTCCGCATGCCCCTAGGACATGCTGCGAGCCCTCGCGGCCACCGCATTCCCGCCTCGCGCCTCGTGACGATCGCGAAACGCCCCTCGCAAGCGAAGCGGGATGGAGGGAGAAGACCATGGATTCTGGAAAAACGAAAGTGAAATTTTTGACGGAGTCCGACTGATCAAGCGGACGAGATTGAAATCGCGGGCGAAAAAAGTTCTTCGCCGCGAAGGGAATAGAGCAACGGGACGACTGGCAACCTCCGTCAATCGCATCGATCGCACCCGAGAGCTGATCCGATTTGCCCGACGGGCAGTCGCGACAAGCAAGCGTCCGAGTGGGTTGCTCCGTCATGCCCGAGCTTGTCCCGGGCATCCACGTCCTTCCCGGGATGCCTCGCGATGTGGATGGCCGGGACGGGCCCGGCCATGACGACGCGGAGATGGACCGCGACAAACTCAGATCATCATATGCGATCGCCCGGCCCGACCTCGCACCGGTCTCAATCGTACAGCACAGCCGCGATCTTCGGATCGGTGATGTTGGACTTGTCATACCAGTAGAAGCCGGTGTCGGTGACCTTCGGCAGCTTCTCGCCCTTTAACGCCTTGACCGCCGACTCCACTGTGCAGCTGCCGATGCCGATCGGATTTTGCGTGATCGCGCCCGCCATCTCGCCCGAGGTGATCGCCGCCTTCTGCTGCTTGCCGGAATCGTAGCCGATCACGACGATCTTCTTCTTCATCTCCTTGACGCCGTTCAGCACGCCGATCGCGGAGCCCTCGTTGGCGCCGAAGATGCCCTTGAGGTTCGGATTGGCCTGCAGGATCGACTTGGTGATCTCGGTCGACTTCAGCTGATCGCCGCCGCCATACTGCACGCTGACGATCTTGATGTTCGGATGCTTGTCCTTGATGCGCTTCAGGAAGCCGTCGCGACGGTCGATGCCGGTGCGGCTGGTCTGGTCGTGCACGACCACAGCGACGTCGCCGGAATCCCCGATCATGTCCGCCATCTTGTCGGCGGCGAGGCCGGCCGCGGCGAGGTTGTCGGTCGTGCAGGTCGTCAACGGAATGTCGCTGTCGACGCCGGAGTCGAAGGCGATCACCGGGATCTTGCCCGCATCTGCCTTCTTCAGCAGCGGAATCGCTGCCTTGGAATCGAGCGCGGCGAAGCCGATCGCCTGCGGCTTCTTGGCGAGCGCCGCCGAGAGCATGTCGATCTGCTTGTCGACCATGGCCTCGGTCTCGGGCCCCTCGAAGGTGATCTTGACGTTGGCGGCCTTCGCGGCCTGCTCGGCGCCGAGCTTCACGGCCTGCCAGAACTGGTGCTGGAAGCCCTTGGAGACGAGGGGGATGTAGACATCGTCGGCGCGCGCGCCTGCGGACACGCCCGTGGTCATGACGGCGCCGAGCGCGACGCCGAGGAAATGCTTCTTCATCATGGGTGTTCCTCCATTCAGTCTGGTGATTGTCGTTTTGACGATGGTCTCGTTGCCATTGCCGCTGCGCGCGGCGCTGGTCGTTCGGCTCGAACTCGGGGCGATGGTGGTCCGCTGGATCTCCTTTGAGGATCAGCCGCGGTTTCGGCGCAGCATGTCGGCGTAGACGGCGAGAATGATGATGATGCCGGTGACGACGAACTGCCATTCCTGGGCCACCGACAGGATTCGCAGCCCGTTGGTCAGCACGCTCATGATGAAGGCGCCGATGATGGTGCCGAGAATGGTGCCGGTACCGCCGCTCAGCGACGTCCCGCCGATGACGACGGCGGCGATCGCATCGAGCTCATAGCCCTGGCCGAGTGCCGGCTGCGCGGAGTTGATGCGCGAGGCGAGCAGTAGCCCGGCCACGCCGCAGATGGCGCCGCCGAGGCCATAGATGACGATCTTCCAGCGGTCGACATTGACGCCGGACAGCCGCACCGCCTCCTCGTTGCTGCCGATCGCGAACGTGTAGCGGCCGAGCGCGGTGCGGTTGAGAACGACGGCCGCCAGCACCGCCATCACGAACAGGATCAGGGCCGCGTTGGGAATCGGCAGGGCAGGAACGACAGTGCCGAGCAGCGAGTCCTGCGAGATCATCGAGAAATTCTCGGTGTTGCTGAAATAGATCGGCTTGCTGCCGGAGACGACCAGCGCCAGCCCCTTCAGCACCAGCATCATGCCGAGCGTCGCGATGAACGGCGGCACCTTCATCTTGGTGATGACCGTGCCCGACACGGCGCCTGACAGCGCGCCGGTGGCGATGGCCGCGACGATGCCCGTCCACATCGGCAGCTCCCAATAGGTCAGGAACACACCCGCCATCACGGCGCAGAAGGTCATCAGCGTGCCGACCGACAAGTCGATGCCGGCGGTGATGATCACGAAGGTCGAGGCGATCGCCAGCACGCCGTTGACCGCGGTCGCCTGCAGGATGTTGATCATGTTGTCGGTCTGCATGAAGGCCGGCGAGGCGAAGCTGAAATAGACCAGCAGCAGCACCAGGCTCGCGAAGGCCAGCAGCTTCTGCAGCGCCGCAGGTCCGAGCAGCCGGCGCCGCAGCGCGGCCATCGCACCGGACCCGGGCGCCGCGAGACTGTCCTTGTGGTCCTTGACCAATGCCGGGTCGCTCATGCCGTCAGCCTGCCTTCATGGTTTCGCGCTGCGTGGCCAGCTGCATGATCCGCTCCTGCGTGGCCTCGTCCGGCGACAGCTCGCCGGTGATGCGGCCCTCGCACATCACGACGATGCGATCGCTCATCCTGATCACCTCGGGAAGCTCCGACGAGATCATCACAATCGCCTTGCCCTGGTCGGCCAGCGAGCGGAGCAGGCGGTAGATCTCGTTCTTGGCGCCGATGTCGATGCCGCGGGTCGGCTCGTCGAAGAACAGGATGTCGCAATCACGATCGAGCCATTTGGCGATCACGATCTTCTGCTGGTTGCCGCCGGAAAGCAGGCGAACCTGCTGCGACACCGAAGGCGTGCGGATGTTCAGCATCCGGATGAAGCGGCCAGCGGTGTCGCGGATCGCGCGCTTCCTGAGCACGAACTTCATTGCAAGGTAGTTCGCGAGGTTCGACATCACGACGTTGGATTCGACGTCCATGCCGGTGGCGAGGCCGAAGCGCTTGCGGTCCTCGGAGAGATAGCCGATGCCGTGGGCGACCGCATGCGCCGGCGAGCGGATCGTCACCTTGCGATTGTCGACGAGAATATCCCCGGACGGAACGGCGTCGGCGCCGAAGATCGCGCGCGCGACCTCGGTGCGGCCGGCGCCCATCAGTCCAGCAAAGCCGAGGATTTCGCCCTTGCGCAAGGTGAAGCTGACGTCGCGGACCAGCGGCCCGCAATTCAGCCTGCGCACCTCGAGCGCGATCTCGCCGGCCGGCGCCGTGCCCGCCACGCGCGCATCGCTCAGGCTGCGCCCGACCATCATGCCGATGATGGTCTCGATCGTGGTGCTCTCGGCCGGCACCGTCGCGACATACTCGCCGTCGCGCAGCACGGTGACGCGATCGGCGATCTGCTTCAGCTCGTCCATCTTGTGGGAGATGTAGACGATGCCGACGCCGCGTGCCTTCAAGGCGCGGATCATCTTGAACAGCTCGGCGATCTCGCGATTGTTCAGCGCGGCGGTCGGCTCGTCCATGATCAGGACGCGCGAGTTGAAGGACAGCGCCTTGGCGATCTCCACCATCTGCTGCCTGGCCACCGTCAGCCCGCCGACTGTCGTGCGCGGGTCGATCGACAGATTGAGCTGGGCAAGCAGCTCGGCCGCCTGCCGGTTGAGCCTGTCCTCGTCCAGCAGCAGCCCGAACGCCTTCATCGGCTCGCGCCCGATGAAGATGTTCTGCGCCACCGTGAGGTGGTTCATCAGCTGCAGCTCCTGATGAATGATCCCGATGCCGGCGGCCTGCGCCTCGCGCGGGCTCGGAAAATCGACGCTCGCGCCGTCATAGAGAATGTCGCCGCTATCCTTCCGGTAGACGCCGGCCATGATCTTCATCAGCGTCGATTTGCCGGCGCCGTTCTCGCCCATCAGCGCATGGACCTCGCCCGCGAGCAGCTCGAACTGCACATTGTGCAGCGCCCGGACGCCGGGAAAGCTCTTGCACAGCCGTTGAACGGAGATGAGCGGCGTGCTCATGCGTCAGCGCATGTGGTGATGGAGGTTGCGTACAATCGCCACGGGGCGGTGGTCGCGACATTGGCGGCGACACCATGCACGGCGAGCGACATATCGCATCGCAAGCGCGATCACATTCATCCTCCCCGGCCTTCGCACGCATCATGTCGAACGCGTGCGAGCCCGCGTCCATTCAATGGCGCGGCGTTGTGGTCAGGCTATTCATCCGGGGATGAAAGTCTATAGGTAAAATCGACAGGCCTTGCGATGCGCATGCAGGACGCGACCGCGGAATAGCGACGACGCGCCCGGTGGCGAGATCGAACACGTCGTGCGTTGGATTTGCGCAATCTCGACAACGACGGTGAGCCCCCCTCCCCCTTGCGGCTACGGGATTCCCGGTTTTATGCTTTGGGTTGCAAGTAGATAGCCTTCAAGCATTGCAGCGAGACGATCCCAGCC
>NZ_JAUEYJ010000052.1:0-4817 GCF_032489615.1 Bradyrhizobium sp. SZCCHNR1051 | reverse complement strand
GTGGTACCTGCCGCCTGCATTTTTTCTCGCAGGCGGGCCGCAGGCGTCAGCCGACGCCTGGCCTTCCCTGCGCCCTCGATGCGAGAGGGCGGTGAAATTCGGGATCACTCGGGCGCGAAGGCGCCGCGGGAAGAATTTTGCATGATTGCACGCGGTCATCATGATTGAACTCCGTCGCTGCGCTCGCAATGACGGCTGCAGAAAGGAACGTCGCCTGACGGACAGCCGGCAGCCACGTTGCTCGCGCGATTCCGCGGCATGGGTTCCCGCGTTCGCGGGAACGACAGCGGAGTGTGTTGCGCGCAGCTGTGCTGAACGGGCCGCAGTGGCGCGGCAACAACAGCTGTCGTCCCGGCGGACGCCGGGACCCATACCGCGTGATCTGGCGAGGGACGTCGCTGTCAGTTGCGGGCTTCATTCCGGCCAGGGGATATGGGTCCCGGCGTTCTGCGGGAGGACACCGGTGTTTGGCGCGGCAACCCGGCTAAATCGGTTTTCCCGCGTATGGCATCGATGCCGTGAGGCCGCCGTCGACCGGGAAAGCCTGGCCGTTGACGTAGGAGGCCTCGTCGCTGGCGAGGAACAGGGCCATGGCGGCGATCTCGTGCGGCTGGCCGGCGCGCTTCAGCGGATTGAGCTGGCCGATCTTGCCTTCGGTGCCGCGCTCCTTGGCGCCGTCGAAGATCGGCTTGGTCATGCCGGTCTCGATCAGGCCGGGACAGACCGCATTGATGCGCACGCCGGTGCCGGACAGCGAATAGGCGGTGGTCTGCACCAGGCTGATGACGCCGGCCTTGCTTGCGGCATAGGGATGGCCCGAGGCGCCCGACTTCAGGCCCGCAACGGAAGCCGTGCAGACGATGGCGCCGCGCTGCTGCCGCACCATGTGCGGCATCGCGTGTTTGACCGCGAGGAACGGGCCGATCAGGTTGATGCGCAGGATCTCCTGCCAGTGCTCGACGGTCTGCTCGGCGATCGGGATCAAGCCGCCGGAGATGCCGGCATTGGCCCAGATGACGTCGAGCTTGCCATAGGTCGCAACGGCGCGATCGATGAAGCCGCTCACGTCGGCTTCCGAACCGGCGTCAGCCATCACGGCCTCCGCGATGCCGCCCTGCTGCTTGACGAGTTCGACGGTCTCCTTGACGCCTTCGCTGCGATCGACTGCGATCAGCCGCGCGCCTTCCCTGGTGAACATCAGCGATGCGGCGCGGCCGATGCCGCTGCCGGCGCCGGTGATGATGACGGATTTGCCTTCGAGGCGGCCCATGTTTCCTCCTGCTTCAATTGTAATCAGTTGCGTGCCGCGCAACGGAATTCAAACGCCGTTTCAAACGTGCTGAGATCGCCAAGCGGCTTGAGACGATCTAGGCCTTCACGTACAGCGGGAGACGAGCGGAGGGAAGGGTCTGAGCGATGTCGGCTGATGGAACGAAACCTTCTGTCGTCACCACGCGCTGGTGGTGGGTGCGTCACGCGCCGGTGCGCAGCGACGGCGGCAACATCTACGGCCAGTCGGACATCGCCTGCGATACCTCCGATCGCGAGGTGTTCGAGGCGGTCGCGAAAATCCTGCCGCGCAGCGCGGTGTGGTATGCGAGCAGTCTGATGCGCACGCATCAGACGGCGGAGGCGATCTGGGCCGCCGGATTCCCGCGTCCCGCAGCAATGATCAGGGAGGCCGCTTTTGCCGAGCAGCATCTCGGGCAATGGCAGGGCATGAACCGCGCCGCGTTCCTGGCCAGCCGTCCCGCGGGCAGCCACTGGTTCGCCGACATCGATGAGCCGGCGCCGGGCGGCGAGAGCTACATGGATCTGTACACCCGCGTGACAGCGGCGATTGCGCGCATCACGGTTTCGGAAGCCGGCCGCGACGTCATCGCCGTCGGCCATGGCGGCACCATCAAGGCGGCTGTTGGCCTGGCGCTCGGCGGCCTGGTCGAGAAGGGGCTGGCCTTCGACATCGACAATTGCTCGGTGACCCGGCTCGACCACATCGTGGCCGGCGAGACCAGCACATGGCGCCTGCCAATGGTCAATCAGCAGCCGTGGATCGCGGATGCAAGGCACAAGGCGATGCATCAGCCGGCCGGGCCGGAGCTGACGACGAGCAAGCTGGCGTGAGGCATCCCGTGGCCCGGATGAGCGAAGCGACATGCGGGTTCACCGGGACAGCACGTGAGACCCCGGATGTCGCTGCGCTCATCCGGGCTACGGGACTTACAATGAGCCGTCGGAGCCGACGACATTCCAACAAGCCAAGGAGGACTCCCAATGACCCTGTTCGACATGACCGGCAAGGTCGCCGTCATCACCGGATCCACGCGCGGCATCGGGCTCGCCATTGCCGAACGCATGGCCGAGCACGGCGCCAAGGTGGTGATCTCTTCGCGCAAGGCGGATGTCTGCGATGCTGTCGCCAAGGAGCTCAATGAGCGATTTGGAGCGGGTACCGCGGCCGCGGTCGCCGCCAACATCTCCAGCAAGGAGGACCTGCAGAACCTCGTCGACGAGGCCAACCGCATCTACGGCAAGATCGACGTGCTGGTCTGCAACGCCGCGTCGAACCCGTATTACGGGCCGCTCGCCGGCATCTCCGACGATCAGTTCCGCAAGATCCTCGACAACAACATCGTCGCCAACAACTGGCTGATCAGCATGGTCGTGCCGCAGATGATCGCGCGCAAGGACGGCTCGATCATCATCGTTTCCTCGATCGGCGGCCTGAAGGGCTCGACCATCCTCGGTGCCTACGCGATCTCCAAGGCCGCCGACATGCAGCTCGCGCGCAACCTCGCCTGCGAATACGGCCCGCACAATGTGCGCGTGAACTGCATCGCGCCCGGCCTGATCAAGACCGATTTCGCCAAAGCGCTGTGGGACAATCCGGAGAACCTGAAGGCCTCGACCGCCCGCTCGCCGCTGCTCCGCATCGGCATCCCCGACGAAATCGCGGGCGCCGCCGTCTTCCTGGGCTCCGCCGCCGGCAACTTCATGACCGGCCAGACCATGGTGATCGACGGCGGCGCGACGATCAGTTGAGGAGAGCTGTCAGTGGAGCCGGTGCCATGGCCTCATCCAACGGTGTCGTCCCCGCGAACGCGGGGACCCAGAACCACCGGCCGGCATGAGGCCGGCAACTGGCAGTGACGTCCCTCGACAAATCACGCGGTATGGGTCCCGGCGTTCGCCGGGACGACAGCAGTGGTTGTCGCGTCATCCGGGCAAACGGGGCAGGCCCGCATTCGCCGCGAACACAGCGTTGTTGCCCGCATGAGCGAAGCGATATGCGGGGTCACATGACGAGAGCGGATATCCCGGATGTCGCTGCGCTCATCCGTGCTAGGAAGCAGGCGCCCTCACTCCACCGCCGCGTACACCACGTCGCGCACCAGCGTGCGCAGATAGTCCCGCTGTCCGGGGGCCTGGGCCATGAACACGCAGAACAGCTCCTCCTTCGGATCGATCCAGAAGAACGTGCCGGCGATGCCGCTCCAGAAGAAGGTGCCGGGCGAGCCGGGGAAGGGCGCGATGCCGGCCTCGCGGCGCACCGCGAAGCCGAGGCCGAAGCCGTGACCGGGCGACAGCAGGGTTCCGACCGTCTTCACGTGCGGCCCGAGATGGTCGGAGGCCATCAGCTCGAGCGTCTTGCGGCCGACCAGCCGGGTGCCGTCGAGGCTGCCCTTGCCGAGCAGCATCGCGCAGAACCGGGCGTAGTCCATCGTGGTCGCCACCAGCCCGCCGCCGCCGGATTCCATCAGCGGCTGCTCGGTCATCTTGAACAGGTTGACCGCCTCGCCGGTCCACGGGTCCTTGGCGAACGGCTCGGCCAGCCGGCCAGCATTCGCCTCGGCGGTGGAGAAGCCGGTCTCCTTCATGCCGAGCGGCTCGAGGATGCGCTCGGAGAGGAAGGGGCCGAGCGTCTGGCCCGAGACGACCTCGATGATGCGTCCGAGGATGTCGGTCGAGCGGCTGTAGTTGAACTCGGCGCCCGGCTGGCAGATCAGCGGCAGGCCGGCGACGATCGTCGCGTGCTCGGCATTGGTGATCTTGCGGCTGCGCACCCGCGATTGCTGGTAGAGCCGGTGCACCGGCCCGGTGCCGGTGTGCTCATACGCCAGGCCCGAGGTGTGGCGCAGCAGGTCCTGCACCGTCATCGGCTGGGCGACCGGTACCAGCTCCAGCTTGCCACCGGTCTCGACGCCCACTTTCTGCTCGCCGAATTCCGGGATGAACTTGGCGACCGGGTCGGACAGCAACAGCTCGCCGTCCTCGACCAGCATCATGATCCCGAGCGAGACAATCGGCTTGGTCATCGAGAAGATGCGGAAGATCGAATCCGGTCGCATCGGCGTGTCGGCGTCGGGCGCTTGCCGACCGATGGCGTCGAACCAGCCGATCCGGCCGCGGCGGCCGACCAGCAGGGTGGCACCGGGGATGGTTCCCTTGTCGGCCTCGCGCTTGAACGCATCCGAAGCTCGCTGCAGCCGCGCCTGGGACAGGCCCAGCGCCTCGGGGCGGTCATCCGGCAGCGGCGGCGTCAGCGAGCGGAGCGCGGAAAGGTGCGCGCTGGATGCGGCAGTCGGCGGGGTCATGGGCTCTCCCTGAAGTCCTGTTGTCGGTTTGCATCAAGTCTGGCGCGGAAGTTGTGGTCTGACCAGTCGATTTGCCCCATTGCACCCTTGCATTCGGGGGGAGGTCTATGCTTCAAAGCGCGCGAACCGGCGACACTGTCCCGGCTCGCTAGGAGTGTAGCTCAATTGGTAGAGCACCGGTCTCCAAAACCGGGGGTTGGGAGTTCGAGCCTCTCCACTCCT
>NZ_JAUEYJ010000051.1:0-5608 GCF_032489615.1 Bradyrhizobium sp. SZCCHNR1051 | reverse complement strand
AGATGATCGCCAGTTGAGCCTTAGTATATGCTAGAAACCTCAACCGGACAGCCGTGGGCTTGACCCGGGCATCCACGTCCATCCGCACGAGGAGAGACGTGGATGGCCGGGACATCCCGGCCATGGCGAGCTGATAGAGCTCCGCTTCCAAGCAACACCGACACTGGACGGCCGCCATGCCTCTCCTCCTCACCGAAGAACAATCGATGCTCCGCGACAGCGCGCGCGGCCTGATCTCAGATCACGCGCCGGTGTCTCACCTGCGCAAACTGCGCGACACGCGCGACGAGACTGGCTTCTCGCGCGAGCTGTGGGCCACCTTCGCCGAGATGGGCTTCGCCGGCCTGCTGGTGCCGGAGGAGCATGGCGGCTCCGCCCTCGGTGCGGTCGAGGCCGGTGTCGTGATGGAGGAGATCGGCCGCACCTTGATGCCGTCGCCGTTCCTGGCGACCGCGGTGCTGTCAGCCTCGGCGCTCACGCGCGCCGGCTCGGCGGCGCAGAAGTCCGAGTATCTGCCGAAGATCGCCAGCGGCGCGCTGCTCGCTGCGCTCGCGCTCGACGAAGGTTCCAAGCATCGTCCTTTGCACACCGCCCTGCAGGCCGAGCGCTCCGGCAACGGCTTCAAGCTGAACGGCGCCAAGGCGATGGTGGTCGACGGCCACGTCGCTGATCTCCTGCTCGTCGTCGCGCGCAGTGCGGGCTCGCCTGGCGATCGCGATGGTCTCACGCTGTTCCTGGTCGATCCCAAGGCCAAGGGCGTGGCGATCGAACGCACCATCATGGTCGACGCGCACAACGCCGCGCGGGTCACGCTCGACAACGTCGAGGTCACCGCGGATCACTTGCTCGGCGAGGTCGATGGTGGCGCTGCCACGCTCAGCGCCGTGCTCGATCTCGGCCGCGGCGCGGTCGCCTCCGAGATGGTGGGTCTCAGCGAGGAGGTGTTCGGACGCACCGTCGCGTATCTCAAGGAGCGCAAGCAGTTCGGCAAGGCGATCGGCGAATTCCAGGCGCTGCAGCACCGTGCCGCGCAGCTCTACATCGAGATCGAGATCACCCGCGCCGCGGTGCTCAAAGCGCTGCAGGCGCTTGATGCCGATCCGGCTGACGCAACAGCCGCAGTTGCGGTCGCCAAGGCCCGCGCCGGCGCCACCGCGACGCGCGCGGTGCAGGAAGGCGTGCAGATGCATGGCGGCATGGGCATGACCGACCAGTTCGACATCGGCTTCTTCATGAAGCGCGCGCGGGTGTGCGAGGAGCTGCTGGGCGATGCCAACTACCACGCGGCGCAGCTGGCGCAGCTCAGGGGGTATTGAAGGCAGCTCAGCGATCAGGGCACGTTACGCACCACAGACCCGACGTCTTCGTCCGCGAAGGCGGACGATCCAGTATGCCGAGACAGCAGAAGTTCATCGAGAGGCCGCAGCGTAACGGGTCCCCTGGAGAGGATATTTCAAACGATCGATGTGCGGCTCACGAGGCACAATCTGCGACCCTGTCGGTGATTTCTGCTTGACAGCCGCGCGGTGCGGGGGCATTCGGGCCGCATGACCTCGGAGTTCCGAGCTCATTTCAAACCGACCGAAACGAGAGATGGACAGTTACCCTAGTCGCTGTCCGATTGAGCCGAAGCGGCTCTGTCGGACACCAAACAAGTCAACTGGGACTGCTCCCGGCGTTGCCCGCCGGGCGAGCACGCGCTGGGCCTAGCGTCCTGTCTGCTCGCCTTCCGGGCCCGTCGGGCTGGTCCGGAGGTGAGCCATGAGCATCAACAACATCGTCTTTCTTCGCGGCAATGTTGCCGCGCCCGCACTCCGCGAGGGGCGGGCGAACATCATCACACAGGATCGCCAGGCTGAACTTCGCCGCGACGCTCGGTCGCCGCGGGCGACAAGTCGCGTTGTGCCGATCATGGTTTGGCGCACGAACCCGGTGAGCAATCGCCTGGAATGTCGCTGGGTGCTCGAACGCGGCGCCGCAGCCGACGAGGGCGTCAGTTGCAGCGGCTCCTTGCGTCAGGCCGCTTAGCCCGCCTCCTTCCCAATATTTCGATCCCGAAACCTGTCGCAGCGCCAAGCCGCACGCGATGGGGACGTCTTGCTGTGTCCGCGAGTCAGGATCCGGACCGTCGCTCCGACCTACGAGTGATCTGCCATGAATATCGAAGCAAAGCATGCCCCGAATGGCCGAGAAACGCGCCGGAGTTCGTCCAGCCTCCTGGCCGAGCTGGCTGAGTGGGCGCCCGAGGACGCGCTCAAGCGGCTGGACACCACACGCAGCGGCCTCCGCGAAGACCAGGTCCGGGAGCGACAGGAGCAGTACGGCCTCAATGTAGTTACGCATGAGAAGCCGCCGACCTGGTATCGGCAGCTCTTTCACGCGTTCCTGACCCCATTCAATGGCGTGCTGTTCACGGTCAGCATCGTATCGCTGTTTTCCGACGTGATCTTTGCTGCGCCGGAAGATCGCTCGTTCAGAACGATCATCGTCCTGATCTCCATGGTTCTGCTCAGCACGCTTTTGCGCTTCTGGCAGGAATTCCGATCGAACAAGGCCGCGGAAGAACTCAAGGCGATGGTGAGCTCCACGACGGCAGTGCTGCGTGCCGGCATGTCGCGCCCGCAGGAGGTGCCGATTTCCGAATTGGTTCCCGGTGATATCGTCTACCTGTCAGCAGGCGACATGGTGCCGGCGGATGTACGGCTGCTGACCGCGAAGGACCTGTTCGTCAGCCAGGCGATGCTAACTGGAGAATCTCTTCCGCTGGAGAAATATTCTGTTCCGCCAGCCACCAAGCCCGTCAGCCCGGCACGTGGCGCAATGGAGCTGGAAACCGCCTGCCTCATGGGTACGAACGTCGTCAGTGGCACGGCTACGGCGGTTGCCGCGGCAACGGGCGATGCGACCTACTTCGGGGCGATGGCACGGGACATCGTCGGCGGGCGCCCGCTCACAAGCTTCGATATTGGCATCAACCGGGTCTCATGGACGCTGATCCGCTTTCTGCTGGTGATGACCCCGCTGGTGTTTCTTATCAACGGGCTCGGCAAGGGCGCGTGGTTGGAATCACTGCTGTTTGCGGTCTCCGTTGCAGTCGGCCTGACCCCGGAAATGCTCCCGATGATCGTGACCGCCAACCTCGCCAAGGGCGCTGTCATGATGGCGCAGCGCAAGAGCATCGTGAAGAAGCTCAACGCCATCCAGAACTTCGGCGCGATGGACATTTTGTGCACGGACAAGACGGGCACGCTGACGCAAAACAAAGTGATCCTCGAGCGGCACCTCGACATTCACGGCAACGAGGACAGCCAGGTGCTAGAGCTCGCCTGGTTGAACAGCTTCCATCAGACCGGACTGAAGAACCTGCTCGACGTGGCCGTCCTCGAATATGCCGAGCAAGACGAACTGGTCGGCAAGCTCGAGCACTATCGGAAGGTCGACGAAATTCCGTTCGATTTCGTGCGTCGCCGCATGTCTGTTATCGTTCGCAACGGGAACAAGAATCTTCTGGTGTGCAAGGGCGCGATCGAGGAGGTGCTCGCGCTGTGCACCTCCGCTGACGACAACGCGGCTGCGCCTGGCGGACAGGTGCCGTTCTCCAGCGAGATGCGGCGAAAAGTGCGCGCCATCACCAGGGATTTGAACGAGGACGGCTTGCGCGCCTTGGCGGTGGCCTACAAGGCGTTGCCGCCCGAAGATCGTGCTTACACCGTCTCTGACGAGCAGGACCTGGTCCTTGCGGGCTACGTGGCGTTTCTCGATCCTCCCAAGGAGACGGCGCGCGAAGCGATCGCCGCGCTCAGGGAGCACGGTGTCGATACCAAGATCATTACCGGCGACAACGAGGTGGTGACACGCAAGATCTGCAAGGAGGTCGGCCTTGCTGTCGACCAGGCCATGACGGGCAAGGACGTGGCCGCACTGTCCGACGCCGAGCTCGCCGATACCGCGGAGCGAACCACTATCTTCACCAAGATGTCTCCCATGGAGAAGTCGCGCGTCATTCGCGCTCTTCAGAGCAAGGGCCACACCGTCGGTTACCTCGGCGACGGCATCAACGACGCCGCGGCCCTGAAGGATGCGGACGTCGGAATTTCGGTCGATACCGCCGTCGACATAGCAAAGGAATCGGCGGACATCATCTTGCTCGAAAAGAGTCTCCTCGTCCTTGAGGAGGCCGTGATCGAGGGACGCAAGACGTTCGCCAACATCATCAAGTACATCAAGATGACGGCAAGCTCGAACTTCGGTAACGTGTTCAGCGTGCTGGTTGCGAGCATCTTCCTGCCGTTCCTGCCGATGCTGCCGATTCAGCTATTGATCCAGAATCTGCTCTACGACATCTCGCAGGTCTCGATTCCGTGGGACGACGTAGACGAGGACTATCTCAAGCAGCCTCGGAAGTGGGACGCCAGCGGCATTGCGCGCTTCATGATGTTCATCGGTCCTATCAGCTCTATCTTCGATATCGTGACCTTCATCGTCATGTGGCATGTGTTCGGAGCCGATTCCGTCGAGAAGCAATCTCTGTTTCAATCCGGCTGGTTCGTGGTTGGTCTGCTGACGCAGACGCTGATCGTGCACATGATCCGGACCCAACACATCCCTTTCATCCAGAGCCGGGCCGCCACGCCGGTGATCCTGCTCACCGCCAGCATCATGGCGATCGGCATCTACCTTCCGTTCTCGCCGCTCGGTGCGCACGTCGGCATGGTACCGTTGCCGGAGGCATATTTCCCGATCCTGATCGCGATCCTGCTGAGCTACTGCCTGCTCACGCAAGTGATCAAGCGCCTCTACATCCGCCGCTTTGGTCAATGGCTCTGAGGAACATGCGCACCGGCGACGCTTGGGAGCGCATTGGAGATCACATCAGGCGTTACGCCGCGAGCGTAGCGGTCCGCATGGCTCGCGGCATACTGCTTGGTTCTCGGCGATTGCATCGCGCCGGGCTGATCAACCTAGCCACTGCCAAGCGCGCCTATGCTCTAAGCGGCGTGGTATGGCGGCTCGGCTGGCGTGTGATCAGGAACTGAACTGATGAGTTGGCTGATGCGCAAACAGGATTTACGGCCCTTGTTTGCCCTGTGATCCAGGGTCGCGTCACCCCGACCGGATTGGTCATGCTCGTCACGATCGGTGGGCCCGGATGGATTTTCAGGGGTGGTCACGAACTCGTGAGCCTGCGCATCTGCGCGGTATATGGAGGCCGCGATCCGGATGAATCCGCTGAACTAATTGCGTGATCTGCGCCGGCGAGCTGCCCGTCGTGCCAATTTGCCGCAACCCGACGGGCGTTGTGTCGTCGGGCAAATCACCGGCACATTCCCCGCTGTCTTGGCCCACAAGAGGGACGCTTCGCGGTCGTCACGAGTGTCGGGCTGATGATGCGATGGCCGCATCGGATCGCAGCGTGAGGTGATCGCGCCGACGAACGATTGCGATGCGGACGGGAAGACGTGTGGTCCTGGCGCCTCGATGCTGGCGTCAAGTCGGCGGGTGATGATGATCCTGCCGGCGACGGTGGCTAACTGTGGAGCCTCAGGAGGTTGTCCTCGGTTAAACCGAGTCTGCTGATAGGCGGCTGGGAGTTTATGCCGCCGTGAGG
>NZ_JAUEYJ010000050.1:0-8546 GCF_032489615.1 Bradyrhizobium sp. SZCCHNR1051 | reverse complement strand
CGGTCGAAAACTTTGAATCACATCCAGAAATCGCTTGGAATCGCTTTCGGGCATCCCGTAGCCCGCAAGGGGGAGGGGAGCGCACTGATCGGGTCGCGAGAGTTTGGGTCGAGCGCCCCCAAGGCTCCGAGCAAACAAGCACCGGCCCCACAGCAATCACACCCCCACAAACAAAAACCCCGCCATTTGCGGCGGGGCCCAGTCTGGGAGGAGCAAGCCGGTGAGGCCTGCCGGAGTACCCAGTGAAAGATCAGGCAGGGATGCGCTCGTCCATGTCGTGCGGCTCGCGCAGCACGTAGCCGCGGCCCCAGACAGTCTCGATGAAGTTGCGGCCTTCGGAGGCGTTGGCGAGCTTCTTGCGCAGCTTGCAGATGAAGACGTCGATGATCTTCAGCTCGGGCTCGTCCATGCCGCCGTAGAGATGGTTGAGGAACATCTCCTTGGTGAGCGTGGTGCCCTTGCGGAGCGAGAGCAGCTCCAGCATCTGGTATTCCTTGCCGGTCAGGTGCACGCGCTGGCCGCCGACCTCCACCGTCTTGGTGTCCAGGTTGACGACGAGGTCGCCGGTCTGGATGACCGACTGGGCGTGGCCCTTGGAACGGCGGACGATCGCGTGGATGCGGGCGATCAGCTCGTCCTTGTGGAACGGCTTGGTCATGTAGTCGTCGGCGCCGAAGCCGAGACCCTTGACCTTGTCCTCGATCCCGGCGAGGCCGGAGAGGATCAGGATCGGCGTCTTGATCTTCGAGACGCGCAGCTGCTTGAGCACGTCGTAACCGGACATGTCGGGCAGATTGAGGTCGAGAAGGATGATGTCGTAATCGTACAACTTGCCGAGGTCGACGCCTTCTTCGCCAAGGTCAGTCGTGTAGACGTTGAAGCTCTCAGACTTCAACATCAGCTCGATCGACTGCGCGACGGCGCTGTCATCCTCAATCAGCAAAACGCGCATGCCAGTTCCCCATAGTCGCCGCTCCGGGCGTCAGGTCGGCCGCCATCGCGGCACTCAAAACGCCTTTGAACAACTGATTCGGATCCTGACGAGAGATGGTTAACAAATCCTGATTCCCCTCCGCAAGCTCTATCCGTGCAATTTTTATCGAATCGCCGTAAGGTGTTGCGATAAGGCAGTTTTTCTTAGCCGTCCTCGTTCAAGCTCCATGTTAAGAGATGGACCTAACCGACTCTCGGATCTCACCGCTTTTCGACGGCGGCAAAGCGAAGCACGTCAGTCACTCCAGACCATGACGTAATGATTAATGATGCGAGTAAACACAGAGTTAAACCGACGACGCGAATCTGCCCCTACTTAAGGTTTTCGCAATGAAGGCTCTGGCGCAATGAACTTTCTCTCGCGATGAAGGCGCTTTGGCAATGAAGGCCCTGGCCGAGCAGATCAGCGACATCGACGCCGTGAACACCTATGGGCGTGTCGTCGGCGTGAAGGGACTCATGGTGGAGATCGCCGGGCCGATTCATGCGATGTCGGTCGGCGCGCGCATCGTGATCGAGACCGGCAACAATTACATCCCTGCCGAGGTGATCGGTTTCTCCGGCAAGAATGCCGTGGTGATGCCGTTCGCCGGGCTGGAGGGCGTGCGCCGCGGCTGCCGCGCCGTGATCGCCAATGCGGCCAACCAGGTGCGGCCATCGCCGGCCTGGCTCGGCCGCGTCATCAATGCGATGGGCGAGCCGATCGATGGCAAGGGGCCGCTGCCGCAGGGCGCCTCGCCGGTTCCTTATCGGAACAATCCGCCGCCGGCGCATTCGCGCAGGCGCGTCGGCTCGCCGCTCGATCTCGGCGTCCGCGCATTGAACACCTTTCTCACCTGTTGCCGCGGCCAGCGGCTCGGCATCTTCGCCGGCTCGGGCGTCGGCAAATCCGTGCTGCTGTCGATGCTGGCGCGCAACGTCGATGCGGCGGTGTCGGTGATCGGACTGATCGGCGAGCGCGGCCGCGAGGTGCAGGAGTTCCTGCAGGACGATCTCGGCGATGAGGGTCTCGCGCGCTCGGTCGTCGTGGTCGCGACCTCCGACGAGCCGGCGCTGATGCGAAGGCAGGCGGCGTATCTGACGCTCGCGATCTCCGAATATTTCCGCGACGAGGGCAAGGATGTCCTTTGTCTAATGGACTCTGTGACGCGCTTTGCGATGGCGCAGCGCGAGATCGGGCTGTCGGCTGGCGAGCCGCCGACCGCCAAGGGCTACACGCCCACCGTGTTCACCGAGCTGCCGAAACTGCTGGAGAGGGCGGGGCCGGGCAGCGGCGACGGCACCATCACCGGGATCTTCACGGTGCTGGTCGATGGCGACGATCACAACGAGCCGGTGGCGGATGCGGTGCGCGGCATTCTCGACGGCCACGTCGTGATGCAGCGTTCGATCGCCGAACGCGGCCGCTATCCGGCGATCAACGTCCTCAAATCCGTGTCGCGGACGATGCCGAAATCGGCCGACCCCGTATTCTTGCCGACCATCATGCGGGCGCGCCAGGTGATGGCGACCTACGCCGATATGGAGGAGCTGATCCGGCTCGGCGCCTACCGCGCCGGTTCCAGTCCGGAGGTCGACGAGGCGATCCGGCTGCACGAGCCGTTGGAGGCGTTCCTGCGCCAGCGCAAGGACGAGGTCTCGACGTTGCAGAGCGGGTATCGGGAGCTGGAACAGATCCTGGGGCGCTTGGAAACGGAAAGCTAACTTTGTCGGGTAATCATCCCCTCCATGTAACGAGCCTAGTCGGCGAGCCCAGGGAGGGCGGCCGGCCCTGTCCCGCGCCGTACACGGGACTTCTGGGGAGTATGAGTCGATGAAGTCGCGCGAAACGCTGATCCGTCTGAAGAAGTTTCAGGTGGATGAGAAACGCCGCCGGGTGACGCAGATCGAGGGCATGATCGCTGACTTCCAGCGCATGTCGGCCGAGCTCGAGCGGGAGATCCAGACCGAGCAGGAGCGGGCCGGCATCAACGACCCGACCCATTTTGCCTATCCGACCTACGCCAAGGCCGCGATCCAGCGCCGGGAAAACCTGACGCGCTCGGCCGACGAGCTGCGCACCCAGCTCGAGGACGCCAAGGCCGCGTTGTCCGAGGCGTTCGAGGAGATGAAGAAGGTCGAACTGCTCGACGAGCGTGACCAGGCCCGCGAAAAGGCCGAGGAGAGCGCCCGCGAGCAGGCCGACATGGACAGCATCGGTCTGATGCGCGCCCGGCTCGGCGTCATCGCCTGAGCCTGTCGCCGACACGGCTGTCGCTTTCGAAAACCCGGGCCGCGAGGTCCGGGTTTTTCGTCGCGCCCGCCCCGGTGGAGAGTTGCCCAGGACTTGTGCTACGGGAGGACGTAGGCTCGAACGAGGGAGTGGGGCGATTTTCGGGGACGCCAAATGCTGACGCCGGCAGAGCTGGTCTGGTTGCTTGCCGCTGTTGCCAAGGGGGACGAGGCCGCCTTCGAGCGCCTCTACGCGGCGACGCGCGCGAAACTCTATGGCGTCGTGCTCCGTATCTTGCACCGACAGGACCTCGCCGAGGAGGTCGTCCAGGAGACCTATGTGAAGGTCTGGAACAACGCCGCGCAGTTCAACCCGGCCGTTTCTTCCCCGATCACCTGGATGGCCGCCATCGCCCGCAACCGCGCCATCGACCTGGTGCGCAAGCGCGGTGAGTTGTCTTTGGAGGATGAGCCCTCCGCGCTCGAGGTTGCGGCCGAGACGCCGGATCCGCTGGCGCGCCGCGAGATGTCGGAGGAGCTCAAGCGTCTGTTGGAATGCGTCGGCCAGCTCGAGCCCGACCGCCAGAAGCTCGTGCTGCTTGCCTACTATAACGGCTGGAGCCGCGAGCAATTGGCGACCAAGTTCGAGGCGCCGGTGAACACGGTGAAGACCTGGTTGCGGCGGAGCATGATGGACATCCGCCAATGCCTCGGTCTCGGATGAGGTGCCGTTCGAGCCGGCGAGAGACCTTGTAGGACGTGACCTGGACCTGTGATGGCGTATAGCGAAGACCATGTCGCGCTGGCGGCGGAATATGCGCTCGGGACGCTCGACGCCGCCGAACGGGCGCAGGTCGAGACCATGATGGCGGTCGACAAGGATTTTGTCGCGCTGGTCCAGGCGTGGGAATTTCGTCTCGGTCCGCTCAATCAGATGGTCGGGCTGGTCGAGCCGCGCCCCGAGCTGTGGGAGCGCATCAAGGCCGAGATCGCGCGGTTGCGAGCGTTCGCCGAGAGCGCGCCGCCGGCTGAACCAGTGGCGGTGGCCGAGGCTCCAGTCATTGCTGTTCGTCCTGACCCTGCACCTCCCGAGGGTTCGCCTGTCGCGGCGGAAGCCCTGCCGATCGAAGCGGCCGCGGTCGAGGCGCCCGAGCCTGAGGTCGCGACCGTCGCCGCGACACGCAGCGCGTCTACAGCGCATGAGATCGCGAACGATGATGCGAATGTGGTGCGGCTCTCGTCCAAGGTCCGGCAGTTGCGCGCGGTCGCCAACATCATGACCGCGCTCGCGGCCGTGCTGCTCGCGCTGGTCGGTGTCCAGGTTTACCGCCCCGATCTCTTGCCGCAGCCATTGCGGCCGAAGCCGCGGATCCAGACTGTGGAGGTCAAGGTGCCGGTCGCGCAACCCTCCGCCCAGTTCGTTGCCCTCCTGCAGAAGGACGCGGCGTCGCCGGCGTTCATCTTGACCGTCGATGCTGCCAGCAAAAGCTACACCGTGCGCCGGGTCGGCGCTGCGCCGGAGCCGGGCAAGAGCTTCGAGTTGTGGCTCGTGTCCGACAAGCTGCAGAAGCCGCGCTCGCTCGGCGTGATCGGCGGCAGCGACTTCACCAGCCGTCCCGTTCTCTCGTCCTACGACGCCGACACCGTGAGTCGCGCGACCTACGCCGTCACGGTCGAGCCCGAGGGCGGGTCGCCGACCGGGCAGGCGACCGGGCCGATCGTGTTTACCGGCAAGCTGATCGAGACGGTGCCGCCGGCGCGGTGATTCAGGGCCCAAAAAAGAAAACGCCCGTGGGGAGCGGGCGTTTTCAGTAGTCGACTTGGGGTTGGGTCTACTACATATCCACGCGGCCAGTTGGGGGGCTGTGAGAACCGCGTGAATTCGGGAAATTCCTGTCAGCGAACCAGCGACGTCTCCGAACTCGTCACCACGACCGGCTTGCCGGCCTTGAGGACCTTTGCTGTCTGCGCGTAGTTCGGCTCCGCGTTGAGACGGGCGGAGATGCCGAAGCCGGCCACTGCGATGCCAGCCACGAGCGCCACCACCACGATCTTGAGGTGGGTGGTCCGATCCGCGCTGTAAATCGAGTGGTTCATGGAAGCCTCCTGCCGTCTTCCGTCCTTCGCTGATTCGTGTGAGCCGGGGGCTTTCCGGTTCATCGTCTCGCGTGAACTAACGTAGGAAACCTCAATTCTGTTTCGTAGACCACATCACAAGTGTGTGATAAGGCGTGATGCTTCGCGATCGAAAGTCGATGAAATATACATTTCTATAGCTATATCAATAATTTGACTGCTTGTTCGATGTGCGGATGAAACTTCAGCCACTTAATGCAAATTTAAGAATTTGTTTGCCTGTGGCGGTAAAGCAAGGGGTGGTCTGCCGGTAAAAACGGCAAAAGCCGGCGCCTCGCGCCGGTCCCGCCGATAAAACGCGCTCGGGATTCCGCGGTTCCGCAACGCCAGCCGTCACACGCTCCCCACCGTCTTCAGCCGCGCCCGCGGATGGATTTCGGCCTGCGACAGCACCGTGGTCTGGGCCCGGAAGCGCTCGACCAGCGAGCGGACGAACGGCCGGATCGCCGCCGACGTCACCAGCACCGGCGATTCGCCTTCGCGTGCGGCGCGCTCGAAGGCATCGCGCGTGGCGGTCATGAACTCCGACAGCTTCGACGGCTGCATCGCCAGGCTGCGCTCCTCGCCCTGGCCGATCAGCGACTCCGCAAACGCCTGCTCCCACCTGGCCGACAGCGCGATCAGCGGCAGGTAGCCCATCGGCGAGGTGTTCTGGGCGCAGATCTGGCGGGCGAGGCGGGCGCGCACGTGCTCGACGATCGTGGCCGGGTTGCGCGAGAACGCGAGCGCGTCGGCGATGCCTTCGAGGATGGTCGAGAGGTCGCGGATCGAGATGCGCTCCGACAACAGCAGCTGCAGCACGCGCTGGATGCCGGAAATCGTGATCTGCGTCGGCACGATGTCCTTGACCAGCTCGCTCTGCTCCTTCGGCAGCTCCTTCAGGAGCTTCTGCACCTCGCCGTAGGACAGCAGGTCGCTCATATTGGCCTTGAGCAGCTCGGTCAGGTGCGTCGACAGCACGGTCGCCGCGTCGACGACCGTGTAGCCCTTGAGCGTCGCCTCTTCCTTCAGGCCGGCGTCGACCCAGGTGGCGGGCAGGCCGAAGGTCGGCTCCGTCGTGTGGATGCCGGGCACCGCGACCTGGTTGCCGCCGGGGTCCATGACCATGAACTGGCTCGGCCAGATCTTGCCGGAGCCGGCGTCGACCTCCTTGATCTTGATGATGTAGGTGTTGGCCTCGAGCTGCACGTTGTCGAGGATGCGCACCGACGGCATCACGAAACCCATCTCGATCGCCAGCGACCGGCGCAGCGCCTTGATCTGGTCGGTCAGGCGGTCGGTGCCGTCGGGTGCGTTCACGAGCGGCAGCAGCGCATAGCCGAGCTCGATCTTGAGGTCGTCGATCTTGAGCGCGGCCGAGATCGGCTCCTCGGCGGCCGCGGCAGTGGCAGCCGCTGCCGGCGCTGCAGCCGCGGCGACTTCCTCGGCCTTCGCGACCTCCTTCTGCTTGCGCGCCTTGAGGGCGAGCGCGGCGGCGCCGCCGCCGAGCGCCAGGAACGGAAGGGTCGGGATGCCCGGCAGCAGCGCCAGCACCAGCATCACGGCGGCCGACATGCCGAGCGCCTGCGGATAGCCCGAGAACTGCTTGATCAGCGCCTTGTCGGCGGCACCGCTGACGCCGGCCTTGGAGACCAGGAGGCCCGCCGCGGTCGAGACGATCAGCGCCGGCACCTGGGTCACGAGGCCGTCGCCGACGGTCAGCGTGGTGTAGGTGCGGGCGGCCTCGGCAAAGCCGAGACCCTGCTGGGCGACGCCGATGATGATGCCGCCGATGATGTTGATGAAGACGACGAGCAGGCCGGCGACGGCGTCGCCGCGGACGAATTTCGAGGCACCGTCCATGGCGCCGAAGAAGCCGCTTTCGTCCTCCAGCTCCTTGCGCCTGATCTTGGCGACCTTCTCGTCGATCAGGCCGGCGGAGAGGTCGGCGTCGATCGCCATCTGCTTGCCGGGCATGGAGTCCAGATGGAAGCGCGCCGCGACCTCGGCGATGCGGCCCGAACCCTTGGTGATGACGACGAAGTTCACCGTCACCAGGATCGCGAACACGATGATGCCGATGACGAAATTGCCGCTCATCACGAAGTTGCCGAACGCCTCGATGACGTGGCCGGCGGCATCCGTGCCCTCGTGGCCGCGCGACAGGATCAGCCGGGTCGAAGCCAGGTTGAGCGACAGCCGCAGCATCGTGGAGATCAGGAGGATGGTCGGGAAGGACGAGAATTCCAGCGGCGCCTGGATGAACAAGGCGGTCATCAGGATCAGGATCGACAGGGTGATCGAGATCGCCAGGAACAGGTCGAGCACCAGCGAGGGCAGCGGCAGGATCAGCACCACCAGGATGGTAAGGATGCCGAGCGCCAGCGCGATGTCGCCGCGCAGGACTGCTGTCTTGAGGTCAGCGAATGAGAACCCGCCGGCCGGAGATCCGACCCCCTGACCCGCCGTGACGTCGACCATGGCTTTCGCCCCTTCCCGCCGGCCGCGTGTGCCGGCCCCAAACGACTGCGCGACGGCCGCAGGGCCGCCGTTCCGAAACTGAGGTACCGCGCCGGCGTCCACGGAAGCTCTCCTCCGTCAACTGCACCCAACCACGACACGCACATTCCACCCGGCAATTTTTGCCCGGTGGTTGGTTAGCGTTCGGTTAATGGCGGTTAACAAAGGGTTGCGGGGGAGACGGGATGCGCTCTCCTGCCGCATCTCCGTTACGCCGCCACGATCCGGGCCTCGCCCTTCGAGACGCCCGCCTACGGCGGGCTCCTCAGGGTGAGGAGCGAGGGTCGTCCCCGGACGATGAATTGTGCCGGCCATCGCGCTCCTCCCGATGAGCACACCGCTCACGGCCAAATGCAGCTCCGGTTTCGGCGCCAAACCCTCATGGTGAGGAGGCGCGCAGCGCCGTCTCGAACCATGAGGCCCCTGCCGGGTCTGACTGCGAACAAGCACGAATGAATTTCCTCTCGCAGACATGCGGCATCGTCTCCCGCGGCGCCGCGCGCCCGAGTTGTGCGTCAGGTCCGCCCTCGATCGGATGGAGGGCGCAGGGAAGGCCGGGCGCTGGCCGCGCCCGTGGCCCGCCTGCAGCAAAAAAAGCAGGCGGCAGTCACCACAGGTCTGGCCGAAACACCCGGCGGGCTCAAGCGGTGGTCGCAACACCCAGTGTTTTCATTCGTGACAGCAGCTCGTCAAGCGCCTCTGCTGGA
>NZ_JAUEYJ010000049.1:0-9484 GCF_032489615.1 Bradyrhizobium sp. SZCCHNR1051 | reverse complement strand
CCCCGCGTTGACCGTTTCTTTCGAATGCCCATCGCAACCTCCTCATCGAGTGTTGCGACGACCAATTGAATCCACCCTTGCATGTCCTTGCGTTTTGGTATCATCGAGGATGAAAGAATAACAAGGCCGGTGGGGAAGCGATGGAAGGCAGCGTGGCGTTGCGTGAGGCGGACATGGAGTTCGACTACGTCGTGGTCGGTGCCGGCTCGGCCGGCTGCGTTCTCGCCAACAGGCTCAGCAGCGACGGCGAGCACACGGTGCTGCTGCTCGAGGCCGGTCCGAAGGACAGCAACATCTGGATCCACGTTCCGCTCGGCTACGGCAAACTATTCAAGGAAAAATCCGTCAACTGGATGTACCAGACCGAGCCGGAGCCCGGGCTCGACGGCCGCTCTGTGTTCCAGCCGCGCGGCAAGGTGCTCGGTGGCTCCAGCTCGATCAACGGCCTGCTCTATGTGCGCGGCCAGCACGAAGATTACGACCGCTGGCGCCAGCGCGGCAATGTCGGCTGGGGCTATGACGACGTGCTGCCCTATTTCAAGCGGGCGGAAAATCAGTCCCGCGGCGGCGACGACTATCATGGCGTCGACGGCCCGCTGCCGGTGTCCGACTGGCGACACGAGGACCCGTTGTCCGAAGCGTTCGTGAAGGCGGCGGTCGAAGCCGGTTTGCCCTTCAATGGCGACTTCAACGGCCAGAGCCAGGAGGGCGCGGGCTTCTTCCAGACCACCACACGCCATGGCCGGCGCGCCAGCAGCGCAGTCTCCTACCTGCGGCCGGCGCTCGGCCGCAGCAACCTCCACGTCGAGACCGACGCGCTGGCCCAGCGCATCCTGTTCGAGGGACGCCGGGCGTGCGGCGTGACGTTCAGCCAGCGCGGCCGGATGCGGACGGCCCGCGCTCGCAAAGAGATCCTGGTGTCGAGCGGTGCCTATAACTCGCCGCAACTGCTGCAGTTGTCCGGGGTCGGTCCGGGCGAGCTGCTGAAGCAGCACGGCCTCGACGTGGTTCTTGATGCGCCCGGTGTCGGGAGTGACCTGCAGGACCATCTGCAGGTCCGCATCGTGATGCGCTGCAGCCAGCGCATCACGCTCAACGACATCGTCAACAACCCCGTGCGCAAGGTGCTGGCCGGCGCACGCTATGCGGCCTTCCGCAACGGTCCGCTGACGATCGCGGCGGGTACGGCCGGCGCGTTCTTCAAGACCGATCCGCGGCTTGCGAGCCCTGACATCCAGATCCACTTCATCCCGTTCTCGACCGACAAGATGGGCGAAAAGCTGCACACCTTCTCCGGCTTCACCGCCTCGGTCTGCCAGCTCAGGCCCGAAAGCCGCGGTTCGCTGCGGATCAGGAGCGCGGATCCGACGGTGCCGCCGGAAATCCGCATCAATTATCTCGCCAGTGAAACCGACCGGCGGGCCAACATCGATGGTCTCCGGATCCTGCGGAAAATCCTGGCGGCACCGGCGCTGAAGCCGTATGTCTCGGATGAAGCCTATCCGGGATCCAAGATCGCGAGCGATGACGACATCCTGGCCTATTGCCGGCAGACCGGCAGCACGATCTACCATCCGACCTCGACCTGCCGGATGGGGACCGATGCTGCCGCCGTGGTCGATCAACGCCTGCGGGTGCGCGGCGTCGACGGCCTGCGCGTGGTCGATGCCTCGATCATGCCGGATCTGGTTTCGGGCAACACCAACGCGCCGGTCATCATGATCGCGGAGAAGGCCTCCGACATGATCTTGCAGGACGCGCGCTGACGCAGGAATGAGTTCGTGACACGTTTCCGGATCGGCACCCGCAAGAGCACGATGGCCTTGGCGCAGACGGAGGAGATCGCCCGCCGGCTGCAGGCTGCGATTCCGTCGCTCGACATCGAGATCGTCAAGTTCGAGACAACGGGCGATTCCGACCAGACCAGCAAGCTGCTCTCGCATGGCGGCAAGGGTGGGGCGTTCGTGGCCGAGATCCGCCGTGCCATGCTGGACGGCCGGCTGCATGCAGCGATGCACTCGCTGAAGGACATGCCGGGCAACGAGGAGACGCCCGGTCTGGTGGTTGCAGCGCTGCTGTCGCGCGATCCGCCGGGCGACGTACTGGTGCTGCGGCGCGGGCTGTCGCTTGACGAATTTCGCAAGGATGGCGGCCGGGGCTTCAAGATCGGCACCAATGCCGTGCGCCGGGCCGCCTATGCGCGGCGGCTGTTTCCGCAGGCCGAGCTGATCCATTTCCGCGGCGCGGCCGACACCCGCATCCGCAAGCTCGACAATGGCGAGCTGCAGCGGCTGCCGGACGGCGGCGCCGTGGGGCCGGCCGACGCCCTGATCATGGCACGATCCGGGCTGGAGCGGGTCGGCTTGTCCGACCGCGCCTCCTACGAGTTTCCGGTCGCCGACATGCTGCCGGCGGTCGGGCAGGGCATCGTCGCCGTCGAGTGCCCCGCGTCGGATTGGGAAACCCGGCGCATCCTGGCGACCATCGACGATGCGGCGGCGCGGACCTGCGCCGACGCCGAGCGCGAGGTGCTTTGGGTGCTCAACGGCCATTGCAATTCTCCGATCGCAGGCTTTTCGACCATCGACGGCGGACAGTTGACGCTGACCGCCTCGGTGCTCGACGAGGACGGCGGCCGCTTCATCGAGGCGCAGCGTTCGGCGCCCGCTGATCGCCCGCGCGAGCTCGGTCGCGCGGTCGGGCTCGAGCTGCTTGCCAACGGCGCGGCCGAGCTGATCGAGCGCAGCCGGCCGCGTTGATCGGTCATCCCCTGTAGGCGCGGACACGCGCCAGCATCTGCTCGACATGGGCGATCGGTGTCTCCGGCAGGATGCCGTGGCCGAGATTGAAGATGTGACGTCCCCCGGCATAGCTCGCCAGCACGTCGTCGACCGCCTGGTCGAGCGCCGCGCCACCGGTGATCAGCGCCAGCGGATCGAGATTGCCCTGAACGGCCACCTTGCTCTGCACCCGTTCGCGGATAAAGGCGGGCTCCGCCGTCCAGTCGATGCTGACCGCATCGATTCCGGTTTCGGTGACATAGCCCGGCAACAGCGCGCCGGCGCCGCGCGGAAAGCCGATGATCCTGGCGTCGGGCCGCGCCTTGCGCACGCCCTCGACGATGCGTCGCGTCGGCGCGACCGACCAGCGCGCGAACTCGCGCGGTGACAGCACCCCGGCCCAGGTGTCGAAGATCTGCAGCGCGTCGGCACCGGCCTCCAGCTGCTTCAAGAGATAGGCGATCGAGCTGTCGACCAGCGCATCGATGATTCTGCCGAACGCATCGGGATGCCGATAGGCGAGCAGCCGCGCCGGCGCCTGATCAGGTGTGCCTTGGCCCGCGACCATGTAGGTCGCAACCGTCCACGGGGCGCCGCAAAAGCCGATCAGGGCGGTGCTCGGTGCCAGTTCGGCCCGCACACGGCGCAGCGCCTCGAACACCGCTTCCAGCGTCGACAGGTCTGCCTTCGCCGACAGCGTCGCGATCTTCTCCGGCGTATCGAGCGGATCGAGCCGCGGGCCTTCGCCGACCTCGAAGCGGACGCTGCGGCCGAGCGCATGCGGGATCACCAGAATGTCCGAAAAGATGATCGCCGCATCGAAGCCGAAGCGCCGGATCGGCTGCAGCGTGACTTCGGCCGCGAGCTCAGGATTGAAGCAGAGATCGAGAAAGCCCCCGGCCTTGGCGCGGACCTCGCGATACTCCGGCAAATAGCGGCCGGCCTGCCGCATCATCCAGATCGGCGGTCCGCTCTGGCGCTGACCGGACAGCACGTCGATGAAAGGCTTGTTCACGGCAGTCTCACTCACGCTCGGGGCTCCGCAACCTTCGGGAACAGTTTACCGTCCGTGATACATGCCCAAGCGGTTCCGGCCAAGGTCATATCCGCTGGGGCGTCGCGGGAGATGCGAGCGTCCCCGCAGTCGCAGGGCGTCACATCGAGGGGAACACGTCCTTCGCCCCTGCGTTGTCGTCCCACAGGGAGATTGGTCATGGCTGAGAAATTCAATCCCGCGCCGCACGACAAGCACGCCGTCGATCCCCGCGAAGCCGCGCGTCTCGACCGCAAGACTGCAACGCAGCTCGACAAGGGACTGATGGACACGTTTCCGGCATCGGACCCGGTGAGCCTGCAGCAGCCCTCGACGACCCGCGTGAAGGACGACGCTGACGTTGACCGAGACCATTCGCCATCGCTTTGGGACAAGGTGCGATCGGTGTTCGTTCGCTGAACTAACAGGCTGAACGCCCGCCTTGACCGCGGCGCCGCCGCTGTTTGTCCGTAGTCGTACGGGAGATGCCGTAATCTTACGGGGCGCCGCGGACGCCTTTGGACCCGCCGCATTTCAGGGTTAGATAAGATGTCCATGGGACTCTCCCGGCGTCCGGAGAGTCCCGCGGAATGGACGTTGGTGCGACCAGAGTTGATCGAAGCCGCCTGCCGATGTGGGCGGCTGGTGTGCTTGCGCTCGTGTCGGTCGCGATTCTCGCTTACAGCGTCTGGGGCGAATGGACGTCCCGACAGGCGGAGCTGCGCAATGCCGAAACCGATCTCGGCAACCTCGCTCACTCGCTGACCCAGCACGTCGAGGATACCTTCGAGCTTGCGGATTCGCTGTTGCGCGGCGTCGTCGCCGCGCTCGAGACCGATGACGGCAAGCCCGGTGCGATCGCCCGACTGCAGACGATTCTGAAGACGAGGAAGGCCAATCTCGGCCGCATCCGGGGCATCTTCGCCTATGGCGAAAACGGCGACTGGCTTGCCACCACCGAGGATGTCACGCTCACCAACTACAACAATGCCGATCGCGACTACTTCGCACACCACAGGATTTCGGCCGATCGCTCGCTGCTGATCGGTCGTCCGGTGCAGAGCAGGGCCGGCGGTCAATGGGTCATCACCCTGTCGAGGCGCTGGAATCACGCGGATGGCCGGTTCGGCGGCGTCGTGCTGGCAACCGTCGACGTTGCCTATTTCGCTCAGTTCTACCGTCAGTTTGCCGTCGGTCGTGAGGGGACGATCAGCCTGATGAGCCGTGACGGAGCCGTCCTCGCCGACAATGCGGAACCGGACCCGCAGACGGTCGGGCGCCCCGTACTTGAAGCGATCCCCTATCATCCGGCGTCGGGGCCGTTGCAGTTCCGAAGGCTCGGCGAACCGTCCGAACGCATCGGGTTCTATCAGCACGCGCAGCGCTATCCGTTCCTCATTCTGGTGACGCGCACGGAGGCGGAGGTCCTGGCCGAATGGAAGCGTGATGCGCTGATTCGGCTCACGGTGCTGGTCTGTCTGGTCGCGCTCGTCATCGCGATCGGCATCTTCCTCGCGAAGCAGTTGCTGCAGCGGCAGCAGCTTGCCGCGGCGCTGGCGGCAAAGGAGGAGAACTTCCGGCTGCTCGCCGAAGGCTCCAGCGACATCGTGACGCGGATCGAGCTGGACGAATGCATCGGCTACGTCTCGCCCTCGACCATGCGCGTGCTGGGCTGGCACCCGTCGGAGCTCCTGGGCAAGCGTGCGCTCTCCGGCGTGCATCCGCTCGATCGCCCGCAGTTGCAGGCGATCCTCGATCAGCTCAGGAGGGGGGCCGTCGACGAAGCACGCGCAACCTATCGCATGCGCCGCCGCGACAAGTCGGAGATCTGGGTCGAGGCCACGATCCGCGCCACCCGTCAGCCGGACGGCGCGCTCGACGGCTTCGTCGCCGTCACCCGCGACGTGACGCAGCAGAAGACGCTGCAAGGACGGCTCGAGACGCTTGCGATCGAGGACGGTCTCACCGGGCTCGCCAACCGCCGCCGGTTCGACGAGCGGCTGCTGGAGGAGTGGGGCAGGGCCTACCGCGACAAGACTTCGCTGGCGCTGCTGATGATCGACATCGACCACTTCAAGGCCTTCAACGACGCCTATGGTCACCCGGCCGGCGACGAATGCCTGCACACCGTGGCCGGCATTCTCGCCGACGAGGCGCAGCGCAGCTCGGATCTGGCGGCCCGCTACGGCGGCGAGGAGTTCGCCATCCTGCTGCCGAACACCGATGCCGGGGGCTGCGCCAGGCTCGGCGAGCGGATCAGGCGGGCACTGCACGAGGCCCGTATCGTCCACGATCACAACCCGGCGGGCATCGTCACCGCGAGCATCGGCGGCGCGGTGTGCCGGCCGGGCTTCGAGCGATCGGCCGGACCGGCCTCGCTGATCGAGGCGGCCGACCGCGCGCTCTATGCCGCGAAGGACGCCGGCCGCGACCGCCTGATCATGGCCGGAGAGGTGATCGATCTGCCCGCCGGCAAGGCGCCGGCGACCGTCCCGGCCTGAGATCGCCGCACGATCAGTAGTGCGGCGGCTGCTCATTGCGCGGCCCCTCGGCATTGTTTTGCGCGTCCTCGAGCCGCTCGACCAGCAGGGCGATCTTGCGCTTCAGCGCATCGATCTCGCGCCACTGCGCGGTGATGGTCTGGTTCAGCGTCTCGATCGTGTCGTCCTGGAAGGTGAGGCGCATCTCCAGCGTGTCGATCCGCTCGCCGAGCTCCGCGTTGGATGGATCAGAGCTGCTCATCGCGTGCGCCCTCCGGAACTGCTTTGATCGTGGCCGCGCTGTGCTCCCGCAGACCGTGGCCGAGCGCGACGCGTTCGTCGAACACGAAGCAGCCGCCGCGCCAGCGGCTCTCGGCTTCCGGGATCTCCTCGAGATACTTCAGGATGCCGCCCTTGAGGTGGTAGACCTCGGAAAAGCCGCGCGCCAGCAGCAGCGCGCTCGCCTTCTCGCAGCGGATGCCGCCGGTGCAGAACATCGCGATCCGCTTGTGCCTCGCAGGATCGAGTGCGCGTTCCGCAAAATCCTTGAACTGCCCGAAGCTCTGCAGGCCTGGATCGACCGCGCCTTCGAACGTCCCCATCGCCACCTCGAACGCATTCCTTGTGTCGAGCACGACGGTATCCGGCGCGGCGATCAGCGCGTTCCAATCGGCGGGACTGACATAGGTCCCGACCTGCCGGGTCGGATCGGCGGCGGGATCGCCGAGCGTGACGATCTCCCGCTTCAGCCGCACCTTGAGGCGCCGGAACGGCATGGCCGTGGCGCGCGAGTATTTCAGCTCCAGACTGTCCAGCCGGCCGGCGAACAGCGTTCCGTCGCGAAACTCGCCTACCAGAGCGGCAATTGCCGGTTCGGTCCCGGCCACGGTGCCGTTGATGCCCTCCTCGGCCAGCAGGACGCTGCCCTTGATGCCGCGCTCGGCGCAAAAGGCGTGGAGCGGCGCGCGCAGGTCGCGAAAATCCGGCAGGGCGACGAACTGATAGAAGGCGGCGACGGCGAGGGGCATGCGGCCGTTTACCAGCAGAGCTGACCATAGAAAAGCTGGTATCCCCGGGCATTGCCGAGCCTGGAAGGAATGTGCGATGTAGCCGGTCAGCACTGGCATTCCAGCCACCAAACGATCACGCAGCGAGCAACGATGAGAAGCTTCCATTTCCCCGGCAGGTCGACGGTCCACGCCCAGAACGGAATGATCGCCACCTCGCACCCGCAGGCGGCGCTGGCCGGGATCGAGGTGCTGCGGGCCGGCGGCACCGCAGCCGACGC
Organism: Bradyrhizobium sp. SZCCHNR1051; assembly: GCF_032489615.1. Lineage (NCBI taxonomy): Bacteria > Pseudomonadati > Pseudomonadota > Alphaproteobacteria > Hyphomicrobiales > Nitrobacteraceae > Bradyrhizobium > Bradyrhizobium sp. SZCCHNR1051. The sequence goes on along the minus strand of NZ_JAUEYJ010000049.1, from coordinate 1,903 downwards.
GGCGGTGGCAGCCTGCGCCCTGCTCGGGGTGATCGAGCCGCAATCCACCGGCATCGGCGGCGACTGCTTCGCCTTGGTGCAGCCCAGGGGCGAAGGCCGGGTCATGGCCTATAATGGCTCGGGCCGGGCGCCCGCCGCCGCGACCGTGGACTGGTTTCTCGAGCGCAAGATCCACTCGGTCCCTCTGACCTCGGCCCATGCGGTGTCCGTCCCCGGCGCGGTCGACGCCTGGGACCGCATCCTGCGCGACCACGGCCGGCTCGGGCTCGACCGGCTGCTGCAGCCCGCGATCCGCGCCGCGGAGGACGGCTATGTGGTGGCGCCGCGTGTCGCGTTCGACTGGAACAACCAGTTCGAGAAGCTCAAGAACGGCACCAACACCGCGCGCTACTTTCTGCCGCATGGCAAGGCGGCTGCCGTGGGTGACGTGATCCGCCAGCCGGAGCTGGCGCAGACCCTGCGCGTCATCGCCAAGGACGGGCCGAAGGGCTTCTACACCGGCGCGGTCGCCGAGGACATGGTGCAGACGCTGCGTGGCATCGGCGGCCTGCACACCTTGGAGGATTTCGCCAACCACCAGACCGAGGTGACCTCGCCGATCGGCACCACCTACAAGGACTACGACGTCTGGCAGTGCCCGCCGAACGGCCCGGGCATCACCATGCTGGTGATGCTCAACATCCTCTCGCGCTTCGACCTCACGCGCATCGATCCGCTTAGCGTCGAGCGCTTCCACCTCGAGGCCGAGGCCGCCCGTATCGCCTACATGATGCGCGAGCAGCACATCGGCGATCCCGCGCACATGACGACCGAGGTCGCCAGCATCCTCGCCAAGGAGTTCGCCGACGAGTACATCTCGCAGATTAGCCTCGACAAGCTGCTCGACCTGCCGAACGTCGCGCCGCCTATGAATCCGGAGACAGTCTACATCACGGTCGTCGACCGCGACCGCAACGTCTGCTCCTTCATCAATTCGATCGCGCATTCGTTCGGCTCGGCCATCGTCTCCAACGAGACCGGCGTGCTGCTGCAGAACCGCGCCGGCGGCTTCCGCATCCAGCCGGGCCATCCGAACTGCATCGGCCCGGGCAAGCGTCCGCTGCACACGATCATCCCGGCGCTCGCCACCAAGGCCGGCCGCGCCCAGATGTCGTACGGCGTCATGGGCGGCCAGTATCAGCCGGTCGGCCAGACCCACGTGCTGACCAACATCCTCGACTATGGCTGCGACGTGCAGGAAGCGATCGATATGGCGCGCGGTCTGCACTACGAGGGCGTCTATCAGCTCGAGGACGGCGTGCCGGCCGAGGTGGTCGAGGGCCTGCAGAAGATCGGCCACAAGACCGCCAAGGTGGTGTCGCCGCTCGGCGGCGGTCAGGCGATCTGGATCGACTGGGACAAGGGCACGCTCACCGGCGGCTCCGACCCGCGCAAGGACGGCTGTGCGCTGGGCTATTGAGGTGCCGGAATTCCTCCGTGCGTTCGTCATCGCGAGCGCAGCGAAACGATCAGAGTGGCGATCGTGACCCCGGATTGCTTCGTCGCTTCGCTCCACGCAATGACGATGGTGGCTACGCAAGCCGCATCCACACACACCGCTGTCGTCCCGGCCTTGCGCCGGGACCCATAACCCCAGGCAGTGGTTTGAGGCAGGCCAGCCGTTAGTTCCTCGCACGTCACGTCCGCCGCGGCGTATGGGCCCCGGATCGGCGCCGGGACGACGGCGGTGGATGGGGCGGATACACGGCTCAAACAACGATCGACACACGGTCTCGTTCTCGCGGCACGGACGCCCGAGGTCTGCGATCATCGTGGCCCTTGCAAAATGCAGAGGGCGCAGGGAATGCCGGGTGAAGGCCTCACCCATGGCCCGCCTGCGAAAAAAATGCAGGCGGCAGGTACC
>NZ_JAUEYJ010000048.1:0-12301 GCF_032489615.1 Bradyrhizobium sp. SZCCHNR1051 | reverse complement strand
ACCTTGCCTCGATGCCCATGTTGCGGTCTTGTCCCGAAGCCAAAAAGAAGAAATTTGTGACGCAGTAGTACTAACCCCGCTCCGCTCCGTCCGCCGTCGCAAGCCTTCGCTTCGACGACCACACCAGCGCGAGCACGCACAGGCCGAGCAGCACCGGCGGAAACACCACGAGGTTGACCGCCGACCAGCCGAAATGGGCGAGCAACTGGCCTGACGAGAATGAGCCCAGCGCCATCAGGCCGAAGATCAGGAAATCGTTGAACGCCTGCACCTTGTTGCGCTCGGCTTGCGTATGCGTCTCCAGCACCAGCGCGGAGGCGCCGACGAAGCCGAAATTCCACCCCACCCCGAGCGCCACCAGCGTGGCCCAGAAATGCATCGCGGTGAGGCCGGACAGACCGATCACCGCTGCGACCGCTTCCAGCGCGAGGCCGACCGCGACGATGACGGGCGCACCAAAGCGCGCGATCAGCGATCCCGTGAAGAAGCTCGGGCCGTACATCGCGACGATGTGCCATTGCAGGCCGAAATTGGAATCCGACACCGTGAGCCCGCACATCTGCATCGCCAGCGGTGCCGAGGTCATCACCAGGTTCATCACCGGATACGCGATGGTGCCGCACAGGGCGGCTGCGATGAAGCGCGGCTGGCGCACGATCGCCGAGAGGGGCCGGCCGCCATGGAGATCGGCAGCTTCAGGCTTCGGCAGATCGACGCCGGCGACGATCCCCATCGCGACCAGCGCGACCGCCGCCTGGATCAGATAGCTGAATGCGAACAGATAGGGCTGCCAGACGTCCATGGTCCATTGCACGAGCTGCGGACCGAGCAGACCGGCGAAGATGCCGCCCGCCATCACCCACGACACCGCCTTGGGCCGGAACGTCACGCTGGCGCCATCGGCCGCCGCGAAGCGATAGGATTGCGCGACGGCGCCATAGAGGCCGCCGAGGAACGTCGCCAGGCAGAACAGTGCGAACGAGCCGCGCAGAATCGCGAGGCAGCCGAGCACGCCCGTGACGGCGCCGCAGCCGGTCCCGATCAGGAAGGCCGCGCGGCGGCCATAGCGGCGCGAGATCGCGCCGGTCGGCAGGGTGCCGGCGGCGAGGCCGACGACATACATCGAGATCGGCACCGTCGCGAGCCCGATGCTCGGCGCGATGGTGACGCCGACGATCGCGCCGGTGGCGAAGATCACGGCCGAGTTCGCGCCGGTCAGCGCCTGGGCGGCCGCGAGCCGCGCCACGTTGCGGCGGGCGCGGGCATCATCGGAGGTGTCTTCGCTCACGGTCAGATCGATCATCTCGGGTATCCGGAGGCGTGGGGCGCACGCTCCCGCCTTGCTCGTTTGGCCGCACTATTGCGGGAAGCGCGCGCCCGAGGCAACGGGCGCGAACGGAGACAAGCCATGCGGGCGGCGAACGCGCCACGGAGCGTGATTCGACACTCCCGGCCGGCCCGGCTAATCAAGCCGGCGGTATTCTCGCGTCAACGGCGCCCGCGGAGCTTGAGCCATGTCAATCGACGATCGTCCGACCATCGCGGCGCCCGATGACGATCCGTATCTGTGGCTCGAGGAGATCGACGGCGAGCGCGCGCTCGCGTTCGTCGCGGCGCAGAACCAGCGCACGCTCGCCGCGTTCGGCGATGCGGCCTTCGAACGCGACCGCGACGCACTCGCCGCCATCCTGGATCGGCCGGACAACATCCCGTTCGTGAGCCGCCGCGGCGGGCTGCTGTACAATCAATGGAAGGACGCGGCGCATCCGCGCGGCTTGTGGCGGCGCACGACGATGGCGGAGTTCCGCGAGGCGCAACCGCAATGGGATGACCTGCTCGACATCGATCGACTCGCTGCCGACGAAGGCGAGGACTGGGCGCTGAACGGGGTCTCGAGCCTGCCGCCGGCGCATGAGCGCGCCATGCTGAGCCTGTCGCGCGGCGGCAGCGACGCCGTGGTGCTGCGCGAGTTCGACCTCGCGACGAAGCACTTCGTCACGGACGGCTTCACGCTCTCGGAAGCCAAGGGCAGCGTCGCCTGGCTCGATGCCGACACGCTGCTGCTGGCGAGCGCATTCGGCCCGGGCATGGCGACGCCGTCGGGCTACGCACGCACGGTGCGGCGCTGGCGGCGCGGCCAGCCGGTCGAGCAGGCGGAGGTGATCTTCGCCGCCGAAGGCAGCCAGTCGACATGGGTGCATGTCGGCGTCGATCGCAGCGTCGCGCCGGCGCGGGTGTGGTTCGCCGAGGGCATCGACTTCTTCAACCAGCATCTATGGCTCGGCGACGGCAGCGGCGCGCGGACCAAGCTCGACCTGCCGACCGACTGCTGGATGTCAGCGCATGGCGACTGGATGGCGGTCAAGCTGCGCCAGCCCTGGACCGTCGGCGAGGTCACCCATCCTGCAGATGTGGTGCTCGGCCTCCGGCTGTCAGCATTCCTTGCCGGACGCCGCGATTTCACCCGGGTGTTCGAGCCGGCGCAGCGACGCGCGCTGCAGGGCCTGTCCTGGGCCGGCGACCGGCTGGTGCTGTCGATCCTCGACGAGCTCAGGGCAAGGTTCGAGGTGTGGACGCCTTCACCGAGGGAGTGGAGCTGCGAGCGGCTCCCCGGCCTGCCGGAGATCGCGACGGTCGACGTCTGGCGGCTCGACACCGACGAGGCGGAAAGCAATGGCGACCTGCTCGCCAACATCCAGGATCCGCTGACGCCGCCGTCGCTGCAGCTGATCGAGAGCTTCGCTGCACCCGCGATCCTGAAGCAGGCGCCGCGCACCTTCAGCGCCGAGGGGCACGTCGTCACACGGCACGAGGCGATCTCGGTGGATGGCGAGCGTATTCCCTACACCCAGACCGGGCCGGCCGAGCTGACAGGCGACGCGCCGGTGCACATGAGCGCCTATGGCGGCTTCGGTCACACGCTCCGTCCGGCCTACAATGCGGCGCTGGGCAAGCTGTGGCTCGAACGTGGCGGCACGCTCGTGGAGGCCAACATCCGCGGCGGCGGCGAGTTCGGCACCGCCTGGCACGACGCCGGCCGTTATGCCGGCAAGCGGCTCGCGCATGATGATTTCGCAGCGGTCGCCGCCGACCTCGTCCGCCGCGGCGTCACGGTGCCGAAGCGCATCGCGGCGCAAGGCGGCTCCAATGGCGGCATCCTGATCACCAACATGCTGGTGCGCTACCCCGAGCGCTTCGGCGCATTGTTCTGCACCATCCCGCTGATCGACATGCGCCGCTACAGCAAGCTGCTCGCCGGCGCGAGCTGGATCGCCGAATATGGCGATCCCGACAGCGACGAGGATTGGAGCTGGTTGTCGACCTACTCGGCCTATCACACCGCAATGCCCGGCCAGCCCTATCCGCCGATCCTGATCGCGACCACGCGGCGCGACGACCGCGTCCATCCGGGCCACGCGCGCAAGATGACCGCCAAGCTGCAGGCCATGGGCTACGATGCCTGGTTCTACGAACCCGCCGCCGGCGGCCATGGCTACGGCACCGACAACCGCGAGCGCGCCGGCTTCATCACGTTGGGCACGCGGTTTCTGGCGCGACATGTCGGGCGGGAGATGGCGTAAACGGCTCTCTTCACGGTCATCGCGCGGCGCCGAGGGCGACGACGCAGCCTTCAAGCAGCCCGCGCGAACACCAGGATCATATTGTTGGCCGGCATCTCTATCGTCTCGCGCAAGGCGAGCCCGTGGCGCGCGGCAAGCGCTTCGAGGTCGGTGATGTCGCGCACCCCCCAGTCCGGATTGTGCTCGCGCAGGGAGGTATCGAACACGGCATTGCTGACCGCGGTGTGCTTGCCGGCGCGCTTGAACGGGCCGTAGAGCACGAGCACGCCGTCCGCCGACAGCGCCTGCCCGGCGCCGGCGAACAATCCCTCCGCCACCGACCACGGCGCGATGTGAATCACATTGGCGCAAAAGATCGCGGTGAGCTGCGAAGGCCCGCCCGCGGCGCGGAACGCCGCAGGCCAGCCGGGATCTGACAGGTCGATGCGCTGGGCATCACGGATGTTCGACAGCCCGGCATGCCTTCGCCACGCCGCGATGCTGGCGAGGTGATTGGCGTTGAGATCGCTCGGCCACCACGTCAGATCCGGCCGCTGGGAGGCGAAATGCACGACATGCTGGCCGGTGCCGCTGCCGGCCTCCAGCACGTCGCCGGTCTTGCCCGCGAGCAGCCGTCCCAGCACCGCCCAGATCGGCTGGTGGTTGCGGTGGAAGGCGGCCGCGTCCAGCCGTCCGTCCGGTTCCACCGGCCGGCCGTCCCGGCCGAACTCCACGACATACTCCGCCATGCCCATTCTCCCGACCGCCCCTTGAACGGCCTCGTTAACCGCGTTGCGGCGGCCACCATAGCTGCATTGTCAGCCGATGGTCTTTATGCTTTGCAGCGCCTATATTGCCGAGATCACCGAGACGTCGGAACTCCACCTTGATCACACCTGTCCTGCGTACCGCCCTGGCGATGGGGCTCTCGCTCGCCATGTCCATGGCCGCTCACGCCCAGTCCGGTGCCGTCGACGGCCAGAAGCTCGCCTTCGACCGCGGCAAGGGCAACTGCCTGACCTGCCACGAGATCAACGGCGGCGACCTGCCGGGCTCGATCGGCCCGAAGCTCGAGAACCTCAAGGCAAGATACGACCGCGCCGAGCTGATCGCGATTCTCAACGACGAGACCAGGCGCAATCCGCTGACGGTGATGCCGCCGTTCGGCCGCAACCGCATCCTGACCGAGCAGGAAATCAGCGCCATCGTCGACTTCCTGCAGACCCTCTGATTCCGTTGGAGACCGCCATGACTGCCTCGTTCGGCCCGTTGGCCCACCGCCGCCTGTTCCTGAAGGGCGCCGGCCTCGTCGCGCTGATCGGCCTCGGCAACGCCGTGCTGCACGCCGCGCCCGCCTTCGCCGCGACCAACGACAACAAATATCCGGAAGATGCCTTCAAGCAGAAGAATGCGCCTGACGCGGTCAAGGCGCTGTACGGCCGCGACCACGAAGCGTCCGACAAGATCAAGCTCGACGCGCCAGAGATCGCCGAGAACGGCGGCGTGGTGCCGATCGCGGTGACGACGTCGCTGCCGAACGTGACCTCGATCGCCTTCATCGTCAGCGAGAATCCGTTCGCGCTGGCGGCGTCGTACCACATCCCCGAGGGCACCGTGCCCGCCGTGGCGAACCGGCTCAAGATGGCCAAGACCTCCAACGTGATCGCGCTCGTCGAATCCGGCGGCAAGCTCTACAGCGCGACCAAGGAGGTCAAGGTCACCGTCGGCGGCTGCGGCGGCTAAGGTCAGGAGATCATCATGGCATCGAGCATCCGCGTCCGCGCCGTCCTGAACGGCGACATCGCCGAGGTCCAGACCCTGATCCAGCACCCGATGGATACGGGCCTGGTCAAGGACGCCAAGGGCGAGTTGATCCCGGCGCACTACATCCAGCAGCTCACCTTCGTGCACAAGGACAAGACGGTGTTCCTGGCCGATTGGGGCACCGCGGTGTCGAAGGACCCCTATGTCAAGTTCGCCTTCAAGGGCGCGGCCAAGGGCGACGAGCTCAAGGTGAGCTGGGTCGACAGCAAGGGCGCGACCGACAGCCTGACGGCGACGATCCAATGAGGGCGCTGCGCCTCGCGCTGACTATCGCGGCCGCGCTCGCTCTCGGCGCCTCCGGCGCTGCGGCCGCGGACAAGCCGAACCCGGCTGCCGACGCCAAGGCGTTCCAGGATTACTTCATCAAGAAGTTTCCGAAGGTGGCGTTCGACGATTTCGTCAACGGGCCGTATTCAATGAACGCCGACATGCGCAAGCAGTGGGAGGAGAAGGAGCAGTTTCCGCCTTACGAGTTCGCGCTCGATGCCGGCAAGGAGATGTTCGCCAAGCCGTTCAAGAACGGCAAGACCTATGCCGACTGCTTCCCGAACGGCGGCATCGGCATCCGCCAGAATTATCCCTATTTCGACGACAAGGAAGGCAAGGTCATCACCCTCGAGCTGGCGCTGAACCGCTGCCGCGAGGCCAATGGCGAGCAGCCCTACTCCTACGTCAGGGACGAGATGGCATCGCTGACCGCCTACATGGCGTACACGTCGCGCGGCAAGCGTTTCGACATCAAGATCCCCGACGATCCGCGTGCGCTCGAGGCGTTCGAGAAGGGCAAGGAATATTTCTATACCCGCCGCGGCCAGTTGAACTTCTCCTGCGCGAGCTGCCATGTGCAGAGCCCGGGCGAGCGGATCCGCGCAGAGATCCTGGCGCCGGCGCTCGGCATCCTCAACGCGATGCCGATCTACCGCTCGGAATGGAGCGGCATGGGCACGATCAGCCGGCGCTTCGTCACCTGCAACAGCCAGACGCGCGCCGTGCCGCTGGAGCCGCAATCGGACGAATACCGCAACCTCGAATATTATCTGTCCTACGTGTCGAACGGCCTGCCGGTTTCAGGACCGGGAGCGCGGCCATGACAAATGTCAAGACAGCAAGCGTCATGAAAAAGATCGTGTTCGCCATGATGGTATCAGCGGTCGGCGCCGGCTCCGCGCGGGCCGCGTCGGAGGCCGACTATCTCGCGGCTGTCGCGGCGGCCGAGAGCGCCAACAAGGAAGCCGGACGTCTGCGCAACCAATGGACCGTGACCCAGGCCGCACTCAATGCCGCGAAGAAGGCAGCCGATTCCGGCAATTTCGATTCTGCGCTGAAATCGGCGCAGGAGGCCGAGGCGCTCGCCAAGGCATCGATCGTCCAGGCCACCAGCGAGAAGCAGCGCTGGAAGGACATGGAGATCAGGTAGAGCATGATCCGGAAAAGTGGAAACCGGCTTTCCCTCGCACAAGCGCCGAAGGCGTTTATGCGGAGATCATGCTCAAGCAAAGGGATAGCTCACGGTGCGATTCCACGGAATCGCATCATAAGCTAGGACGCGAGCCATGATTCGGCGCCGGGACTTTCTGCAAGCATCAGTTGCCGCCGCGCTCGCCGCGCCGGCGCTGCTGCGCAACGCCCGCGCCGCCGACACCGTCAGCCTCTACGACATCGAGAAATTCGGCAACGCCCGCATCCTGCACATCACGGACACGCATGCGCAGCTTCGCCCGCTGTTGTTCCGCGAGCCCAGCGTCAATCTCGGCATTGGCGAGATGTGGGGACGGCCGCCGCATCTGGTCGAGCGCGCCTTCCTCGACCGCTACGGCATCCGGCCCGACAGCGCCGAGGCTTACGCGTTCACCTCGTTCGAGTTCGAGAAGTACGCCGGGCGCTTCGGCCGGATGGGCGGCTTCGCGCATCTGAAAACCCTGGTCGACAAGCTGCGCGCCGATGCCGGCGACCATCGCTCGGTGCTGCTCGATGGCGGCGATCTCTGGCAGGGCACCGGACTTGCCAATGCGATGCGCGGCGCCGACATGGTGAGCGCCGCCAACCTGCTCGGCATCGACGCCATGACCGGGCACTGGGAGTTCACCTATGGCGAGGAGGCGCTGCGCGCCAACCTCGCCCGCTTCAAGGGCGAGTTCCTGGCGCAGAACGTGTTCCTGACCGAGGAGGCCGCGTTCAACGACGCCAAGGCGTTCGATCACGGCTCCGGCCGCGTATTCAAGCCGGCCACCATCAAGGAGATTGGCGGCGCCCGCATTGCGGTGATCGGCCAGGCCTTTCCCTACGTGCCGATCGCGCATCCGCGCCGCTTCACGCCGGACTGGACGTTCGGCATCCGCGAGGAGGAGCTGCAGAAGCTGGTCGATGGCCTGCGCGGCGCCGACAAGGTCGATGCCGTGATCCTGCTGTCGCATAACGGCATGGATGTCGACCTCAAGCTCGCGGGCCGCGTCACCGGCATCGACGTCATCCTCGGCGGCCATACCCATGACGCGGTTCCGCAACCGGTCGCGGTCAGCAATGCCAAGGGCGCGACGCTCGTCACCAGTGCCGGCTCCAACGGCAAATTCCTCGCCGTGCTCGATCTCGACGTCGGCAAGGGACGCGTCGCCGACGCGCGCTACCGGCTGCTGCCCATCTACTCGGAGCTATTGAAGCCCGATCCTGCGATGCAGGCGCTGATCGACCAGACCCAGCAGCCGCAGGTCGCGGCCTGGAGCGAGAAGCTCGCGACGTCGGACCGGCTGCTGTACCGGCGCGGCAATTTCGAAGGCGCGACCGACGACCTGATCTGCGCGGCGCTGCGCCGCGAGCTCGATGCCGAGATCGCGCTGTCGCCCGGATTCCGCTGGGGTCCGACGCTGCTCGCGAACCAATCCATCCTGCTGGAGGACGTGCTGGCGCAGACCGCGATCACCTATCCCGAGACCTATGTGCAGCGAATGACCGGCGCAGAGATCAAGGACGTGCTCGAGGACGTCTGCGACAACCTGTTCAACGCCGATCCCTATCTGCAGCAGGGCGGCGACATGGTGCGCACGGGCGGGCTGTCCTACCGTTGCGCGCCCGCCGAGCCGATCGGCCGCCGCATCTCCGATCTCACGCTCGACGATGGCCGTCCGCTGGAGGCCCGCAAGAGCTACAAGGTCGCCGGCTGGGCCTCGATGAACGCACAGGACGGCAAGCCGGTGTGGGATGTGGTCGCGAGCCACCTGCGCAACGGTCAGCTGGTGCTGGTCGGAACTAACAAGGTCACGCTCTCGGGCGTCGACGGCAATCCTGGCTTTGCATCGCTGTCCTGAGCGGCGTGGCGCATGCATTGCGCCAGAATGGCTGGCCGAATCGTCGCCGTGCACCGAAAACGCCGGCCGGCGCGCGCAGGTGCCATGCGCGCGCGTTCGTGGACAATGAACCGTAATCCGATAGTGTGGCGTTGTGTCGCGCGCCCATTATTCGGCAGCCCTTGGTGATTTGCCGGCAACGCGCCCTTCAGGACCATCACTGACGCCGGGAGCCAAACGGATCGACCATGGCTGACGTTCTTGCCGCATCGCAACATGCCGGTGCTCCGGTCCGAACCGCCTCGCCGCTGCGCACATTGGCGCTGATCTCGCTGGCGCACTGGGTCAGCCATCTGCACATGCTGGTGCTGCCGATGCTGTTTCCCTACCTGAAGGAGAAGCTCGGCGTCGGCTACATCGAGCTCGGCTTTCCGCTCACCGTGTTCGCGGTCGTCTCGGCCCTGACCCAGGCGCCCGTCGGCTATCTCGTCGACCGCGCCGGCGCCCGCCGCATCCTGCTGCTCGGCCTGACGCTCGGTGGCCTGTCGCTGGCGATGCTCGGCGTTTACCTGAGCTATGCCAGTCTTGTCGTCTCGGCGGTGCTGCTCGGCCTCGCCAACGCGGTCTATCATCCTGCCGACTACGCGCTGCTGGCCGCGCACATGGAAGAGAAGCGCATGGGCCGCGCGTTCGGTGTGCATACTTTCGCCGGCTATCTCGGCGGCGCGGTCGCGCCCGCCGTGATGGCGGCGCTGGTCACCACCGTCGGTGGCTCCGGCGCGCTGATCGCGGCCGGCCTGGTCGGTCCGCTCGCCGCGCTGCTTCTGCTCGTCGGCAACGTGCCCGAGGTGCCGCCGCATCCGCATCACACCAGCGCCGACGGCAGCAAGGCGAAACAGCCCAGCCTGCTGACTCCGATGCTGATGCTGCTGACCGTGTTCTTCATGCTGCTCAGCCTGTCCAACGCCGGCATCGCCAGCTTCGGCGTTGTCGCGCTCATGAACGGCTACGGCATCTCGTTCTCGACCGCCAACATCGCACTGACCGCGTTCCTCGGCGCCAGCGCCGTCGGCGTGCTCGCCGGCGGCCAGCTCGCCGACCGCATCCGCCATCACAACCTGGTCGCGGCCGTCGCCTATGCGATCAACGCCGTGCTGGTGCTGATGATCACTTTCATCAACCTGCCGACCGTGCTGCTCACGACGATCATGCTGGTCGCGGGCTTCATGAGCGGCGTGATCGCGCCGTCGCGCGACATGCTGGTGCGCAACGCCGCCCCTCCGGGTGCCGCCGGCCGCGCCTTCGGCATCGTCTCCACCGGCTTCAACTTCGCCGGCGTGGTCAGCCCGCTGCTGTTCGGCTGGATCATGGACATGAATGCGCCGCGCTGGGTGTTCGGCGCCTCCGTCGTGTTCATGCTGCTGACCATCGTGCTCGCGTTCTTCACCGAGCCGAGGAAGGCGAAGGCGTAGGTTTCTTGTAGGGTGGGCAAAGGCGCCTGGCACGCTCGTCGTGATTGACGACAGCATCGCGCGCCGTGCCCACCATCCCGCTCGCGGTGGTGGGCACGCGCCGCCTATGGCGCCGCTTTGCCCACCCTACAATCAGGTCGCTGACGCAAGGCTGCTGCCTCTTCCCCGTATGTTGACATCATCGCCTTCCCGCCGATGATGTGCCCATAACAACAACGACCGGGGAAGACACGCCATGACGCAGCCAGATCTCGTGATCCGCGGCGGAACCGTTGCCGATGGCTCCGGCGGCGATCTCTACGACGCCGATGTCGCGATTTCGAACGGTCGCATCATCGAGGTCGGCAAGGTCGGCGGCGCCGGACGCGAGGAGATCGACGCACGCGGCAAACTTGTGACCCCAGGCTTCGTCGACGTTCACACCCATTACGACGGCCAAGTGACCTGGAGCCACGACATCTCGCCGTCGTCGCAGAACGGCGTCACCACCGCGATCATGGGCAATTGCGGTGTCGGCTTCGCGCCGTGCCGGCCAGCCGATCATCAGCGGCTGATCCAGCTGATGGAGGGCGTCGAGGACATTCCCGAGCCGGTGCTCGAAGCCGGCATTCCCTGGGAATGGGAGAGCTTTCCGGACTACATGGAGTGGCTCGGCAAGCGCGCCTTCGATCTCGACATCGGCGCGCAGCTGCCGCATGCGGCGCTGCGTGTCTATGTGATGGGCGAGCGCGGCGCGCGCCGTGATCCTGCCACCGCCGAGGACAATCGCGCCATGGCGGCGCTGGCGCGCGATGCGGTCAAGGCCGGCGCGCTCGGCTTCTCGACCTCGCGCACGCTCAATCATCGGACCTCGACCGGCGACTACACACCGACCCTGAAGGCCGGCGAGGACGAGCTGACGACGATCGCGCAGGCCATGCACAGCGCCGGCCGCAGCGTGCTGCAATTCGTGCTCGACATCTCCACGATCCACGAAGACCTGCCGATGATGCTGCGCATCGCCGACGCGACGAAATGCCCGATCTCGTTCTCGGTGACCCAGAACGACCGCGCGCCGCAGCGCTGGCGGCAGACGCTGGCCGAGATCAACGCCGCCGCCGCGCGCGGCCTGTCGGTGACGGCGCAGATCGCGGCGCGCCCGGTCGGGCTGCTGCTTGGGCTGGAGTTGTCGCGCAACCCGCTGCAGACGCATCCGAGCTACCAGGCGATCGCGCATCTGCCGCTGGATGAGCGCGTCGCGCGGATGCGCGATCCGGAGCTGCGCGCGGCCATCCTGGGCGAGCAGGCCAGCGCGACCGACGACCCGCTGTTCTTCAAGCCGAACTACGACAAGATGTACCTGCTCGGCGATCCGCCGGACTATGAGCAGCCGCCGGAACGGTCGCTTGGCGCCCAGGCCCGCACGCGCGGCTGTCGTCCCGAGGAGCTGGCCTATGACGCGATGCTCACAGATGGCGGGCGCGGCATGCTCTACGTGCCGTTCCTCAACTATTCCGACGGCAATCTCGATGCCACCTATGAGATGCTGCGCGACCCGCGCAGCGTGCCCGGCCTCAGTGACGGCGGCGCGCATTGCGGCATCATCTGCGATGCCAGCTTCCCGACCTATCTGCTGACGCACTGGACCCGCGACCGCAAGCGCGGCGACAGACTGCCGATTCCCTTCGTCGTCGCCGCGCAGTCGCGCAAGACCGCGCTCTCGGTCGGCCTCGACGATCGCGGCCTGCTCGCGCCAGGCTACAAGGCGGATATCAACGTCATCGACTACGACCGGCTGCACCTGCATCCGCCCAAGGTGCATTACGACCTGCCGGTCGGCGGTCGCCGCCTGATGCAGGATGTCGACGGCTATGAGGCGACGATCGTGTCGGGCGTGGTGACGCGCAGGCAGGGCGAGGCGACGGGCGCGCGGCCGGGACGGCTGGTCAGGGGAGCGCGAAGCGGGGTGCAATAAGGCTCTCGGCTGTCACGCTCCTGGCCGCCAGCGAAATCCTCGGTGTCATCCCGGACAAGCGCGCGGTACGCGCGCGCCGATCCGGGACCCATAACCCCAGGGAAAAGTTCGGGGCACGATGGCCGCCCCATCTCGCCTAGAGCATGCTGTTTTTATACGGAAACATATCCTGAGTTTCTGAGATAGTTGGCGCACTCCTTTTCCGAGAAG
>NZ_JAUEYJ010000047.1:0-13796 GCF_032489615.1 Bradyrhizobium sp. SZCCHNR1051 | reverse complement strand
ATGAGCGGGGAAGGGAAACGGGGCGTTGCCGAATGGCCCAAGCCACCGCGCCCTTCCTCGACTCTACCGTTAAAACCGTCGCGCAGGGAAGGCCGGGATGTCTCGGCCGAACCTGTGGTTCCTGCCCCGTGCATTTTGTTCGCACGGGGGCCATGGGGGCGGCGAGCTCCCGGCCTTCCCTGCGCCCTCTCGATCTTCGAAAGGGCGTGTCGATCGCAAGACCCGGGCGTGATCCGCCGCGGGACGACGACGTCATGTCTGCTGCTGTTTGAGATGTGAATCTGGACGTGGATCGACTGCTGTCGACCGATCCACCGGCAGCTCCAGTCGCACACTGAAGTCGCCTGCCACTCCGCTGAACCGCAGACGGCCGCCATGGGCCTGCGCGACCTCGCTCGCAATGGCGAGGCCGAGGCCTGAGCCGTGGGAGCCGTCGCCCTTCTGGAAGGGAGATAGCAATCGCTGCTGCGCCTCGGCGGCGATGCCGGGGCCGTCATCCCAGACGATGATCGCGACATGGCTCGCCTTGCTTTCCACCGTCACCATCAGCCGCATCTTTGCACCATGCGCCAGCGCGTTGTGAATGAGATTGGCGAGTGCCTCGCGCAGGCTGATGGCATCGACGGCGATGACGGCATCGTCTTCTGCTGGCACGAAGCTGACGGAGACCTCGCGGTCGAGCGACAGCGGCACGCTCTGCGATAGCACCGACTTGGCCAGCGCGTTGATGTCGGTCGCGGCGAAGCGCGGCGCCTGGGCGCGGTGCTGGATCATGGCGTGATCGAGCAGTTGGCTGGTGAGGCGGGCGAGATCCGCGATGCGACTGCGCAGCCTGTCGAGCGCCTTCGTGTCCTTGGTCTGATCGCTCAGCAGCTCGACCTCGGCATCGATCGCAGCGAGCGGCGTGCGCAGCTGGTGGGTGGCGTCGGCGATGAAGCGCTGCATCAGCGCGATGCGCTCGGCGAGGCGCTGCATGAAGCCGTCGATCGCGCCGACCAGCGCGCGCACCTCGCGCGGCGGCGTGATCGCGATCGGGCTGAGATCGTCCGGCCGGCGCTTGACGATCTCGGCCTCGATCCGCGTCAGCGGCGCGAACACCAGCCGCAGGCATAGCGCAGTCGCCACCAGCGCCAGCACGCTCATCGCGGCGATGAGGCCGATCGCCTTCGAGGCAAGATCCCAGGTCAGCGCGTCGCGGGCGCGCAGGGTCTGCGCCAGCACGATCTGGCTCCAGCCGTCTCCGGGCGCGCCGTCGAGCTTGCGCGCTACCGCGGCGATGCGCACGGCCTGGTCGCGATAGATGCCGTCGCGCAGCACGACGCCCTCGCGCAGCGCCCTGGCGGGCGCGGTGACGGCGAGATCGTCATAGCCGGCGACGACGACGCCGCGCGGATCGGTGACGCGATAGAACACGAGGTCATAGGCCGACAACGTCGCAAACGCTGCCGCCGGCGGATCCAGCGTCACGACGCCACCCTGCATGTAGATGTTCTCGGCGATCTGCACGGCGCCGCCGGCGAGCAGCTTGTCATAGGCGTCGCGCGCGGCGGTGGCGGCATATTGCCAGGCGGCGAGGCTCAGCACGACGGCGCCGACGGCCAGGATCGCGCCGATCGCGATCAGCAGCCGCGCGCGCAGCGAGGTCCTGAGGTCACGAAGCGTGGAGCTGATAGCCAAGGCCGCGCTCGGTCTTGATTTCGACTGTTGTCGCCGCCAGCTTGCGCCGCAGCCGGGCGACGAACTGCTCGACGGCGTTGGGGCTCGGATCCTGGTCGAAGCTGAACAGCTGCTCGACCAGCTCCTCTTTGGCGACGTAACGCCCAGGGCGTGCGGCGAGGATTTCCAGCACGGTCAGCTCGCGCCGCGTCAGGTCCAGCGGTTGGCCGGCGACGCTGGCGGTGCGCCCGGCACGGTCGATCACCAGCGGCCCCAGGGTCAGCAGATTGTCGGACTGGCCGGCGGCCCGGCGCAGCAGCGCCCGCGCCCGCGCCTCCAGCTCGCGATAGTCGAACGGCTTGATCAGGTAGTCGTCGGCGCCGAGGTCGAGCGCGCCGATGCGGTCGTCCACCGCCGAGCGCGCGGTCAGCACCAGCACCGGCGTGCGCAGGCCGCGCTTGCGCAAGTGCTTGAGCACCGCAAACCCGTCCATGTTCGGCAGCATCACGTCGAGCACGATCAGGTCGTAGCTCTGGACCTCGATCAGCTCGCTCGCAACGCGGCCGTCCTTTTCCCAGTCCACCGCGTAGCCGATCCGTTCGAACCGGCTGGTCACGGCGGCGCCGATCTCGGGCGTGTCTTCCACCAGCAGGATGCGCAAGGTCTCGTTGTCCGCCTCGGAGTCAGGTTCGCGTCAGTCTCCTCCTCTATCACCTCGGATAAGGGCGCCGAAGTGCACCAAGCGAAATTTCGCACTGCAATATAAAGGAGGGGAGGACGCATGACCGTCCATCAATCGCCATCTCAGTTCGAGCCGCTGCTCTCCGTCGAGGGCGTGACCCTGCAATACAAGACGCCGGACACCTTGGTCACGGCAACCTACCGCGTCGATTTCAAGGTCTTCGATTCCGACCGCTTCGTGCTGCTGGGGCCCTCCGGCTGCGGCAAATCCACCCTTCTGAAGGCGATCGGCGGTTATCTGAAGCCGACCGAGGGCCGCATCCGCCTCAAGGGCCACGATGTCACCGAGCCCGGCCCGGACCGCATGATGGTATTCCAGGAGTTCGACCAGCTGCTCCCGTGGAAGACGGTGCGCGAGAACGTCGTGTTCGCGCTGACCGCCAGCGGCCGGCTCGGCACGGCGGAAGCCAACGAGCGCGCCAAGTCCTATATCGACAAGGTCGGCCTCACCAAGTTCATCGACTCCTATCCGCATATGCTCTCCGGCGGCATGAAGCAGCGTGTCGCGATCGCCAGGGGCATGGCGATGGAGCCCGACGTGCTCGTGATGGACGAGCCGTTCGCCGCGCTTGACGCGCTGACCCGGCGCAAGATGCAGGATGAGCTCCTGCAATTGTGGCAGGACACCCGCTTCACCGTGCTGTTCGTGACGCATTCGATCGAGGAGGCGATCAAGATCGGCTCGCGCATTCTGCTGCTGTCGCCGCATCCCGGCCGCGTCCGCGCCGAGCTCAACAGCGTGCCGCCGGGCACCATGGGCTCGCCCGAGCAGGTCGCGCTCGAAGGGCGCATCAACGACATGCTGTTCGGCCATCACTGAGACACGAGGAGAGCATCATGAGCGAAACGCTGGCGCTGCGCCCCGAAATCGTCAATGCAGACACGCCCCTCGGCGACGTCAAGGTCGAGGCCAGCCTGTCCTGGCTGGAACGCATCTACCACGTCGGTGCGGTCCGCAAGGCCATCATCCTGGTGGCGCTGGCCGGGCTGTGGCAGGCCTATGGCCTGTGGCTCGGCAATCCCCTGTTGTTTCCGACCTTCACCGACACGCTCTCAGCCTTCTTCGAGAACATCGGCAACGGCATCATCCCTGCGCGCACCCTCGTGTCGCTGGAGACGCTGCTGATCGGCTACGGCATCGGCATCGCGCTGGCGGCCGTGCTGACCACGATCGCGATCGGCTCGCGGATCGGCGCCGACATGCTGGAGGCGCTGACCTCGATGTTCAATCCGCTGCCGGCGATCGCATTGCTGCCGCTGGCGCTGATCTGGTTCGGGCTCGGCAAGGGCAGCATCATCTTCGTGCTGGTGCATTCGGTGTTGTGGGCGATCGCGCTCAACACCCATTCCGGCTTCCGCTCGGTGTCGAACACCTTGCGCATGGTCGGCCTGAACTACGGCCTGCGCGGGTTGAAGCTGGTGCGCTTCATCCTGATCCCTGCCGCATTTCCGGCCATCCTCACCGGCCTCAAGGTCGGCTGGGCCTTCGCCTGGCGTACCCTGATCGCGGCCGAGCTGGTGTTCGGCGTGTCCTCGGGTTCCGGCGGCCTCGGCTGGTTCATCTTCGAGAACCGCAACCAGTTGGAGACGGCCAACGTCTTCGCCGGCCTGTTCACCGTGATCTTCATCGGCCTCGTCGTCGAGAACCTCGTGTTCGCGACCATCGAGCGCAAGACGGTGCGGCGCTGGGGCATGCAGCACTGATTTTCGAGTTATAAGCACAACAACAAGGAAGGGAGACGACCATGTCCTGGAGCAAATCACTCACGGCCGCCGCGCTCGGCCTCACCGCATTGCTCGGCGCCACCGATGCCTCGCAGGCCGAGGTCAAGGAAATCCGCCTCTCGAAGGGCTACGGCATTCTCTATCTGCCGCTGATCGTGATGGAGGACCAGAAGCTGATGGAGAAGCAGGCCGAGAAGGCCGGGCTCGGTCCATTCAAGGTGAACTGGCAGATGCTCGACGGCGGCAACATCATCAACGACGCGATGATGGCCGGCTCGCTCGACATCGCCGGCACCGGCGCGCCCGGCTTCATCACGCTGTGGGCCAAGGCCAAGGGCATTCCGGCGGTGGAGGTGGTCGGCGTCAGCGGCCTCAGCTCGACCTCGCTGTGGATGAACACCAACAATCCTGAGATCAAGTCGCTGAAGGATTTCAAGCCGAGCGACAAGATCGCCCTGCCGGGCATCAAGACCTCGCTGTCGGCGGTCATGCTGCAGATGATGGCGGCGCAGGAGTTCGGCAAGGAGAACTACGCCAAGCTCGATCCGATGACTGTCGGCCTGCCGCATCCGGAGGCGCTGGCGGCGCTCACCTCGGGCAAGACCGAGATCACGGCGCATTTCACCTCGCCGCCGTTCTCCTACATCGAGCTGAAGGATTCGAAGATTCGCCGCGTTGCCAATTCCGCCGACGTGCTCGGACGGATGACGATGGACGTGGTGTTCGCGCCCAAGCGCTTCGTCGACGCCAATCCCAAGGTCGTGCAGGCGTTCCTCGATGCGCTCGACGAGGCCTGCACGCTGATCGCCAACGACAAGGCTGCCGCGGCCGAGATCTATGCCCGCACCGCCAAGGTGAAGACCACCAAGGAGGACGTGCTGGAGATGCTGCAGGACAAGGACACCTGGTTCTCGTCGACGCCAGAGGGCGTGCTGAAGATCGCCGAGTTCATGCACGGCGTCGGCTCGATCAAGGTCAAGCCGGCGAGCTGGCAGGACATGTTCGTGACCCAGCTACGCGACCGCAAGGGCAGCTGATCGAGGCCCGTCACGGCCTGCGCGGCCAATGACTGGCATCCGCGAGGTCACCCGGGAACTCTCCCGAACCCACGCTCCGGCCGCCGAGACTTATGTCCGGCGGCCGCCGGCCGTCATTGCGCCGCTGCCCAAGCTGTGCTCTGACGAGGCGGCACAACCGGGAGAAGGGGGACGCGCGATGCGGAAATTGCTGACCGTGCTGGCGGCGCTGATGACGCTGAGCCTGACCAATTGCGGCTACAATGCCATCCAGACCAATGACGAGCAGGTCAAGGCGGCTTGGTCCGAGGTCGTCAACCAGTATCAACGCCGCGCCGACCTCGTGCCCAACCTGGTCAACAGCGTGAAGGGCTTTGCCCAGCAGGAGAAGGACGTGCTGCTCGGCGTCACCAACGCCCGCGCCAAGGTCGGCAGCGTCCAGGCCACGCCCGACGTCGTCAACGATCCCGCTGCGCTGCAGAAGTTCCAGGCCGCGCAGAGCGAACTGACCGGCGCGCTGTCGCGGCTCCTGGTTGTCACTGAGAATTATCCGCAGCTGAAATCGGACGCGCTGTTCCGCGACCTGATGTCACAGCTCGAAGGCACCGAGAACCGCATCACGGTGGCGCGCAACCGCTTCATCAAGGCGGTCCAGGAATACAACGTCGGCATCCGCACCTTCCCGAACAACCTGACCGCAATGATGTTCGGCTACAAGGAGAAGGCCAACTTCACGGTCGAGAACGAACGCGAGATCTCGGTGGCGCCGAAGGTCGATTTCAACGCGCCATCGCCTGCGCCGTCGAAATAGCCGGAGCAGGGAATCGTGCGCGCGCTGCCGGTCCTCAAGGCGCTGCTTGCGACGCTGCTCGTCTGCTTCGCCACGATGGTGCTGGCCGACGTCGCGGTGCCGCAGCTCACCGGCCGCGTCGTCGACCAGACCGGCACGCTGTCCTCCTCGGACATCGCAGGCCTCACGCAGAAGCTGAAGGACCTGGAAACCCGCAAGGGCAGCCAGGTCGCGGTGCTGATCGTGCCGACGACGCAGCCCGAGACCATCGAGCAGTTTTCGCTCCGCGTCGCCGAGACCTGGAAGATCGGGCGCAAGAAGGTCGACGACGGCGCGCTGCTGGTGATCGCCAAGAACGACCGCAAGCTGCGCATCGAGGTCGGCTACGGCCTCGAAGGCAGCCTCACCGACGTCACCGCGCGGCGCATCATCGACGAGGTCATCACGCCGAAATTTCGCAGCGGTGATTTCGCCGGCGGCATCGACGCCGGCGTCGATCGCATCATCGGCGTGATCAATGGGGAGACCCTGCCGGTGCCGCAGCCGCAGGCCTCGCACGGCACGGATCTCGACATCGACTCGATCTCCTCCTTCGCGCCGGTGGCGCTGTTTGGTGCGCTGGTGATCGGCGGCATCCTGCGGACCCTGCTCGGACGACTGATCGGATCGCTCGCGACCGGCGGCGCCATGGGCGTGATCGCCTGGCTGCTGGTGGGATCGGCGGGTCTCGCGGCGCTGTCGGCCATTGCCGGCTTCGTCATCGCTTTCATTGCCGACAGTTTCGCCGGGATGAATACGCCGGGCAGCGGCCGCCGCGGCGGCTGGTCGAGCGGATCGTCCTCGGGCGGTTGGAGCAGCGGCAGCTCGAGCGACAGCGGAAGCTTTTCCGGCGGTGGCGGCAGCTTCGGCGGCGGCGGCGCCTCGGGCAGCTGGTAAGGACGGGACGCGCGACCATGGGCATCAAGCGGATCGGGCGGCATCTCCTGCATCATCCCTGGCAGATGAAGCGTATCTTCACGCCGGACGTGCTCGCGCGCATCGAGCAGGCGATCAAGGATGGCGAGCGCACCCATGCCAGCCAGCTTCGCTTCGTCGTCGAGGGCGCGCTCGACGGTCGGCCGCTATGGCGCGACCAACCGCCGCGCGAGCGCGCGCTGGACCTGTTCTCGCACCTGCGGATCTGGGACACCGCGCACAACAACGGCGTCCTGATCTATCTCCTGCTCGCCGATCGCGACGTCGAGATCATCGCCGACCGCGGCATCCACGACCGTGTCGGCGCGGCGGGTTGGGAGGCGATCTGCCGGGCGATGGAGGCTGAGTTTCGCGCCGGCCGCTTTGAGCAGGGCGTGGTCGATGGCATTGCCGCGGTGTCACGCGAGCTCGCCAGGCACTACCCGCCGCACACCGGCGATCCCAACGAGCTGCCCGACACACCAGTGGTGCTGTAGCGATCCATTCCGCGGCACACGTCTCGCTCAACCCGACTTGAAATTGGCGGGCACGATTCCAACCCCGTCATTGCGAGCGCAGCGAAGCAATCCAGACCGTCTCTGCGGAGGGATTCTGATTGCTTCGCTGCGCCGCTGCGCTCGCAATGGCGCGGACGGAGCCGTGTTTGCCATTCACGTCGTCGTCGCAGAAGCGCCGTACCGCTTCGCCATCGCCCCCGCCATCTCCGTCATCTTCGCCCGCAACTCGGGCGGATCGAGCACTTCGACCTCCGGCCCGAAGCGCAGCAGCTCGCCAACCGCATGCCATAGTGTTGTTCCGGTCGGGATCGTCGCGATGCGCCAGCCATCGGCATCGGTGTCGTCGGCGAGGCGCGTGCGGGCGCGCACGTAGGGCTGGCTCCACACCTCCAGCAGTTTCACACCGAGCGCTGACAGGCGCACCGTCGCCTGCTTCGGATGCAGCTCCGCCTCCAGCCGCTCCGTCGCGGCGCGCCAATAGGCGGCGAGGTCAAAGTCTGCAGGTCGCGCGAAGCACTCATCGGTCACAGCACAGTCGAGAATGCGCGCGACGCGATAGGTGCGCACGCTGCGCTCGACTTGCCCGGCGAGATACCAATTGCCGCCCTTGAGCACGAGGCCGAGCGGCGCGACGCGGCGGCGCTTCTCGGCACGCCAGGTCTGATAGCGGACGTCGACCATGACGTCGCGGAGCAGGGCGTCGGCAATGGCGCGCAGATGCGTCGGCTCCTCGGACTCGCCGAACCAGCCAGGCGCGTCGAGGTGGAAGCGCGCCTGCATGCGGCCGGCATTGGCGCGCAGGCTTTGCGGCAGGGCCGCCACCAGCTTGGTCTGCGCCGCGCTCATCGCACCATCGAGCCCGAGCGCGGCAGCGGGGCCCGGCAGGCCCGCCATGAACAGTGCGTCGGTTTCCGTCGGCGACAGCCCGTTCAGCCGCACGCGATAGCCGTCGAGCAGGCGGAATCCGCCTTCGGCGCCGCGCTCGGCATAGACCGGGATCCCTGCCGCGGCGAGCGCGTCGATGTCGCGATAGATCGTGCGCACCGAGACCTCGCAGGCGTCTGCGAGCTCGGGCGCGGTGACCTGTCCCCTGGCCTGCAGGGTGGTGAGGATCGAGAGCAGCCGGCTCGCGCGCATGCCCTTCTTTAAACATACCTGACACACCTTGTCAGGTATGGTGTGCGACAAGCCCGCACCGCAGCCGGCAATGGGAGGACACCATCATGACCGCCGACGACAAGATCACGCTGTATTACTCACCGCAGACCCGCGCCGCCGGCACCCGCGTCCTGCTCGAGGAGCTGGGCGCGCCCTACGATCTGCATGTCCTCAACATGAAGGCGGGCGAGCAGCGCAAGCCGGAGTTCTTGGCCGTCAATCCGCTCGGCAAGGTGCCGACGATCGGACATCGCGGCCAGATCGTGACCGAGCAGGTCGCGATCTTCATCTATCTCGCCGATCTGTTTCCGCAAGCGGGGCTGACGCCGGCGCTCGACGATGCCATGCGCGGGCCCTATCTGCGCTGGATCGCCTATTACGGTGCGTCGTTCGAGCCCGCCGTGATCGACCGTTTCATGAAGCGCGAACCGGCCCCGATCACGCAGTCGCCCTATGCCGACTACGATACGATGCTGGGCGCGCTGGAGCAGCAGCTCGCCAAGGGGCCGTATCTCCTCGGCGAGCGCATGACCGCCGCCGACGTGCTGTGGGGCGTCGCCTTCAACTGGACCATGATGTTCGGCGTCGTGCCGCGCAAGGACGTGTTCGTGCGCTATGCCGAGCGCATCACCCAGCGTCCGGCGTTCCAGCGCGTCACCGCCGCGGATGCCGAGATGACGGCCCAGCACGCGGCCGCCGCCGGCGTCTGAGCGCCAGCATCGACGCAATCGAGCGAGGTCCCGCCGGCAACGGGACCTCGCTGATGTGATTGCACGTTGTCCGGCAGGCGCAGCTCGCCAAATGCCGGGCTTCCCGCGGTGGCGCCGCTAGTTCAGGCTGATCCCCGTGAGCGGCGTGCCGTCGACGCCGTTGTTGCTGATCGCGTTGTTCTTGAAGGACGAGACGGAGCCGCCGCCGGTCTGGACGACGCCGTTGGCGTTGCCCTGGATGACGGAATTTCCCAACGTCACGATGGCGCCGCTGCCGCTCGCCAGAACGCCGGTGTTGTTGAACTCGGAGGTCAGCCGGTCGAGAAACACGCCCATCCCCGGCTTTCCGGCCGGGACCGTGGCGGATATCCCGGCATTGGCATTTTCGATGGCCTTCGTGTTCGAGACGAGCACGCTGATCGCGCTGCTCGAATTCGCGGTCGAGACCGTGACGCCGAACGCGGACGCCTTGAGCGAGGAGTCTGCGATCACCACCTGTGCCGCACCGGTCGGCGCGACCGAGATCGCGCTTTGCGAGAAGTTCTCGAAGGTACAGTTCTCGACGACGAGCTTTCGGCCGGCCAGGAAATTGACGCCATTGAGGCCGAGGGTCGTGCCGGCGCCGTTGATGCTCAGATTGCGCAGGATGATGACGTCGTTGGCGCCGGCATTCACGTTGATGCCGTTGGTCGCCGACGCCAGGATCGAGGCCATGGTCCCCCCGCCGTCGATCGTGATCGATTTGGTGATCGTGACGGCGCCGTAGCCGCCGGGATCGAGCACGTCGATCTCACCGCCGGCGGCGGTCTTCGAGATCGCACCGGCGAAGGTCTTGCAGGGCGCCGTGCGGCTGCACGGGTTGACGTCGTCGCCGACGCCGGACACCCAGGTCCGCGTCGCCTGCGCGTGAGCCCCTGGCGAGGCAAGGATCAAAAGTGCGGCGCACAAAAATCCGATCGAAGAAATGAGCTTTCGCATGAGCGCTCCCCTTGAAATGCTGGAAATGAAAAAATAACCCGAACGCAGAGTATTAGTCTACGAAAGCAACCAGAGCGTTCATCGAAAACGGCGAGGGAGACGGCACATTTGCGATCGAGAACCGGCGCCCAGCCGAAACGCGGTGAGAATTCATGACGACGCCGGCAAAACAGCTCATAGTTTGCTCGCCTTCGCCCCTCCTGCCAATTGAGTGTACATTGTCCTGTGATTTGGCGCAGGCGCCTTGGAAGATCGCTCTGCGCATGATCAACGTCTTTTTTTAAGAGCGACGTGAGTAAAAATGTTTGAAGTATTCGGCGCC
The DNA here is from genome assembly GCF_032489615.1 of Bradyrhizobium sp. SZCCHNR1051. Taxonomy (NCBI): domain Bacteria; kingdom Pseudomonadati; phylum Pseudomonadota; class Alphaproteobacteria; order Hyphomicrobiales; family Nitrobacteraceae; genus Bradyrhizobium; species Bradyrhizobium sp. SZCCHNR1051. Next base: position 3,228 of record NZ_JAUEYJ010000047.1, on the reverse strand, counting down.
GCCCCTCTGGCGGAGTGGATCGAAACTCGTTCTGCGAGATAAGTCTTTTTCGGGAGAAGTCGCGTGATTGAAAGGGTCTGGGTGAGTGACTGCTTCATGGACTCTTCCAATATTTCGAAATTCAATCTGAACCCGGATGACCAGGGCAAGGATTACTGGCAAGATACCGAATATCGGGAAGAACTGGACCGTCTGGACTCATGCGCAAGCACGAGGACGGTGAAACGTTGACGGAAGATGAGCGTCCGAAGCGGGCCTACCCGAGGTACAAGGATCGGCGTATTGGAAAGTTGTCCGATTTCTTTCGGGTCAATGCCTTCATCGTTGTCTCTTCCGATTTTGCCGAAGTGCTTGGGAGATTCGACCTTGGAAAGGGCGGCCTGTCCAACATAGAGCTCTATCAGGGCAATCGCGTCGAACTGGTGCCGGGGGCCTGGTATTTCCTAAATCTCGGATGTCAGAAGCAGACCTTTCGTTCCGGGCGATCAACCGGCGGTTTCGTTCAGCCGGACTTGTGGCCCAAGGGCAAACTGATGGTTAGCTTGCCCAAAGACAACCAAATTGCGGTCGCTACGGCAGCTCTGGAAGGTTGTGACCTCTGGACCGACCCGAGCCTTGCGGGTGCGCTGTTTCTGAGCGGGCGGCTCGAGGCTGCGCTGAAGGCCGCCAAGCTGACCCGCAACGTGCGGCGAGCACGGTGCATGATCGTCAATGAAGATTGAGGAGCGCAATGGGCTGAAGCCAAATACCTCGGCATCTCTCGCAAGGGAGTTAAGGTGACAGTCCTGGACCGCACCCCTTAAGTGAGATACGATAATTTCTGTGACAGTGGGTTTGCCACGACGACTATCGTGCCTTGTTTTGCGCGAACGCGGCTTCGAACTCAATAGACGATCGATAGCCGAGCGCCGAGTGCAGGCGCTCCTTGTTGTAGACATCCGCAATGAAGCTATCGATCCGGCGGCGAGCGTCTCTTATGTCGGAGAACGCCTTGCCGTTGACCTCCTCGGCCTTGAGCGTCTTCATGAAGCTCTCAGCCTTGGCGTTGTCGAAGGGGTTGCCCGGCCTGCTCATGCTGATCGTGATGTCGCGATCCGCTAATATTTGGCGATAGGCGATTGACGCGTATTGCACGCCGCGGTCGGAATGGTGGATCAGGCTGCTGCGTTGCGGCTTGCGGGCCTCGATGGCCTTGTTCAATGCTGCAATCGCGAGCGAGGCATCGAGCGTGTTCTCGAAGGCCCAGCCAACCGCCTTGCGCGAGAAGGCATCGAGGATGACCGCGAGGTAGGCGAAGGTCGTGGCGAGATGGACGTAGGTGATGTCTGCGACCCAGATCTGATCGGGAGCGGACGGCACCAGGCCGCGCACCAGATTGGGCACCACGACGATGTCCCTTGGTCGCTCTGCAGGCGGCTTCAGGAATGGCGCCTTGCGCTGTGCGAGAAGATTGTCCTCGCGCATGAGCCTGAGCACCTTCTTAGCATTAACGACCATGCCTTTACGTCGGATGGTGGCCGTCACGCGCCGGTAGCCGTAGAACGGATGCTTCAGGCAAATGCGTTGGATCTGATCGCGCAGCTCGCAGTCGGCAGTCTCACGACTGCGTTTGTTGAGATGCCGGTAATAGGTCGCGCGTGGCAGGCCGGCCAGACCGCAGAGTCGTTGCACGTCGGCGTGGGACTCCGTTGCCTCCGACGTCATGGCTTGGATGACTTCGATGATGCGGGTGCGGGTCCGCCTTGCGCTGCCGGCCGCTCCAATGCGCGCAAGGCTTGCCGAAAAAAATCGAGATCCATCTGCTGACGGCCGACAAGCCGTTCGAGTTCGGCGATGCGAGCATTTGCGCGCGTCAGCGCAGACCGCTTGTCGTCATAGGTTGCCGTAGCTTTGAGCTTCCGGGGGCCGGGCTTCGGCCCTCGCTTGCGGTTCAATCCCTCGGGTCCTTGCGCCTTCCAGGCCTTGATCCAGTCATGCAGGATCTTGCGAGATATCCCAAGCTCGCGAGCCACAGGCAGAACGCCTTCGCCTCGCTCGACGCGCTTGATCGCCTTCAGTTTGTAAGCCGTCGGAAACTGACGGTTCTTCCCTCTTGCTGCCACAGGTCATCCTCGAAATGCCTGTCACAGAAATTATCGTGTCTCACTTAAGGGGTGCAGTCCAGAGCATTTAATAGCTGCTCAGATCTCGTAAATTATCTCGTGATGTTCAGGTCGCCGACATCCGGGTCCGCCGGCCGCTCGCCGTCGAAATCGTTGTGAGAGAGGAGGGCACCCAGTCCGAACAGGATCATTCCGCCGATCCATATTAAGCTGGTGGCGGTGAGATAGGCGGACGTGCCGACGCCGACCGATCCGGTAAGGCCCATCAGGCTGCCGCCGTTGAGCAGCAGTCCGATGCTGCCCCATAGCCAAAAGAGCACTGTCAAAAACCCTCGGCCGGCGCTGGGATGGCTCCGGAGCCGAAACGTGCTCTCCCATTTTTTCTTGCCGGACAGTATCCCCATCGCGTCATTCCCTCCCCCAATGCGGAAAATCAACCGCAACGTGTGTGGAAAGACAACCCCCTTCTCAGCGATCGGACTGCACTTTAGTCGTCTTACACGAGTGTCCTGCGGGATCAGGATGGTCAATCCCTCCACCGGATTGCGGTGACGCTGCACAAAATGTGTGGTGACAGTGCTGGACTGCACAAATTGGAATCCGCCTACAACCGCCTTCACTTCCACCCAGCAAGATGGGCAATTCCCGCATCCCGTCCATGCGTCAACTGCCCGTCGAGCCAGTTTGTCGCACGTTGGCGGCCTTGTAGCGTCGGGCAAATCACAACGATGATCCCGGCCCTCCCGCCTGCGATGAAGAGGGACGTTTCGGCCGATCGTCACGAGGCGTAGCAGCGGGGAGCGGTGGCCGTATCAGGCTTGGGGCTCTGCGCGAGCGGGCCGGCGAGCAGGCGAGGTACGGACGGTCAAGTCGTAGGGTCCTGGCATCCCGATGCCGATGCCAAGTTCGCATGCAGGCTTAGCCTCGTGCGGATGACGGTGACCAGAAAGCCCGGCGCACCGGGGAGACTACGAAGCAGCCGTAACACCATCGCGCAGGGAAGGCTGGGCGGTGGATTCAATTGGTCGTCGCAACACTCGATGAGGAGATTGCGATGGGCATTCGAAAGAAACGGTCAACGCGGGGCAAGCTGGGATCATTGGGGCGCCCACCAGTTGCGGGGCGT
>NZ_JAUEYJ010000046.1:0-14108 GCF_032489615.1 Bradyrhizobium sp. SZCCHNR1051 | reverse complement strand
ACGCCCGGCCTTCCCTGCGCGATGGTCTTCACGCTTATACGCAGTCTGCCTGGTGCGCCGGGCTTGTTGGCCACCATTGCCCGCGCGGCGCGCAAGCGCCGTCGCGAACGTAGCACCAGCATCGGGGTGCCAGCACGCTGCGACTTCACGTCCGCGAACTGCCGTTCGTCCGCGTAGCAAACTACGCTGCGGCATCTCCGCGGCCACCGCCTCCCCGCCTCGCGTGTCGTGACGATCGCGCGCAACGCCCCTCTCGTTGAGGCGGGATGGCGGCAATCAAATCACAAATTCCGAAAAAGCGAAAGTGAAAAATTTAAGCATGGGCCGACGACGGCGCTCATCGCGCTGAAGAACCACACAAACTTTCTTTGTAGGCGCAGCCCTTTCACATCGTCGGATCGCACTCATCATCGCTCCGCCCTGACGTCGCGCATCCGAGTTGCCCGGCGGGCACCGCCGGCGCCTACCTGGGATCATCGATCCGGCGGCAACAGGCTTCGCCGGACAGCCGGCGAGTAGTCGACCGACGTCAGCAGGCGGTCCTCAATCTGGCCGACCATCAGACCATGCTCGGCATGGGTGATGCGCTTGATCTCGGACCATTCCGCATCCGCCATGAAGGCTGCCCACCCCGCTATCTTGGTGGCCTCGTCCGGCCATTCCAGAACGTAGACGAACTCGGTCCGCTCGCCGAACCGGCTCTCCCACATCGCGACGATCTGGAAGCCATGGCGCATGCGCATGATGCGGGCGGCGTGATCGCGAAAACGGGCATGAAACGCCGCCTTGTTGTGCTCGAAGATTTCGTAGATGCGAAGCTGATGGATCATGACGGCTCTCCTTCACGTGGATATGGGCGTTGCACGCCAAGCAGCAAGGCGCGTCACATCATGGTCGCGCGGCGGTCGGCGCCATCGTCGCGGGTACGAAGGCGTAGCCCGGATGAGCGCAAGCGACACCCGGGGTCTCGCGTGCAGCTCGTGTGTCCCCGCATGTCGCTCGCGCTCATGGGGGCTACGGAAAGCGCAACGTCGCCGTGAGCGGCGTTCGGGTTCAAGCGAGGATGTCGCCGCTAGCCGCGTTTTTTCCGGTCGCATCTTCGAACCGGCTGCTCCGAGGCGCCGTCGAACCTCGCAAGCGGACCATTTCGGCTTCGCAAAACCGAAGGATGGATCAGATGTCGAGGATGTCGAAACTGCGGCTGCTCACCACGATCGGGGCCATTGCGGCCGGCGCGGGGGCGACCGGCGCCCATGCACGTCAGCTCAATTTGCCGCCTTGCGAGCTGAGCTCTTGGGGCTCCTGCGGAACCTATGAGCTGCTGCCGCAGCCCTCGCGGCACCGCACCTCCGACACCTCGCCGACCTACATGAAGCAGACCGACCCGCGCTACAGCAGCGCCATGACCGCGGCCGGAGGCGGCGGCGGGGGCGGTGGTGGCGGCGGCGGCCGCTGAGCCCGAAGCTGGTGGGTGGTCGCTGTGTAGCCTGGATGAGCGGTTCGTCCGCCGAAGCCCAACGGGCGAAGGCGGAAGCGACATCCGGAGTCTTCACCGGCAGGAGTGCTGGCCCGCATGTCGCTGCGCTCATGCGGGCTGCCGAACCGCCCGCGCCTTACGCCGCGCCCGCCTTCTGCGCGTAGGCCCAGGCCTGCTTGGTCATCGGCACCATGCGCTTGACCGACTCGATCGCCTTGTCGTTGGCGGCGGTGCCGTCGCGGATGCGGCCGATGATGCCCTGCAGGATGCCGGCGAGCCGGAACAGATTGTAGGCGAAGTACCAGTTGAGATCGGGCAGCTCGGTGCCGGTGACCCCACGATAGATCTCCGCCGCCTCTTCCATGGTCGGGATGTTCAGCGCTTTCAGGTCGACGCCGTCGAGGCCCGGCATGATCCACTGCATCAGCAAATAGGTGAAGTCCGCCATGGGATCACCAAGCGTCGACAGCTCCCAGTCGAGCACCGCGATGACGCGCGGCTCGGTCGCGTGGAAGATCATGTTGTCGAGCCGGTAGTCGCCATGCACGATCGAGACGCGCTGCTGCGCCGGCAAGGTGCGCGGCAGCCACTCGATCAGCTTCTCCATTTCCGGCAGATGCTCGGTCTCGGAGGCGCGATATTGCTTGGTCCAGCGGTCGACCTGGCGGGCAAAGTAGTTGCCGGGCTTGCCGAAGTCGGCAAGGTCGATCGCCGCCGGATCATAGCTGTGCAGCCTGGCCAAGGTCTCGATCTTGCTGGTGAAGATCGCGCGCCGCTCGGGCGCTGCGACATGCGGCAGGGTCGGATCCCAGAACACCCGGCCCTCCTCCATCGACATGATGTAGAAGGCAGCGCCGATGACGCTGTCGTCGTTGCACAGTGCATAGGCCTTGGCGACCGGAAAGCCCTGCTTGCCGAGCGCGGCGATGACGCGGAATTCGCGATCGACTGCGTGCGCCGACGGCAGCAGCTTGCCGAACGGCTTTCGCCTGAGCACGTAGGAACGCGCCGGCGTGTTCAGACGATAGGTCGGGTTCGACTGGCCGCCCTTGAACTGCAGCACGGTCAGCGGGCCCTGATAGCCTTCGACATGCTCGGCCATCCAGGCCGCGAGCTTGGCCTCGTCGAAACGATGCCGCTCCTCGACCAGCTTGGTGCCGGAGAATTCTTCGTCCTTCTTGACGCCGTCGGCCACGACGAGGCTCCCTTCTCACGTGTTCGTCATTCCGGGGCAGCCCGCAGGGCTGAACCCGGAATCTCTATCTTGGCGGACCCATCTCTGGATTCCGGGTTCGACGCTGCGCGTCGCCCCGGAATGACGCAAGTGGTGAGTCACCGCTCGGCATTAGAATTCGTAGGGTGGGCAAAGCGAAGCGTGCCTACCATGTTGGCTTGAACTCGAAAGTGGGTGGGCACGCATCCGCCCCCGCGCTCTGCGCGGCGACGGACGCTTTGCCCACCCTAGAAGTCGACGCTCAATGCCGCGGCTCGTTGGCGTATTTCTTCATCTCGAGCCGGGCAATGGCGCGGTTGTGCACCTCGTCCGGGCCGTCGGCAAGACGGAGCGTGCGAATGTTGGCGTAGTCCTTGGCGAGACCCGCATCATCCGACACGCCGGCGCCGCCGAACGCCTGGATGGCGTCGTCGATGATCTTCAGCGCCATGTTGGGGGCAGCGACCTTGATCATCGCGATCTCGCCCTGGGCGGTCTTGTTGCCGACCTTGTCCATCATGTCGGCGGCCTTGAGGCACAGCAGGCGCGTCATCTCGATGTTGGTGCGGGCCTCGCCGATGCGCTGCTCCCACACCGAATGCTCGATGATCTTCTTGCCGAAGGCCTGGCGCGTCATCAGCCGGCGCACCATCTTCTCCAGCGACTCCTCGGCCTTGCCGATGGTGCGCATGCAGTGATGGATGCGGCCCGGACCGAGCCTCCCTTGCGCAATCTCGAAGCCGCGGCCCTCGCCGAGCAGGATGTTCTCTTTGGGCACCCGGACGTTCTCGAGCAGCACCTGGGCGTGGCCATGCGGCGCGTCGTCGAAGCCGAAGACCGGCAGCATCTTCTCGACCTTGATGCCGGGTGTGTCGAGCGGCACCAGGATCTGCGACTGCTGCTGATGCTTGGCGGCCGACGGATCGGTCTTACCCATCAGGATCGCGATCTTGCAGCGGGGATCGCCGACGCCCGACGACCACCATTTGCGGCCGTTGATGACGTAATGATCGCCGTCACGCGTAATGCGGGTTTCGATGTTGGTGGCATCGGACGAGGCCACCGCGGGCTCCGTCATCAGGAAGGCCGAGCGGATCTCGCCGTCCATCAGCGGGCGCAGCCATTTGCGCTTCTGCTCCTTGGAGCCGTAGCGGATGAACACCTCCATGTTGCCGGTGTCCGGCGCCGAGCAGTTGAACACCTCCGAGGCCCAGGAGATGCGGCCCATCTCCTCGGACAGCAGCGCATATTCGAGATTGGTCAGGCCGGCGCCACGGAACTCGTCATCCTCGTGCTCCGACGGCGGCATGAACATGTTCCAGAGGCCTTCGGCTTTCGCCTTGGCCTTGAGGTCCTCCAGGATCGGGATCACCTTCCAGCGATCGCCCTCGGCGTCCTGCTGCTTGTAGATCGGCACCGCCGGGCGGACATGCTTGGTCATGAAGCTGCGCACGCGCTCCAGCCATTCCTGCTGCTTCGCCGACATCGTGAAGTCCATGGGACTCTCCTCAGGGTTTCCTCGAGATTGTTTTGACCGCAGTGTCGGTCCGCACGTCGCGTTCTTGCAAGTGTGATCTTGCGCGGCACGACCGCGCGAACCGTCGCTGCAGTGCCAAAATGTCGTCTCGCGGAAGCACCGCGATTGACATTCCGGCCGTCTCAAACAATAGTTTCATACAATTGTTTGAAACGCAACTCCCCACCCTGCTTCGTCGTTCGGGAGGACCAGCATGGCGACCGACCAGACCCGGACTGCGATCCTGATCGCCGCCGAGCGGCTCTATGCCGAGCGCGGCTTCTCCGACGTGACCTTGCGCGACATCGTGGCGGAGGCGAACGTCAATCTCGCCGCGGTGAACTATCATTTCGGCTCCAAGGACGAGCTGATCGCCGAACTGTTCGTGACCCGCTCGATCGCGCTCAACCGCGAGCGGCTGCGCGAATTGCGCGCAGCGGAGGATGCCGGCGGCGGCCGCGCCGACATCAGCGACATCCTGCGCGCGCTGGTCGGCCCGATCCTGCGCGGCTGCCTGGGGCCGGAGAACCAGCGTTCGGCGGTGGCGCAATTCATGATCCGCGCCTCGATCGAATCGGTGCCGCCAATCCGCCGCATCAAGAACAAGGAAATCGACCATCTGCGGAAGTTCGCCGCGGCGATGAAGCGCGCTTTGCCCGACAGCTCCGAGGTCGACCTGTTCTGGGGCCTGCATTTTGCGCTGGCGATGGCGCATCACACCATCCGCGAGAGCGAGCGGCTGACCAAGCTCTCCGACGGCCGCTGCGACCTCGACGATGTCGAGGATGTGATCGCGCGGGTGGTGCGCGGTGCCGTGCTCGGCTTGACGACGCGCGTGCCGGCGGCAAAGTCACAGGCCAAGGTCGCAGCGCGCGAGGCGCGCTAGACCTCGTGCTCCGCTGGATGAGAAGGAAGCTCGCCTGATGACGCAGCGCCTGCGATTGATCATGCCCGTCGCCGCCACGGCGCTCGCGATGGTGACCGCCAGCGAGCCGGTGCTGGCCCGTGGCGCCGCCGCCAGCATCATGAACTCGCCGGGCTATCAGCGCCGCCTGCAGGAATCGCGGCAGCAGCTTGGCGCGCCACCGCGGGCCCCGTTGTTCGAAGCGCCGCACTCCTATTCCCCGTGGAAGGCGAAGCGGCACCGGCATCACCGCCACGCCCACTGATCGTACGCTACACCACGTCCTCTGCTTCAAACTGCAGCCCGGATGAGCGCAGCGACATCCGGGGTCCTCACCGGCGGTAGTGGCGATCCCGCATGTCGCTTTCGCTCATGCCGGCTACACCACGCCCTGCTGCTTCAACGCCGCGATCTTCGTCTCGTCATAGCCGAGCTGCGCCAGCACATCCCGGGTGTGCTCACCGAGCAGCGGCGGCGCGCGGTACTCTGTGATCGGCGTGCCCGAGAAGGTGAGCGCATTGCGGATCAGCGACAGCTGCGGCTCGAACGGGTGCTCGACCTTCACCTCCATGCCGCGCGAGCGGACATGCGGATCGGCGAACACGTGGGCGAAATCGTTCACGGGGCCACAGGGTACGCCGGCCTTCTCCAGCTCTTCCAGCCAGTGCGCCACCGAGTTCTTCAGGAACAGGCCGGCAAAGATCGCCATGATCTCCTTGCCGTTGACGACGCGGTCGTTGTTCTTGACGAATTTCGGATCGGTGGCGAGCTCCGGCGCCCCTAACACGGCGCAGGTGCGCGCGAATTGCGCATCGTTGCCGACCACCAGCATCAATTCGCCGTCGGTGCAGCGGAACACGCCGGCCGGCATGCCGCCATTGCCCCAGGTGCCGCGGCGCGGCGGCGACTTGCCGTTGACCAGGAAGATCTGGGCGTAGTGCGACAGCGAGGCGATCACGGTGTCGAACAGGCAGACGTCGATGTGCTGGCCGCCGCCGCCATTGACGTCGCGGTGATACAGCGCCGCGAGAATGCCGATCGAGGTGTTCATGCCGGTCATGTAATCGACGATCGACGGCCCGACCTTCATCGGCCCCGCCCCCGGCTCGCCGTCCATGTGGCCGGTGACGCTCATCAGCCCGCCCATGGCCTGGAAGATCGCGTCGTAGCCGGCGCGCGGGGCATACGGCCCGGTCTGGCCGAAGCCGGTGACCGAACAATAGATCACTTCCGGGTTGACCGCGCGGATCGCCTCATAGTCGAGGCCGTAGCGCTTGAGATCGCCGACCTTGTAGTTCTCCATGAAGACGTCGCAATCCTTGGCGAGCGCGCGGATGATCTCCTGCCCCTCCGGGCTTGCGATGTTGACGGTCACCGACTTCTTGTTGCGGTTGGCGCAGATGTAAAACGAGTTGTTATTGTTGGCCTTGCCCTCGGGGTCATTGAGGTAAGGCGGGCCGAAGGCGCGGGCGTCGTCTCCCGTGCCGGGCCGCTCGATCTTGATCACCTCGGCGCCGAGATCGGCCAGCATCTGCGCGGACAAGGGTCCGGCGAGCACGCGCGTCAGATCGAGAATCTTGATGCCAGAAAGCGGCAGGGCCGACATGGAGTTCCTCCGGGAGCCTTATTCCTTGTGGCGGATTTGCTCTGCGAGGCACCGCCTGTCACCCGCGGATACACCATTTCGTGCCCCGGAGCACTGCGCTGGCGGCATGCGGCCTTGCCCGGCACAGGATGTCACCCGGATTCGCGACGCTCACCGAACCGGTAGCACCCATTGGGAATGCGCCCGCAATCACCGGGGCACGCGCCGACTTTCTTGCTTCGTTTTGTGTGCGACGGGAGTCCAGACACATCCGGACACAGGGAACAAGGAGCCGTTAAGCGTTACAACCACAGCTGGAGACAGGTTTGATGTCTTACCCGGAGCACACCATGACGTCGATCTCTGCCTCCTCGATGAGCGGCTTTTCGCCGCTCGACCTGCTCAAACAGGAGCTCACCAAGGAAGTCTCGGCCGGCAAGGTCAGCTCGACCGACCAGACCGCCTTGTCGTCGGCGCTCGACGACATCGACTCCGCATTGAAGAGCGGCGGCAACAGCTCGTCCTCGTCGTCGACCTCCAGCACGCCGCCCTCTCCCGAGGAGATGCAGTCGAAGATCGACGATCTCATCCAGAGCGAGGTCGACAGCGGCAAGCTCACCTCCGACCAGGCGACCGAATTGAAGAACGTATTCGCCAATGCGTTCTCCGGCGGCGGCGCCGGCGGTCCGCCGCCCGCACCAAGCGACGATGCCAGCAGCGACACCACGTCGAGCACCTCGTCGTCCTCGTCGAGCTCATCGTCTCAAGTCGAGGAGCTGTTGAAGAAGCTGCTCGACGCGCTGCAGAGCTCGAACAGCAGCAAGACCTCGTCCTACAGCGCCAGCGGCACCAGCTCGTCGAGCTCGTCCAGCAAGTCGCTGGTGGTCGACTTCTCGGCATGATCCGGCGGTCTCACCATTGTGCCCGCGGTCTATCGCAGCGCTCATGCGGGCTACGTGGAGAAACCGGCGGCGTCACTCCGGCGCATTGAACGTCCGCGCGAAATACACCGGCGCAGCCGTCTTTTTCAGGCGGTAGAGCTGCGCCGGCCGGTTCGGCCCCTTGCGCATCTTGGCGATCGGTTCGATGAGGTCGGCCGACAGCATGCGGGTCCGGAACGCGCTCTTTTCCAGCGCACGATCCAGCACGACCTCGTAGGTCCGCTGCAGTTCGGGCAAGGTGAATTCCTCGGGCATCAGATAGGCCGGCAGCGAGGTGTACTCGACCTTGTTGCGCAGTCGCTGCACCGCAGCGCGCAGGATCTCCGCATGATCGAAAGCGAGCTTCGGCTTCACGCCGGTCCCGTCGAGCGGAAACCATTGCGCGTCCGCGGCGAGCGCCGTCTCCGCCGCTGACGCCGGGATCAGCGCAAAATACGCGTGGGTCGCCGACCAGCCGCGGGGATCGCGGTTCGCGCTGCCCCAGCTGCCGAGTTGCTCCAGATACGGGCTGACGACGCCGGTCTTCTCCACGAGCTTGCGCCGGGCGCAGGCTTCGAGATCGCGATCCGTGTCGACATCGACGAAGCCGCCCGGCAGCGCGAAAGCGTCCGGGAACGGCTCACCCTCGCCGTGACCGCGGCGCACCAGCAGCACGTGCAGCGCCTCCAGGCGGATCGTGAAGATGACGACGTCGACCGTCGTCAACGGGCGCGGGAAATTAAGCCCGGCCCTGCCTCGCCCGATCTCGCCCGCGCCGCCGCCTGGTTCCTGCCGTCCCGCCATGCCAACCCCTGACCGCCTTGCCGATTTTTGCCCCTTGACACTAGCACGCTTAGTTGTACTGTCCAACTTACTTAGTTGGCGTAACACACTTATGCCATCAGACGTCAGGAGGCCGCCATGTTCGGCATTCGCTTCATCAAGGCCCAACCCACCACCTACCTCCTCAAATACCGCGCCGGCGCCGTGGTCGAGGAAGGCGCCGGGCTCTCCACCTTCTATTACGGGCCCGCGACCTCGCTGGTCGCGATCCCCATCGGCAGCCGCGACGCCGCCTTCATCTTCCAGCAGATCGCCCGCGACTTTCAGACGCTGACGATCCAGGGCCAGATCACCTACCGCATCGGTGAGCCGAGGAAGGCAGCGGCGATGCTGAACTTCACCCTCAAGCGCGACGGCAAGACGTACGAGTCGGACGACCCGGAGGAGCTGCCGCAGCGCGTGCTCGGCGCGGTCGAGGTGCTGGCACAGCAGGCGGTCAAGGACATGACCCTGAAGGAGGCACTGCGCGCCTCCGACCGCATTGCCGAGGCGATTGCGGAGGGACTGAAGAGCCGCGCCGACATCGATGCGCTGGGGCTGGAGATCCTCGGCGTCGCCGTGCGCGCGGTGAAGCCGACGCCGGAGACCGCCAAGGCGCTCGAGGCCGAAGCGCGCGAGGCGATTCTGAAGACCGCCGATGAAGCGATCTTCGCTCGGCGCAACTTTGCCGTTGAGCGCGAGCGGGCGATCCGCGAGAGCGAACTCGACACTGAGATTGCGGTCGAACAGAAGAAGCGCTCGATCCGCGAGACGCAGATGGACGCGGAGGCCAGCGTCGCGGCGAAGAAGAACGAGCTGCGCGAGGCCGGCATGGTCGCCGACATCGGGCTGGAGGCCAAGCGAAAGGACTTCGTCGCGCTGAATGCGTCGAACACCCGCACGCTGGCCGATGCCGAAGCCTATCGCGTCGGCGCGCTGATGAAGATCTTCGAGGGCGTCGACACCCGCGTGATCCAGGCGCTGGCCGCCACCGGCATGCAGCCGGGCCAGTTGATCGCGCAGGCGTTCTCGGGGCTCGCCGAGAAGGCCGAGAAGATTGGGCAGTTGAACGTCTCGCCCGAGCTGCTGAACAGCCTGATGCAGAAGCCCGCGGAGGCCGCCCGTGTCCGGCAATGACCGCAAGGTGGTGCTGGTCACGCGAAGGACGCGGCTCGAGGAGCTGATCGCAAGGTTCCTCACCGCGGACCAGGCCCGCTTCTATGTCGAGCATTTCGGCGCCGACTTCTCCGACTATGAGCGCGAGCACGCGGCCTACCAGGCCGCGTGCTTGACCAGCGTCCAGACGCTGGAACGCTGGGGCCGCTACCAGATCGTCGACCGCAGCTTCCTGCCGAACTTCCTGTTCGGCCCGGCCGACATCGTCGCGGCTCTCGGCCCGGACGGCCTCGTCGCCAACACAATGAAATATCTCGACGGCCAGCCGTTGCTCGGCCTGAACCCGGACGCGGCCCGGCATGACGGCGTGCTGCTGCCGTTCAAGCCCGCCGATCTCGCGAGCGTCCTGCCCGAGGTCGCGGCCGACACGCGCGCCGCCAAGGCGGTGACCATGGCAAGAGCGAGTCTGGCCGACGGCCAGGTGCTGCACGCCGTCAACGACCTCTTCATCGGCGCGCGCACCCATGTCTCGGCCCGTTACGAGATCACGATGCGCGACAGCCATGAGCGACAATCCTCCAGCGGCCTGATCGTGGCAACGGGGCTCGGCTCGACTGCCTGGTTCAAGAGCATCGTCACCGGCGCGCTCGCCATCGCCGGCAGCTTCGGTGGCCGCACGACGGGCGGCGACTACACCCCCCTGCCCTGGGACGCCCGCGCGCTTCGTTTCGCCGTGCGCGAGCCGTTCCCGAGCAAGACCTCGCAGACCTCCCTGGTCTGCGGCGGCCTCATGGGCGCCGAGACCCTGCGCCTGCGCTCGCTGATGCCGGAGAACGGCGTCATCTTCTCCGACGGCATCGAGGCCGACCATCTCGACTTCAACGCCGGGACCGAGGCGGTGATCGGAATCGCGGAGCGGCAGGGCCGGCTGATCGTGTAGTTTGGTCCCGCAGGTCGCGTCGTGGGCAGCGTAACGCGCTCTTGCCGCGTCATTGCGAGCGCAGCGACGCAATCCAGACTGTCTCTGCAGAAAGATTCTGGATTGCGTCGCTTCGCTCGCAATGACGGAGGAAAGACCAAGCGTCCATCTTCCACATGTCGTCGCTGCGGGCGCGCTGCCGTAGGGTGGGCAAAGCGGCCGCCGAAGGCGGCAGCGTGCCCATCGTGGATCGGCGAGCTCGACGGCGAAGATGGTGGGCACGGCGCAATCCCGATCTGGGTCGTGGACAGAGCACGGCTGCGCCTTTGCCCACCCTACGGCCGTTACGCCCGCGCAAACACCAGCACGCCGTTCGCCGGGATCGTCACCATCGCCGAGCACGGCTGGCCGTGCAGCGCCGGGCCGCCTGCGATCACAGCGCCATTGTTGCCGACGACATCCGGATTGACCCAATTGTCGTAGACGTCGCTGTTGAACACCTCTTTCCACTGCCCGGCCGCCGGAAAGCCGATCGCGTAGTCGCGCCATGGCGTCTCGCTCAGGCTCACGATTACGACGACGTCGTCGCCCTGGCCATCCCAGCGGTGAAAGGCGAGCACGCGGTTGCCGTCATGGACGTGGACGATGGCGCAGCCTTCGGCCGTCAGCGCCGGATGGGTGCGGCGGATCGCGATCAGTTCGCTGGTAAAGCGCATCGCATCGGCGGTGATCTTGTCCTCGCCGTCAAGCAGCGCCCAACTGATCGTTGTGTCGGGGTTCGGCGTGTCGCTCCATGGTCTGTCCTCGAACAGTTCCTGGCCCATGAACAGCATCGGGATGCCCGGCGCGGTCAGCAACAGGCCCGTGGCGACGCGGCTGCGGCTGCGCGCATACCAGCAGCGGCTGTCGACGGGATCGGCGAGGCGCGGGATGCGCGGCTCGCGGCCGGCATAGACGATGTCGTGGTTCTCGATCGAGTTCACCGCGCGCCAGCGCTTGTCGAGGCTGAGATCGGCGATCGCCGCGGCGATCGGCTGCATCGCAACGGCAGCGCCGGCGCCTCCGGCCGCGCTGGCGACGGCGCCGCGCACAGCAAGGCGCAGGCCGTCGCTCCAGGTCGCGTCGAAGCCGGCGCCACCTTGTGCGATGTCCCTCACCACCCACGGGTTCACCGGCCAATATTCGGCGATCTGGAACGCGTCGGGCTTCTCGGCGCGCAGCGCCTCGGTGAGCTGCTGGCAGGTCGCCCAGCCGCCGAAGCGGTCCATCACGCTGACCTCGTCGAAGCGCAGGCCGTCGGCGTGGTACTCGCGGTACAGCATCACGGCATTGTCGACGAGGTACTGCCGAACGTCGGCGTTCCAATAGGCGAACACCTGGCCGCCGGCCCAGCCCTGGTCGGTGAAGTACAGGCTGCGATTGGGATCGCCATAGGCCTGACGGTCGAAGAACCAGATGCTGTTCTCATCAAAACCGCCGCCGGCGTGGTTGTAGACGACGTCGAACAGCACCGCGATGCCATGGACATGACAGACGTCGATCAAGGCGCGCAGTTGGTCGTCGCAATGACGCACGGTGTCGACGCCGGCGTAAGGCGCCGCGCCAGCCGCGACCAGGATCTCATTGGTGCGGGCGACATAGGCGGCGAGATGCGCCTCCTCGGCCTCGCCATAGTCGGTTTCCGGGCTGAACAGGTCGGTGCCGTTGTAGCCCATGCTGAACATGGTCGGGAATTCCTGCACCGGCAGCAGCTCGATGGCGTTGATGCCGAGCTTCGCCAGGTGCGGCACGCGCTCGATCACGTCGAAGAAGCAGCCGTCGGGATTGCCCGCCTTCATGTCGAAGGTGCCGACGTGGAGCTGGTAGATCACGAGCTCGCTATAAGGCGGCGGTGTGAACGCGGTGTCGTGCCAGGGAAACGCGTTGGGATTACGCAGCACCGAATGCGATTGCGGGAACGGCGGATCGACGGTCAAGAGCCGCGCATGCGGATCGCGCTTGTAGCCCGAGGTGCCCTCGCCTTCGACGAAGTACATGTAGGCGTCGCCGTCCTTCAGGCCGGGGATGAAGATCGCCCAATGGCCGTTGCCGATCGGCGCTAGGCGGCAGCTCGCGTCCTGCGCCCAGTCGTTGAACGGGCCGGAGACGTAGACCGCCTTGGCATGCGGCGCGAACACGCGGAAGGTAGCGCCGCCGGTCACCAGGGTGCCGCCCATGGGAGCCTGGAGAAGATGCATCTGCCGCAGCGAAATCCTCAATCCTTCGGGGAATGGCGGCAGCGTAACAGGTTCGAGCAGCATATCCATGATGGTCGGCTCTCCCCGGCGCTCAGAACAGCCGCGCGCCATTCGGCACGGGCTTGTCCGGCTGGAACAGCACGACGTTGCCGGCCTCGTCCGGGAAGCCGAGCGTCAGCACCTCGGACATGAACTTGCCGATCTGGCGCGGCGGGAAATTGACGACGCCGGCGACCTGGCGGCCGATCAGGGTGGCTGGATCGTAGAGCGTGGCGATCTGGGCGCTGGAGCGCCTGGTGCCGATGCCGGGCCCGAAATCGATCGTCAGCTTCAGCGACGGTTTGCGCGCCTCCGGATAGGGCTCGGCCGCGACGATGGTGCCGACGCGGATGTCGACGACCAAGAACTGGTCGAAGCTGATCCCTGCTGCCGCCGGCGCTGTGGGATCATGGGCAAGATGCATGGCGGCCTCATCGAACGCATGACGGCGCGGGAAGGCTTGCGGTGCCGACGCGGTCTGGGTCGGAATCTTTAATCGCCATAAGGGCTCCTGACAATGCACCCGCCCGGCGACGGCACGGCATATGGACGATTGGCTGTATTGGTGTGGCAGGCCGGTCGCAGGGTGCGAAGCCTTCAATCGCAGGCTGGGCAAGCGGGGGTGCCGCTGCCCCGCATCGCCGAGCGGGAGGTGCGTGAATCGCCATGGAATGTCGCTATCCGGCGAATCGTCGCGTGCACGCCTTGACCCGCCCTGCAGCATGTCCGCCGCCGAGCGCAATGATTATGACACGTCGCCCGTAATGTCGCAGTTCGGTCGCTTTGCCTCCAGACACAGCACGGAGGCCCAGCCTGGCTGCGACTACTGGACATCATCAGCAAGCTTCGCCGGGCACAACCTGCCCACCGCGCGTTGCCGGCCCCGGCGCTCTTGGGAATGGTCCTGGCCGGCGCTTCTGTCAGGCGAGCTAGGCGGCGCGCCGTCCGCGCGACAGAGTTTCGGATGGAAGCTCACCGAACATGTCGCGATAGTCTCTTGCGAAGTGTCCGAGATTTCCGAAGCCGCAATTGAAGGCGACTGCAGAGACGGAGGTGCGCTGATCTGCCCCCGAGAGCATCTGCTTTGCCCGTCGCAATCGCACCGTTTTCGCAAACGCCATCGGCGAGTATCCGCGGCTCTTCTTGAAAGCAGTATAGAGCGCGCGGATGCTGACGCCTGTCTGTGATGCCAGCGCCTCGATCGTGATGGCGCGGTCCCAAGAGGCCTCGATATACTCTTCGGCCAGCCGGACGATCCGCGGCACGACGTCCTTTTCGGCTCTCTCCAACAGCTCGCTGAAATTGTGGCGGTGAGCCGACAGGAAGGAAACGATGAGAGCCTGCTCCAGTTCGACGAGCA
>NZ_JAUEYJ010000045.1:0-14278 GCF_032489615.1 Bradyrhizobium sp. SZCCHNR1051 | reverse complement strand
ATGCTCTGGGCCATCTGCTCTTGCTTGCCGGCGAGTTGCTCGACGCTGCGCCGCACGACATCGAGATTGAACGCCAGGGGCTCAAGCTGCTGCATCGGGTCCGGGACAGTTGCAGCAATGGCTGGCGACTTCGTCGTCGAGACGGATAACAACCAGCCCAGCGATGGAGCCCGGGCCACCACCTTGTCCCTTGCTGCGTTACCGTAGGACTGCCAGGCAAGGGTGGCGCCGATACCGATGAGAACTGCAATAACGAGCCGGGCAAGGGTGTGGAGTGGTCGCCTGCCAATCGACGGCCGGTCGCTCGCGATATTGTCGTCCTTGAGGCCGGAGGGGCGAGGAGAACGGCCAGGCGGTTTCATGGGCTTTCCAATCCGCGGATCGAATCGGCCGTTTGGATCGCGCGCAGGCCCGTCCCACGCATTCTCTACGAGAGGTATGCTTTGCGAGTACATAAGTAGCTCCTTCCTGACTATTCACGGATCGTGATCGCGAGCTGAGCCTGCGCGACGAGTTTCAGCACAATCAGTCTCAGCAATGTCGATTTTCCGGACCCGTTCCGATTGTTCCGGGGCGTGAAGCCAGGGTCGACCGGCTTGATGCCTTGGTCATCACGGCATGGCGATAGACAGTTTCGATTCCCTTCCCGAAGGCGTCGACGGAATATTGCGTCGTTGCGCGAAGCCGGGCGGCATGGCCCATGCGCCAGCGCCGCTCCGGATCGCGGAGCAATGTTTCGATCGCTTCCGCCAACCGAACATGATTGCCGGGTGGAACGGTGATGGCCTCGATGCCGTGGCGCGCAACGCGTGGAACGGCCGTGTCAAGCCATGTATTGATGATCGGCCGTCCCGCCGCCATCGCTTCCAGTTGAGCGATGCCAAACGTTTCCGCATTGGTCACGGACGGCAGGACAAAGACGTCCGCTGTACACATGAGACTGGCGAGTTTGGCCTTCGGAGCGGAGCCGAGCAGGCGGACGCGATCCGCGACGCCGAGGCTATGAATCATTCGTTCAAGCCGTGCCCGTTCTGGACCCTCGCCGATGATCCAGACCTCAAAGCGGTGGCCGACCGCCGCTCGCACCAGCACATCGAAGCCCTTGTAGGGAACGAGTTGCCCGCAAGCCAGCACGAGCCGTCCACGATCGCGTTCGGCAGCGTCATTGTCGCGCGGCTCCGGCCAATCGTACTTCGAGGCATCGACGCCGAACGGAACGACGTGACATTTCTCAGCGAATTCCTGCAGCAGCGGGCTGCTGTACAGCAGAATGGCATTGGACACGATGATTGCGTCTGCCTGCCGCAGCGTCCGGCGCAACAGCGGCTTCATAAACCACCTCAGTCCGGCATGCGAAACGATGTCCGCATGGTAGTGCACGACCAAAGGTCGATCGCGGCCCAACCCCAGGGCGAGCATGAGATCGGCGAGCGAAAACGGTGCATGAAGCGCGAGCAGATCGTGATCGGCGACCTGGCGCCACAACCGCAGCGGATAAGTCGGCGCGGCCGGAAGCGAACCTACATCGCCGAACGAGCGCACGCGCTCGATCGTTACGCCGTTCACGACGATGCGCCGTTGCCCGTTCGACTTGGAGCAGACCAGCACGCAGGCGGTGAACGCGTCTTTCAGTCCTGCGCATATGTCGCGGATCACCGACGGGGCTCCGCCGAACAGGTCGGGATAGCAGTCATTGAAGATGTGAAGCACCGAGAGGCGCCGAGAGGGAGCGAGCATGGCCGAACTCTCCATGACTGAGCGCCTCCCTTATATGTGGGAAAATTTCACACGTCAATTGATCTCGAGGGAAAAGTGGGATTGTATCCCACGGGACTCGCCGCTACAATTTCGCCATGAACGCCAAATCCCGGAGATCGAAGTCGGCTTCGCATCAGCCGATTGCGGCGGCGAGCCTGCGCGCGCCCTTGGCGCGCCTGCTGCGCCCGCTGGTGCGGCTATGCATCCGCGGCGGAATGACATTTCCTGAGCTGGCTCAGCTGTTGCGAGAACTTTTCGTCAATGTTGCCGAGCACGACTTTGCCCTGGAGGGAAAGGAGCAGACCGACAGCCGCGTGAGTCTGCTCACCGGAATTCACCGCAAGGAGGTTGCGCGGCTGCGCGGCGCCGGTGCGCCGGTCAATGAAACGCCTGCCACTCTGTCGCTGACCAGCGCGATCATGGCACGCTGGCTCGCCGCTCCGGAGTTCACGGACGCGAACGGCGATCCGCTGCCCTTGCCGCGCATGGCCAGTGGCGATGCGCCCTCGTTCGAGCAACTCGTCAGTTCGATCACGAAGGATGTCCGCCCGCGCGCAGTGCTGGATGAATGGCTGGACCGCGAACTCGTGACCATCAACGGCGATGAAGAGATCGTGTTGGTGGATACCGGCTTCGTTCCGCGCGGCGACGACGAGCGCAAATGGCACTATCTCGGCCGTAACCTGCATGATCATATCGCGGCAGCCGCCGAAAACGTATCCGGGCCAGCACCCCGTTTCCTCGAACGCGCGGTGCACTATGACGGCCTTTCAGCCAAGCTCGCAAAACGTCTCGAAGGGCGTTCGCGCGAACTGGCCATGGACGCCCTGAAGATCGCCAACCGGGAAGCAAACCGCGCGCTCGCCAGGGACAAGGGCGGCGACCACCGCTGGAATTTCGGCATCTACATTTACAGCGAAGGTCCGGACGACGCGGCGAATGGTGATGCTGACGAAGGCGGCTCGTCATGACCAAGCAGCCCGTCATCTCGCGCCGCTCGTTGCTTATGGGACTCTGGCTTGCCGGATCGTCCTCCGCCTGGGCGCAGGTGCGCCGCGGCAGCGATCAGGGTATCGGCGGCACCGGTATCACGCGTGGCCACGATCAGGGCATCGGCGGCACCGGCATTGTTGGCGTCATTCAGCGTTTCGGCAGCATTTTCGTCAACGGCCAACGCATCAGCTATGCGCCGAACGTCCCGGTGCGGATCGATGGCGAACCGGTATCGGCGAAGGCGCTCAAGATCGGACATCTGGCCCGTGTGCTGGCGCTGCCGCAGGCGAACGGTTCGCTGATCACCCGCGGCGTCAACGTGGTCAGCGAGGTGATGGGGCCTATCGAAAGCGTCAGGGACGGCGAGATGACCGTGCTGGGCCAGCGGATCATAGCGGCCGGCCACGAAAGCTGGCGCCGTCCGGGCGCCAATGTCGCGGTCTTCGGGGTGCGCCGCATCGACGGCGTGATCGTCTCAAGCCTGGTCGAGCAACGCCTTAACGCGACAACGCGGGTTTCCGGACCACTCGAACGCGATCGCGGCGGCCTGCGAATAGGCGGGTTGCGACTCAACGGCGCCGATGCCGCACTCGTCGGACAACGTGTTCAGGCTGAGGGCCGCGTTACGCAAGGCGTGATGCAGATCTCGCGCATAAGGGCTGACGACCTCTCTGATTTCTTCGGCGCGAACCGTCTGTCGATCGAAGGCTATGTCCGCCGCGTCGGCAGCTATCTGCAATTCGGCTCGGGCTATGTCGCGCATGACAATAGTCGCTTCGCATCCTCAGGTAATGCCCGCGTGGTCGTGAACGCCACCTTTGACAGTTCCCGTGGCTTGCGGGTTGAATCCATCCAGTCCGTCAACAAATTTCCGGGTGACTCGATCCAAGGTACGAGATCCGAGCAAACTCCGGGCGCGACGCCCGGCGGCTCGGACGTCCCGGGCGGCGCTACTGTGCCAGGCGGCGGTCCTCCCGGGCTGGGCGGTGGCGGTCCTCCCGGCCTTGGCGGCGGCGGTCCTCCCGGCCTTGGCGGTGGCGGTCCTCCCGGCCTTGGCGGTGGCGGTCCTCCCGGCCTTGGCGGTGGCGGTCCTCCCGGGCTGGGCGGCGGCGGTCCTCCCGGCCTTGGCGGCGGCAGTCCTCCCGGCCTGGGCGGCGGCCGCGGCCGGCGATGAACAACGAAGATTTGGCAGAGCGGGCGAGAGGCGCGCGCTCGCAGCGTCGTCCAGCTTCGCTATGCGATTCATCGCGAGCAACCTGCGCTGCGAACAGCTAGCCCGAGTTCGCGGATTCGCGCTCGAAGATCGGGATTTGCGACTTTTTGGCGAGCTAAGTAATTGATCTGCAAAGGGTGGGGTGTTCGATTTCGGGCGAGAATGGTTGTAGTGAAGACCTCCCCGATTCCCAAGGGCGTGGCGATGCGGGTGGATTCGCCGCGCGATGTTTCTGCGACGCACGGAGCGACGAGCCCGCGGCTGAGCAGAATTTGAACAACCCGACGGCGCTCGCCGCTCTGGCGAGCGCCGTCTCGCAGACAGTGCAACGACAGAAGATTGGCTGAGTTTCCGCAGATCGGCGGAGAGACGTTTGGTGGATCGAAGCGGATGCGGAGAGCACGCTATCTTGCCGGCGATGACAACTCGATTGAGAGGTCGAGCGCGCTATTGTGTCTGTGTTGCCCCGCGATCCTGACGAGGACATGTGCGCCCGCTTGGCAGGCGGGGCTGAGCACGGACTCCCGGATGGACCACCAGATGTCATCACCGCGAGATCACGACGGAAGCCGGACCAATGCTATGTTGTCGACCGCTCATGTGCAGCCGTGTAGTATCGAACAGAGAAGACGATCATGTCGAATAAGAAGGCGGAGAGACGCCCGATGTAGGCGTCCGGCTGCTGCACATGGCCTCAGATCTTGACATGATCGGCCGGCTTCCAGCTCCACGGCAGCACGTCGCCGTTGTGAGCCATCGGACGCCGAACCTGGCAGTGTTTCCGCACGAACGAAAAGTGGACGTTTCTGGTGCGCCGAGCCCGCAATGGCAAAATCACACAAGCCGTTCATTGAGATCGCTGGTGGGCCCGGCAGGACTCGAACCTGCAACCAGACCGTTATGAGCGGGCCTGCTTGCTCGAAGCTCTCGGAGAACATTGACGTTTTTCGTGGCGTCGCCTCACGAGCTTCCACGTTCGTTCACCCTGTAGCGGTGGTCGAATTCTGAGGGGCGGCGCACGACGTCGGTCGACGAGCCAATTAGCAGTAAGTAGGTCTCGGCTTGACGCTGCTCCCTTTCTCGGACGCTCTACGAGCACGCCTCCGTAATTATCACCACCAATCTTGCCTTCGGCGAATGGCTCAGCGTGTTCGGCGACGCCAAGATGATAACCGCGCTGCTTGGCCGGCTGACCCATCACTGCGACATCGTCGAGACCGGCAACGACGGTTGGCGGTTCAAAGGCCGAGACGACGATCACGCCACCATCTCGCCTCCGATATTCCAGTCGGCTCCGACAAGACGAGCGCTATCGCCAAAACCCGCCGCGCAAAGGGCGAAGATAGACACACCAGAGTAGTAAGGCCTAGAGTCGCATGGCGCCGAAATCTCAAAAACCCGCAACCCAATAGCAGGCGGGTCGAGGTTTGCGTCTTCATCGGGCCTGGGGCTTCAGCTGCGTCTAGTATTCCAGATGTCGGGCTCGGCTTCGGCTTGAGAGCGAAATTGGTCCCGTAACTCAATTGAAGCTAAAGGAATTTTAGTCCATCTCCGGCTTCTCGACCGAGCGCAAAAATGGAACAAAAACCTGAACAATCCGGGATTTCCGGTCCAAAAGTCCCAGAATATGTCCCAGACTTGGATTCATCGTTCTTGGGAGGTTCTCGGCGCAACGGCCACCGCCCAAAGGGGCGGAGGCCGTGTTTTTCACGTCCTGGCGGGCCCGCAAGGCGGCCGATCGAGCAATGTTTCGTACACGCCGATTTTCCGTCGCAGCTCCCCGACTGCGTCAATGGAGGCGCCCATCGGGTACAGGGAGGGCGCCGATTTCAGGCTTTCGAGCCGGCGTCGTCTATCGGAAATTCGCGCACGCCAATTGTCGCAGAAGCCGCACATAGTGGCCTCGTCTGATTGGGTTTCGGATGTTCGAACTTCCCAAGCGGCGCGCTGGGGTCCCGTCGATCAGGCGATCTGCGGCGCGCAGACCAATTCAGCAGCTTTAAGCGGCCTCGGCGCGAGACCTGAACAGCTAGGGTCCATTTATCCCATTTTGGGCGACGAAACAAACAATTCCCTGGGCTGCGCCTCCTCCGAGGACCCTTGTCGGCCCTCGATAAAGCCGCAAGTGCGGCCCCGGAAGCGCCGCTCGCTCTCTGACCGAGAACCGAACTGCGACGAGCTGATTGCGACGTATAGCCCGCGCACCCGCATCAAGCGTCCTTCCGATTGCGAGTCAACTTGCGTCAACCACGACTCGGTTATTCGAACATTTCTTGATCAACCGTGGCCGCGTGGTCGAAAGAGAAGAGCGTCGACCCGGCTAAACTCAAGGTGCGGTCGTAGCGCTCGATCCGAAGATTGTCGTGCCATGATGAGCCATCCATCATGATCTGATATTGGCCTAGAAGTGGGCGTTCTTAGCCTCGAGCCAGGTGCCATCGATGAGATGGAAATACACCCATAGTCCTTCCGAAGAAGGTCTCCGGCCCACGACCAAAAGCAGAAACCCCGGAAGATGGTGGGCGGATCGGCGGACCTTCTCGGCGAGGCTCGTCGGGTCGTTGGAGGAAGGGGTGTCAGTCAAGAGCATTGAATAGTAAGCGGCTTTCGAACCTTGGCTTATAAAACTACGGTCCTAGCTACGGTGCACGCGAGGGACCGTAGCTTCGACAACTGGGCATTTGCGTAATTCAAGCGAGCCGCGGGTCGGGCCGTCGAGAGCATCGATGAGAAGGGACGAGCCCAGCAGGGCACCACACCTGGTCTAGTGATTGCAAAACGGCTCTTCCGGGACAAGTTGACACAAGACGTTTGCGGCGAAGCACGTTTCTAGCTCGCCGAGGCCTGTCGAACACACGGCGCGCGCCATCAATCAGCGCGAATCGTCGAGCGTCAATCTCGGAACGCGCGCGTATCAGAGAGCAGCTGCCTTGGCGAGAGCCTGCACGTATCTGGCGTAGTCGCTCTTGCCGAGCGCTGCCCCCAGCCGCTCCAGCTGCTTCTGCTCGATGAAACCCTGTTTGAACGCGATCTCCTCCGGACAGGCGATGCGAAAGCCTTGCCGTTTCTCCAGGGTCGCGACGAAGTCCGCGGCGGCCATGAGACTGTCTGGTGTTCCAGTATCCAACCAAGCGAAGCCGCGGCCCATTTGCTCAACAGCGAGCAGCCCTCGTTCCAAATAGACCCTGTTGACGTCGGTGATCTCAAGCTCCCCTCGCGCGGAGGGAACAATGCTGGCGGCAATTTCGACCACCTGGGGATCATAAAAATATAGCCCCGTCACGGCAAAGTTCGATTTTGGAGTTGCGGGTTTCTCTTCTATCGAAGTTGCTTGTCCTGTGCTGTCGAAGCCAACCACGCCGTACCGTTCGGGGTCGGCGACATGATAGGCAAAGACCGTCGCACCGAACCGGCGGCCAGCGGCCCTGACAAGCATGTCCGGCAGACCATGGCCAAAATAGATGTTGTCGCCCAAGATTAAGGCTGACGATTCGCCGCGCACAAAATCTGCCCCGATAATGTAGGCTTGAGCCAGGCCTTCAGGTTTGGGTTGCACGGCATAGGATAGCGTCAGTCCCCATTGCCCGCCGTCGCCCAGCAGGGACTGAAATAGCGGAAGATCGCCCGGTGTCGATATAATCAGTATGTCCCTGATACCCGCCAGCATCAATGTCGTTAGCGGGTAGTAGATCATTGGCTTGTCGTAAATCGGCAGGAGCTGTTTGGACACCACCAACGTCATGGGATAGAGGCGGGTGCCGGTTCCGCCAGCCAGAATGATGCCTTTCAAGATCTACTCCAAATTGGCGTGAGCGGGATCGCACAGGCGATCGAGGCAGATTCGCAAGGATTGCGATGAGTGAGGCAGGCGCAGCCCGAAGACAGAGTTCAATCTGTCGCAGTTCAGACGGGAATTCGCCGGCCTAACAGCGGCCGTCGGATAGTCCTTCGTCGAGATCGCCTCAACACGGGCTGGACAATCTCGTCTCGTTGCGAGGTCGAGGACGATGCGTCTGGCGAACTCGAACCAGCTCATTTCGTCAGGACCCGCCAGATGCGTGACGCCGCCATGACCAGACTGCCAGCCCGAACCCGCGATCTGCCGAGCGACGGCAATGATGGCATCGGCGATGTCGGGCGCGTAAGTGGGGCAGCCGATCTGGTCGTTGACGATACCCAATCGATCCCGTTGCCGGGCGAGCCGCATGACCGTCTTTACGAAATTGTTGCCATAGGGCGCGTAGACCCATGAAGTTCGCAAGATCAGGTAACGATCGGCGGCAGACGCCACCGCGACTTCGCCGGCGAGCTTCGATCGACCATATACGCTCTGCGGCGAAGTCGCGTCGGTTTCGACGTAAGGAGCCGGATTCTTGCCGTCGAAAACGTAATCCGTCGACAGATGGATGACGGGAACATCCAGTCGACTTGCTGCTGATGCGACCGCACCAGCTGCCTTGGAATTGATCGAGTAGGCCAGATCCGGTTCCGTCTCCGCACGATCGACAGCGGTATAGGCGGCAGGATTTACAACGATGTCTGGCGAGAACTCCGCCAAAGCCCTTTCAATCTGTTCGATGCGCAACAGGTCGAGGTCGGAGCGCGTGGAGCATCTGATCGTGATGTCGGGGTTCGCTGCGGCAGCTTCCCGCAATGATCGAGCGACCTGACCTTCGCTCCCAATAACATATAGACGCATCGTTCTGCTCAATGTCGACCAAGACCTAGTCGCTCGCCACGGTATACGTTTTCGCGCAGCGGCCTCCACCACGCGGGATGCTCGAGATACCATCTGACCGTCTTTTTGATGCCGCTTTCCAGAGTCTCCTCAGCGCGCCAACCCAGAGCCGTTTCGAGCTTTGTTGCGTCGATGGCGTAGCGCAAATCGTGACCCGGACGATCCTCGGTATAGGTGATCAAGCCGTCATGCGAATGTGCGGGCCCGCGCAGTTCGTCAAGGCATGCGCAGACTTGTCTTACCACCTCGATGTTGGAGCGTTCGTTGCGACCGCCGACATTATAGGTCTCGCCTGGAACTCCTTTCTCGAGGATCAAGCCCAGCGCGCGCGCATGATCCTCGACAAACAGCCAATCCCGGACATTTAGACCATTTCCATACACCGGCAACGGCTCCCCATGCAGAGCGTTGAGGACCATCAACGGAATGAGCTTTTCAGGAAATTGATAGGGCCCATAATTGTTTGAGCAATTGGATACAATGACGGGCACCTCATAGGTTCTGTGCCAGGCCTTTGCAAGATGATCAGACGCGGCCTTCGTCGCTGAGTAGGGGGAACTCGGATCATATCGCGTAAGTTCGGTGAAAAGTCCGGTCTCTCCCAACGAGCCATAAACTTCATCGGTCGAAACGTGGACGAACCGAAATCGATCGGCGAGCAGGGGATTATGGTCGAGATGGCGGCGCGTGGCCTCCAGCAGGGTGAAGGTGCCTACAACGTTTGTTTGGACAAATGCATTTGCGCTGGTGATCGACCTGTCAACGTGGCTTTCTGCTGCAAGATGAACTACGGAAGTCGGTCTATGCTTGATGAAAATCTTCTGCAGGGCATCTGCATCGCAGATGTCGGCCCTCTCGAACGCATAGTTGGGATGCTCGGCAACCAGCGCAAGCGAGGCCAAATTGCCGGCATAGGTCAATTTGTCGACGACAACGACCTTGAGGCCAAGGTCAAAAACAAAATGCCGACAAACCGCCGAGCCGATAAATCCTGCTCCGCCCGTGACGAGAACGTGCATGTTCAGTGGCTCCCCTGCGCATTCTTGAAGGGAGAGATAACGGAACTGAGCCGCGGATTCTGCTGATCCTTCTTAGACAAAATGGGCTCGCCTGCTAATCGCCAATCGATTGCAAGATCTGGATCATCCCAGGCGATCCCTCGCTCAAGATCCGGGGCCCAATAGTCGGTCACCTTATAAATAACCTCGACTGGTGCTTCCAAGGTCACATAGCCGTGAGCGAAACCTGGGGGTACCCACAATTGCTTCCAGTTCGCCGCTGACAACTCGATCGCTACATGACGTCCGTAGGTCGGTGATCCTCGCCGGATGTCCACGGTCACATCCAGGATCGATCCTCCGACGCAACGAACGAGCTTGCCTTGGGCTTTGGGAGGCAGTTGAAAATGAAGTCCGCGCAGCACCCCGCGTTCGGCGGAGAAGACATGGTTCTCCTGGACCAGATCGTCCATCACGCCGTGTGCCCTCAGATCATCCTTGCGGAAGGTCTCCGAAAAAAAACCCCGATGGTCACCACGCCTTGAGGGGGCGATGAGAACAAGACCATCGATTTCGAGATGCTGAAAATCCATTTCACACCAAGCTCATTAGGTGCCAGCACCAGGAAGGTTCCGTCCGATCGCGCGACAATAGCGGGAAGCCGCATCTTTGCAAGGCGCGTCCAGTCGCGAGTGACCCGGCGCGCTTAAGGCCGAGCCCGCGCGCGGCATCTCGTTAGCACCGACAGCAGCACCACCAAACTGATGCCTGATCTGCTCATGAAAAAGAAGATTGGATTTTCGTCAGCTCGATAGGCTGCGGCTTTGCGACGCAGCTACGAGAACTCGCAGCAATGCTGTTCCAAATCTGATTGTCGTGCAATTTTCATTTGCAACCTCTGAATGCGTCGAGGTACTATCAACTTCAGGGCATCGTCCGTGAGCTCGGCGGAATCCTTAGCTTCGGATTCGTCTGATGGTGGGGATGTGAAGCTTGGAGAGTCGTTATGCAGCCTATCCTCGTTCATAAACCAACATGAATGCTGTGGTGGCAGCTCAGGAAGGCACGAATTCAAGTAAGTAACCAACGGTCAATGGTCACGATGATCTTCACCGCCAACGCAATGGTCCGACGGCAACATCACCAACAGGGACCAGAAGTGTCGCCGTATCCCCCAAATCGGTTATGGATCAGCTCGAAGAAAGGCGCGGCTGTCGTAGGCAAGGGGGTGCGACATGAGGGTATTTGAACAATTCGTTCAAAATCTGACGACATGCGACAACGCGCATGAAATCGAGCGTCTATTGCGACAGACCTTGGATCAGTACGGCTTTCCATGTTTCGCTTATCTAAGCTTCACGCCGCGAGGTGACGAAGACGATACACTGGCAATGACGACGTATCCAAGTTCCTGGGTGGAGCGGTACTGTGCAAATCGGTACGACAGGATCGATCCGGTGATCGCCCGCTCGGTTACAACGACGCTTCCCTTCGCTTGGTCGGCTGATCGATTTGATGCAGGGCTGACCAACAGGCAGAAGGGGCTTCTAAAAGAGGCCAGCGAGTTCAACATTCGGCGTGGTGTCACGATTCCGATCCATGATCGCCAGGGTAAAGTTGCCACACTCACGCTCTCGGCTGGCAATTCCCGTCCGGCGTTCGAATCCCAAGTCGAGAAATACCGCCATCAGCTGCATCTCATTGCGATCTACCTGTATGCGCAATTGCGTGACGTAACGCCATCGCCCACGTCATCGCCTCGCCCATACCTGACACAGCGCGAGAGGGTCTGCCTGCAATGGGCAGCTCGCGGAAAGAGCGCTTTGGACACAGCGGAAATCATAAACGTCAGCCGACGAACGGTTGTCTTTCACACCCAGAATGCCAAGCGCAAGCTCGGAGTTGCGACCGTGCAACAGGCGGTCGCCAAGGGACTGGCGTACGACATCATCAGCATGTAGCCGTTCGTCGAGCGGTCCGAAGTGCCGCGACCTTGGAGTGGCCGCGCCTGGGCTTGCAGATGCGCGTCTTGATAGCGTCGCTCTCCGTAGCGTCGCTCTTCGAGGTCACTTGGTGTCGCATCCGTCTATCGTGTCGGCACCACCCGTTGTGGCCGCGTCGGTGCATAGCGCAGCATGTTCGCGAGCTACCGACGCCGACTCTAGGGCAGTCCCCAAACACGGGATACCTGCAAAGGTAGACAGCTCGAGCTGATGTTGGCGCCGGGTCATACTCCAGCCTGACGGACGGCACGAGGACGCCAATGATACGAATTGTCACGAAGGACAATGCAGAACGCCACATCAGCGGTAGCGGTTTGTATCAAATGCATCGTCTTCGGAAGGCGGTCTTCAAGGACCGGCTCGGTTGGGACGTCATCGTAAGCGGCGAACTTGAGGTTGACGAATACGACGCCTTGCGGCCTCGCTATCTGCTCTCGATGGACAGACACGGCATCCTGAACGGTTGCGTCCGCCTCCTGCCGACGACCGGTCCGAATATGCTTCGCGATATCTTTGCGTCCCTTGTGACCAAGGCAGCCGTGCCTCGCGGAGAACGCGTGTGGGAAGCCAGCCGATTTGCAGTGAGCGGGAACACCGGCGGCACTCAATCGGGCATATCACAAGCGACCTACGATCTGCTGATCGGAGTTCTGAAATTCAGTTTGTCGAACGGCATAAACACGATCGCTTGTGTCGTCGACGTGCGTATGGAGCGAGTCCTGCGGCGGGCTGGCTGGCGACTCGAGCGCCTCGGCCCCGCGCGCCGAGTCGGCAACACCATCGCCATGGCCGGACAGCTTGACGTGTCTACACAAATCCTTCGACAGCTTGAAGCGCGTGTGGGCCTCGCGCACGCAGCCGCGACCTGATCGTGGGCTCACGACTGAAGTCATCCCCTAGTCGAGATCGGAGCACGAGACGTGAGTAACCCTTTCGATGATCAGGGCGGCACCTTCGTCGTCCTGCTCAATGACCAAGGTCAACATTCGCTCTGGCCCGCAGCTGCGGAGATTCCGGCCGGCTGGTCCGTGGTCTACGCACAGAACAGCCGCCGGGCCTGCATCGACTACATCGACACAAACTGGACGGACATGCTTCCGAGAGCCCGCGCTGATAGCCATCCGGCATAGCCGCAGACTCGATCATCCGTCTAAGGCATAATACATGGTTGGGGAAGCCGTGAACGCGATCAACGAACCTTCACAGGTATTGCCACTCTCCGCGGCTCAGACGGGCATGTGGTTTGCGCAGAAGTTCAGTTCGCCGGACTCGATATTCAATCTTGCGGAGTCCATAGAGATACACGGTCCGATTGATCCCCCGCTGTTCGAGGCGGCCTTGCGGCAAGCCGGGATGGAAGCGGAAACCGTGCGAGTGCGGTTCATCGAGCGAAGTGATGGAATTCGCCAGATGATTCCCCGCAGATTGGATACGACCTTTCCATTCATCGACGTTAGCTCCGAACCTGACCCGCGGGCGGCAGCAGAAAGCTGGATGATGGCAGAGTTGACCCAACCGGTCGATCTGCTGACAGGGCCGCTTTGGACCTGCGCATTGTTCAAGGCCGCGGCGGATCACTATTTCTGGTATCATCGCAGCCATCACATCGTCATGGACGGTTTCACCGGCGGGCTCTTCGCCCGGCGCGTCGCCGAGATCTACACGGCGCTCACCGAGGGACGCGCTCCCGAACAAGGTACTTTCGGTCCTTTGGCGCTTCTCCTCGAAGAAGAGACCGCGTATCGGAGCTCCGAACGATTTGCACGCGACCGCGAGTATTGGCTGAAGCACTTCGCCGATCGCCCGGTTGCGTTTAGTCTTGCCGATCAGCGAAGGCAAAATGTCGGTGGCCTTCTCCGCCAGACGACCCATCTCGGTGCTGGAAGCGTGAAGGCGATGCGCGCAACGGCGCAGGCCAGCGGCGCAAGTCTCCCACAGATCATGATCGCCGCGATCGCAGCCTATCTCTATCGCGTGACAGGTATTGACGATTTGGTCGTTGGCCTGCCGGTTGCCGCCCGGCCCAAGGGACGGCTGCGGCGTGTTCCCGGCATGGTTGCCAACGCCGTGCCGCTACGTTTGGCGATGAGTCCGAGCATGAGCGCGACGGCACTCATTCGCGATGTGGGAAGGCAGGTCCGCGAAGCGATTCGACACCAGTCCTACAGATACGAGGACCTCAGGCGGGATCTTAGCCTGCTTTCCACCAACGGGCACCTTTTTACCACTGTCATCAATATCGAGCCATTCGACTACGACCTCCGGTTCGGCGGCCATTCCGCAACGACTCACAACCTCTCCAATGGCTCGGCCGACGACCTCGCAATTTTCGTCTACGACCGTGGAGATGGAAAAGGGCTTCGAATTGATTTCGACGCTAATCCCGCCCTTTACACCTCGAACGATCTCGCCTGTCACCAGCAACGTCTCGTGAGGTTGGTCGAGGCAATCGCACACGATCCCAGTCGGCCGATTGGCGCAATCGACATTCTCGACGCGGCGGAGCGGCGTCGGGTGCTGGCGGAGTGGAATGACACGGTGCGCGCGGTGCCGCCGACGATATTGCCGTCTCTGA
>NZ_JAUEYJ010000044.1:0-15879 GCF_032489615.1 Bradyrhizobium sp. SZCCHNR1051 | reverse complement strand
TCTCTTCTCGGAAAAGGAGTGCGCCAACTATCTCAGAAACTCAGGATATGTTTCCGTATAAAAACAGCATGCTCTAGCGAAGTCAAAGGTCGTTTCGGCGTCGAACGCAGTGTAGCGAATCATAGCGAGGAAACGGATCAGTGTTGCAAGGGTGCCGCCGGCGACCGATCGGGAGGGCTCCGCAGTTTTGATAGTTGGAGACTGAGGGCTTGGTCCGCGCTCTGTTCCGGGACGCAGGGGCTAGCCGAAGGCCTGACTGACGACGCCGTAGATCTTCGGCTGGTCGTTGCCGCGCAGGAAGGCACCCTTCACGTCGTTCCGCAGCGACATCGTGGTGACGGCATCGAAGAGAGCGAGCCCCGACCGCGCGAGAAAGTCGCGGAACTCTCCTGTCGCCCGATGAGTGTCGAGCCTGAGGAACTGGCCTTCGTGAGCTGCCACGTGCGGCGCCAACACGGCGATCGCGTCGCTATCGCAGGATGCGACCACCGGCCCCGCGACATGTCCGCGTCCGAACCGCCGGCACATCGCGAACGTCTCCAGCCGCCCCGCGCGAAACAGCCCAAAGCTGCGCGACTGGTGAAACAGTCCGGTCATCAGCCCGGCTCGCCGGACGCCATAAGCAGCCGCGTCGAGTTCGATCAGCGCCGGCAGGTCTGCCTCCATCAGCACGCGAATATTTCCCGCTTCGGCCGGCGCCGCGTCCGAGGCAATCGCCTCACCCTGACACTGAAACAGAGTCTGCTCACGCTTGAAATCGAGAGATCGGTAGAGGCGATAGGCGGCGCGCGTGGCGTTGAGGCGCAGCGTCCGACCGCCGCATTCGGCCATCACCCGATGCATCAGCCATTGCCCAGTGCCAAGGGCCTGCAGCCGCGGCGAGGTGATGACCATCCCAACCGCAGCAAAGCCGTCGCTGTAGGGAAACCACATGGCGGATCCGAGGGCCCGACCGATCTCATCGAGCGCGATGACGCCGCGGCCGATGCTGCGCATGAATTGCCAATCCTCCGCCCGATGGGGCCATTGGACGGCGATCGACAAGGCGAGCAACTGCGCGAGGTCGACGCTGTCGATGTCGGCGAGGCGCATCTCGAACACGTCGACGATTCGCGATTCGACGTCCGGATTGTCCATGCACGCTGTCCCTGTCTTCGTTCCGCCCGCCACGCGTCACCCAGCCTCGATGAGGTCGAGAGCGACCATGCTGTCGTCACCTCCGCATATTGAGGCGTCTGCGGGCGAACTTCGCAACATTCTTCTCAATCCTGCCCTGCATTCGGCACGTAACGCAGGCCGCTACCGCCATGATCGGAGACGCGACGAGCCAGATCGGCCGCCGGGATGACCGCATGACCTTCCTGTTCAACTCCGATGCCACGCGCGGCGCGATCTTTCGCGAGGTGCTTGCGCGTGAGATTCCGGATCTTCCGTTCGAAATCGATCCGGCGCAGGTCGATGCCGATGAAGTCCGCTACATGATCACCTGGCTGGTGCCGCCGGACCTCGGCGCCTATCGCAATATCGAGATCCTATTCTCGATCGGCGCCGGCATCGATCAGTTCAACGCCGCGTCGGTGCCGGCGAGCGTCAAGATCGTCCGCATGGTCGAGGACGGCATCGTCAGGATGATGCAGGAATACGTGACACTGGCCGTGCTGGCGCTGCACCGGAATTGGACCGTCTATCTCGATCAGCAGCGGGAGCAGCTCTGGCGCGCTATCCCGCAGCCGCAGGCACATGTGCGGCGCATCGGCGTGCTCGGCCTCGGGCTGCTCGGCCGGGCGGTGCTGGAGCGGCTGAAGCCGTTCGGCTTTCCGCTCTCGGGCTGGAGCCGCAGCCGGCACGCGATCGACGGCGTGACTACGTACCATGGCGCCGACGGCCTCGAGGCGATGCTCGCGGTGACAGACATCTTGGTCTGCCTGCTGCCGCTGACGGAGGAGACGCGCGGCCTGCTCAATGCCGAACTGCTCGCCAAGCTCCCGCGAGGCGCTTCGCTGGTGCAGACCGGCCGCGGCGCGCAGCTCGACCAGGCGGCGTTGCTCGGTGCACTTGACTCCGGGCATCTCGCGGGCGCCGTGCTTGATGTGACCGATCCCGAGCCGCTGCCGACGGATCACCCGTTGTGGCGGCATCCGCGCGTCCTGATCACGCCGCATGTCGCCAGCGTCACGCAGCCGGAAACAGCGGCGCTCGCGGTCGCCGCGAACGTCAAGCGACACCGCGCCGGGCTCGATCCGGTCGGCCTCGTCGACCGCAGCCGCGGCTACTGATCGCCGGCGTGCCACGGCTCAGCGGATCCAGTCCAGGGTCTTGTAATACGCGCCGACGAACGGCAGGAACCAGGGCTTGCCGTAATGGCCTGGCACGACCGGCCAGCCGGCGTCCTTCATCGGATTGCGGTCGGGCCGGCCGAGCATCGCATCGGCCATGATCATGCCGAGATGGGTCGAGAGCTGCGCGCCGTGACCCGAATAGCCCATCGCGTACCACAGCCCGTCCTGGCGACCGGCGCGCGGATAACGGTCGGCGGTCATGTCGACGAGGCCGCCCCAGCAATAGTCGATGTCGATGCCGGCAAGCTGCGGGAACATCCGCTCCATCGCCGCGCGCAGGATCGCGCCGCTCCTCGCATCGGACTGCTGATCCGATGTCGCCGAGAAGCGCGCGCGGCCGCCGAAGATCAGGCGATTGTCCGGCGACAGGCGGAAGTAGTTGCCGATGTTCATGGAGTTGACGTAGGTGCGGTGGCCCGGCAGCACCGAGGCCGCCTCGGCCTCCGTCAGCGGCCGCGTCGCGATGATGAAGCTGCCGACGGCAATGATGCGGCGGCGGAAATAGCTGAAGCTCGGCGGCGTGGTGGCGCCGGTGGCGAGCAGCACCTGCTCGGCGCTCACCGTCCCCTTGGCCGTGGTGAGGCGAAAGCGCTTGGTGTCCTGCACCCGTTCAGTGACGGCGGCTTGCTCGACAATGACGGCGCCGCGGCCGCTCGCGGCAGAGGCGAGGCCCGCGGCGAAGCAGCCCATGTGCATCATCGCGCTCTTCTTGAACAGCATGCCGCCGTGAAAGGGCGAGCCGATCTCGGATTTCAGCTCGGCCGGCGAGAGCAGCGCCGTGTCGGGATCGACCTCGCGGTGGATCGCTTCGAAGTTCGTCGCGATCCCCGCGAAATGGCCAGGCTTGGATGCCAGCTTGAGCTTGCCGGAGCGGCGGAAACCGCAAGTGATGTTTTCTTCCGCGATCAGGCGCTCGAGAGTGTCGATCGACTCGTCGAACGCTTTGTAGAGCGCGATCGCGCGCTGGGTGCCAAGCTCGGCCTTCGCGGCCGGATAGCTGTGCGCCAGCCCGTTGTTGAGATGCCCGCCATTGCGTCCCGACGCGCCCGAGCCGACGTGATCGGCTTCGAGCACGATGACCTTGGCGCCGGCCTTGGCGAGCTGCAGCGCCGCGCCGAGCCCGGTGAAGCCGCCGCCGATCACCGCGACGTCGTAATGCCCCTCCACGGGGCCGCTATGGCCGCCGGCAAATGCGGTCGCCGTGTCGCGCCAGTAGGAGACATATTTCATCGCGGGCACTCTGCTTACAGGCCGAACACGCCGGGCAGCTCGGAAATGGTCTTGATCTCGGTGTAGCCGTAATAGGGATTGGCCGGCTCGTGGCCGCGGTTGACCCAGACCTTGTTAGTGATGCCGAGATCGTGCGCGGTCATCAGGTCGTAGCGGAATGAGGAGGAGCAGTGCGTGATGTCCTCGGGGCCGCAGTCGAGCATGTCGAACATGTATTCGAAGGCGCGCATCCGCGGTTTGTAGGCCTGCGCCTGTTCCGCCGTGAACACGGCATGGAACGGCGCGCCGAGTCTGACGACGTTCGAGGGGATCTGCACGTTCATGGCGTTGGAGAGGATGACCAGCGGGATCTCCTTGGCCACCTTGGCGAGACCCGCCGGTACGTCCGGATGTGGACCCCAGGTCGGCACGCGCTGATACACCATCTCGGCATCCTCGGGCTTGAAGGGGATGCCGATCTTGCGGCAGCTGCGCGCCAGGGCGTTGCTGACGACCTCGGCATAGGGCTTCCACGCGCCGACGACTTCATCGAGGCGGTAGGCCGAGAAGACCTTCACGAACTCTGTCATCGCCGACTCGGAGAGCTGTGCGCTGTAGAGATCGCGTGCGGCCTCGGCCATCTCGAAATTGATCAGCGTGCCGTGGCAGTCGAAGGTCACATATTTGGGGCGAAAGCGGCTCATGGATCCTCATGCCGGTCGTGGTCTCGGCCTCCGATGATAGGCCGGCGCGCCAGCATAAGATGCGGCTTTGCCGTGGTTCTGCGGCGGAAGATGTTGTCGGCGCGATCGCCTTCAGACGATCTGCCGGGCGCCGCTCGCCCAGACTCCCGTCGACACGGGAGTGCATGACATGATGCCCGACGCCGCAAGCTTGATCGCTTTCAGCGGTGAGCACCTGGACGCCGCGATGCGGCTGTCGCAGCAGGTCCGCTGGCCGCATCGCCGCGAGGACTGGCAGATGGCGCTCGCGCTGAGCAGAGGCTGCGTGGCGGTCGCCGCGGATGGCCGCGTGATCGGCACCGTGCTGGTGACGCCCTATGGCAGTGGCGCCGGCACCATCAACATGGTCATCGTGGATGAGGCGGAGCGGGGGCGGGGGCTCGGACGGCGCCTGATGCAGCAGGCGCTGTCGCTGGCCGGCGAGCGGCGGCTGCAGCTCGTCGCGACCGAAGATGGGCTGCCACTCTATGAGAAGCTCGGCTTCCGCCGCAGCGGCGAGATCGTGCAGCATCAGGGGCATCTTGCCGAGGCGGTGGCGCAGCCCGGCGCCGTGCGCGCTGCCACGCCGGATGACATCGCCGTCATGATCGCGCTCGACAACACGGCCTTTGGCGCGGATCGCCGTGAGCTGATCGTCCATATCGCATCCGTCGGCAAGTTCGCGGTGTTAGAGCGGCAGGGCGGGGCGGCGGGGTTCGCCGCGCTGCGCCGCTTCGGCCGTGGCCTCGTGATCGGCCCCGTGGTTGCTTTCAATCTCGAGGACGCCAAGGCGCTCGTCGCGCATTTTCTCTCGGGGCGACAGGGGGAATTCATCCGCGTCGACACCGGCATCGCGACCGGCCTTGCGCCGTGGCTGACCAGCCTCGGTCTCGCTCACGTCGGCGGCGGCATCGTCATGCATCGCCCCGCGCAGGACGGGGCGCAGCCGTCCCTGACCTCGTTTGCCTTGGCCAGCCAGGCGTTCGGCTGAACCGGAGATCATCATGCTCAGCAACTCGCTCATCGAACTCGATCGCGCTCATCTGGTGCATCCGGTCGCGTCCTATCGCGGACACGAGGCCGCAGGCGCGCGGGTCCTGAAATCGGCCAAGGGCGCGATCGTCACCGATGCCTCGGGCC
Source organism: Bradyrhizobium sp. SZCCHNR1051 (assembly GCF_032489615.1). Taxonomy (NCBI): domain Bacteria; kingdom Pseudomonadati; phylum Pseudomonadota; class Alphaproteobacteria; order Hyphomicrobiales; family Nitrobacteraceae; genus Bradyrhizobium; species Bradyrhizobium sp. SZCCHNR1051. The sequence goes on along the minus strand of NZ_JAUEYJ010000044.1, from coordinate 10,469 downwards.
ATCAGCTGGTCGACGGCTTCGCCGGTCTGTGGTGCGTCAATGCCGGCTATGGCCATGAGAGCATTGTCGAGGCGGCGGCGCGGCAGATGCGCGAGCTGCCCTATGCCACCGGCTATTTCAGCCTTGCCTCGGAGCCCGCGATCCGGCTCGCGGCCGCGCTCGCCGAGCGTGCGCCGGGCGATCTCAATCACGTCTACTTCACGCTCGGTGGCTCGGACGCCGTCGACAGCACGGTGCGCTTCATCCACTATTATTGGCACGCGAGGGGGCAGCCGCAGCGCGATCAGTTCATCACGCTGCAGCAGGGCTATCACGGTTCGTCGACCGTCGGTGCCGGGCTCACGGCACTGCCGGCCTTCCACGCCAATTTCGGCGTGCCGCTGAACTGGCAGCACAAGATCCCGTCACATTATGCCTATCGCAATCCAGTCGGCAGCGATCCCGATGCAGTCATCGCGGCCTCGCTCGCGGCGCTCGAGGCGAAGATCGCCGAGATCGGCGGGCCGGAGCGGGTGGCGGCGTTCTACGCCGAGCCGATTCAGGGCTCCGGTGGCGTGCTGGTGCCGCCCGACGGCTGGATGAAGGCCATGCGCGAGCGCTGCCGGCAGCATGGCATTCTGTTCGTCGCCGACGAGGTGATCACGGGCTTCGGCCGTACCGGACCGTTGTTCGCCTGCACCGATGACGAGATCGTCCCGGACTTCATGACCGTGGCCAAGGGGCTCACCTCCGGCTATGTCCCGATGGGCGCGGTGCTGATGTCCGATCACGTCTATGGCGTCATCGCCGACCGTGCAGGGGCTGCGGCCGTGGGGCACGGCTACACCTATTCGGCGCATCCGGTGAGCGCGGCCGTCGGCCTCGCCGTACTCGATCTCTATGAGAACGGTCTGCTGGAGAACGGCCGCCGCGCCGGTGCGCGGCTGCTGGCCGGCTTGCGCGCAATGCAGGATCATCCGCTCGTCGGCGAGGTCCGCGGCCGCGGCCTGCTGGCGGCGGTCGAGCTCGTGACCGATAAGGACAAGAAGACGCCGTTGCCGGCGAGCGCCGAGCCGTCGCGCCGCATCTTCGATCGCGCCTGGGCCAATGGGCTCGTGATCCGCGCCTTCCCAACGGGGGTGCTCGGCTACGCGCCGCCGCTGTGCTGCAGCGATTCCGAGATCGATGCCATCATCGAACGCACCGCGCGAACGCTCGACCAGACCTTGGCTGACCCGGATGTTCGGCAGGCCATGGCGTGAAATCGGGCAAACGCAGAGCGCCGCGTGTGCAGCAAGGCTGATATGTCGAGGTGTGCTTCTATTCGCAATTTTCTGCCGTCGGCTCTCTGCAATTCGGAAGTTTCCGCCGGAACGCCGCTTCACACTGGGACGAACAGGGTGGAACGTAGCCCAGGAGGATGAGCAGCATGGATCTCGCCCAATTCAGGTTTCTGACCTTCGACGTGGTGGGCACGCTGATCGACTTCGAAGGCGGGATCGTCGCCAGCCTCGGCGAAATCGCGGCTGAATCTGGCAGGGTGATCGACGGCGAGCAGGCGCTCAGCCTGTATCGCGCCGCACGCTACGCCGCTGACGCAGATCGCTTTCCCGATGATCTCGTGCGGGTCTATGACGTCATTGCGCCGCAACTCGGCCTGCCCAGGCAGACTGCGCTCGGCGAGCGTTTCCGCGACTCCGCTGGACGTTGGAAAGCCTTTCCCGACAGTACCGCTGCGATGGCGCATCTCGCCAGGCGCTACAAGCTGATCGCGATGACCAATGCGCGGCGCTGGGCGCTGGATCATTTCGAACGCGAGCTGGGCTCGCCGTTCTACGCGACCTTCACCGTCGACGACACCGGGACGGAGAAGCCGGATCCCGCCTTCTTCACCCAGGTGCTCGGTTTCGTGGTGCGTGATGGCGGCTCCAAGTCTGAGATCCTGCACGTCGCGCAGAGCCAGTATCACGACATTGGTGTCTCCCGGCAGCTCGGCATCACCAATTGCTGGATCGAGCGGCGCCACGACAAGCAGGGCTATGGCGGCACCATCGCGCCGGCATCGTTCACCAAGCCTGATTTCCACTTCCACTCCATGGCCGAACTGGCCGACGCGGTGGACCAGGTGCCTGCCGCATGATGGGCGACTGACAATTCATTCTGCCGGATTGAAACAGGGGAAGGATGACATGAGTAACGGGATCACCAACTGGACTCCGAGTGACGATGTGCTGGTCGAGGCGGCGATCCGGCGTGGCGCCTCGCGCAGAGATCTCCTGAAGATGATGTTCGCCAATGGCGTCGCGCTCGCGGCCGGCAGCACCATCCTTGGTCGCACCGAGCTCGCATTCGCTGCGACGCCGAAAAAGGGCGGCTCGATCAAGGCGGCGGGCTGGTCGACCTCGACCGCCGATACGCTCGATCCGGCCAAGGCGTCGTTCTCGACCGACTATGTCCGCTGCTGCTCGTTCTACAATCGGCTGACTACGCTGGACAAGAACGGCGCGGCGCAGATGGAGCTCGCGGAATCCATCGAATCCCAGGACGCGCAGACCTGGACCGTGAAGCTCAAGAAGGGCGTCACCTTCCACGACGGCAAGCCGCTGACGGCGGATGACGTCGTGTTTTCGCTGAGGCGGCATCTCGACAAGGCCACCGGCTCCAAGGTGGCCAAGATCGCGGCGCAGATGACCGGCTTCAAGGCCGTCGACAAGACCACCGTCGAGATCACGCTGGCGAGCCCGAATGCGGACCTGCCGATGATCCTGGCGCTGCATCATTTCATGATCGTCGCCGACGGCACCACCGATTTCGCCAAGGGCAACGGCACCGGCGCCTTCGTCCGCGAGGCGTTCGAGCCGGGCGTCCGCTCCATTGGCGTGCGCAACAAGAACTATTTCAAGGACGGTCCCCATCTCGACCAGATCGAGTTCATCGCGATCACGGAAGAGAATGCACGCGTCAATGCGCTGCTGTCCGGCGACATCCAGCTCGCCGCTAGCATCAATCCCCGCTCGCTCCGGCTCATCGAGGGCAAGGAGGGGATCGCGCTGTCGAAGTCGACGACCGGCAACTATACCGACCTCAACATCCGCCTCGACATGGCGCCCGGCAACAAGAAGGACTTCATCGATGGCATGAAGCACCTGGTCAACCGCGAGCAGATCGTCAAATCGGTGCTGCGCGGCTTCGGCGTCGTCGGCAACGACCAGCCGGTCTCGCCGGCGAATTTCTTCCACAACCCCGACCTCAAGCCGAAGCCGTTCGATCCCGACAAGGCGAAATCGCTGTTCCAGAAGGCCGGTGTGCTTGGCACGTCGATCCCGGTCGTCACCTCGGAAGCGGCGAACTCGGCGATCGAGATGGCCATGGTGATCCAGGCCTCGGCGGCGGCGATCGGCCTGACGCTGGACGTGCAGCGCGTTCCCTCGGACGGCTATTGGGACAATTACTGGCTGAAGGCGCCGGTGCATTTCGGCAACATCAATCCGCGCCCGACGCCGGACATTCTGTTCTCGCTGCTCTATGCCTCCGAGGCGCCGTGGAACGAGAGCCGCTTCAAGTCCGAGAAGTTCGACAAGATGATGCTCGAGGCGCGCGGCCTGCTCGACCAGGCCAAGCGCAAGCAGATGTATGCCGAGATGCAGGCGATGATCGCGGAGGAGGCGGGCACCATCATTCCGGCCTACATCTCCAATATCGATGCCACCTCGTCCAAGCTGAAGGGCTTGGAGCCGAGCCCGCTCGGCGGCATGATGGGATATGCCTTCGCCGAGTACGTCTGGCTCGATTCGTGAATGCCGTCTGACGCGCAGGGCGCGGGCCGCGGAGGCCGTCGCCCTGCGCGGCCCATCCCCTGATCAGGCTCGCGGACCCAAAGTTTGAAACGTCGGATCGCATCCCTCATCCTGGCCCGGCTGGCGATCGCGCTGGTCACCGCGATCATTGTCTCATTCGCCGTCTTCTTCGCCACCGCGATGCTGCCGGGCGACACCGCGACCATCCTGCTCGGCCAGGCCGCGACCCCCGAGGCCGTCGAGGGCCTGCGCAAGGCGATGCATCTCGACGATCCCGCAATCTTCCGCTTCCTGCGCTGGCTGGCCGGCGTGGTGCAGGGCGATCTGGGCGTCTCTTATGCCAACAACATGCCGGTCGCAAAGCTGATCGGCGGGCGCCTCGTCAACACGCTCAAGCTCGCTGGCCTCACCGCGACCGTCGCGGTGCCATTGGCGCTGACGCTCGGCATCACCGCGGCGATGCTGCGCAACACGCTGTATGACCGCTGTCTGACCATTGCCGTCATCGGCATCGTGTCGGTCCCGGAGTTCATGATCGCGACCCTCGCTGTGCTTTTGTTCGCTGTCTATCTTAATTGGCTGCCGGCGGTGTCCTTCATCAGCGAGATCCGCACCGCGTATGATTTCGCCCGCGCCTATGCGATGCCGGTCGTGACGCTAACCATCGTGATCTCGGCGCAGATGATCCGGATGAGCCGGGCGGCCGTGATCGAGACCTTGAACACGCCCTATGTCGAGATGGCGCTCTTGAAGGGCGCCTCGCGCGGCCGCCTGGTGCTCCGCCATGCGCTGCCCAATGCGCTCGGCCCGATCGTGAATGCGGTGGCCTTGTCATTGTCCTATCTCCTGGGTGGCGTCATCATCATCGAGACCGTCTTCAACTATCCCGGCATCGCCAAGCTGATGGTCGACGCGGTGTCGACCCGCGACCTGCCGCTGATCCAGAGCTGCGCCATCATCTTCTGCTTCGGCTTCCTGCTGCTGACCACCACAGCCGACATCATCGCCATCCTGTCCAATCCGAGGCTGCGATGAGCAGCGCCGCGAAATCCGCCTCGCGAACCCCGCGCTTCGGTTACCGCATCAACGCTGTCGGGGTTGTCGGGGCGCTGATCGTGGCGTTCTGGATCGTGGTGGCGTTCGTCGCGCCCTCCATCATTCCGCATCCGATCGGCGACATCGTCGACACCGATTATTTCGGCCCGATGAGCCGCGAGCTGTGGCTGGGCTCCGACTATCTCGGACGCGACATGACCTCGCGCATCCTGATGGGCGCGCGCTATACGCTCGGCATTTCGGTGGCCTCCGTGATCATCGCCGGCGTGTCGGGCGTCACGCTCGGCATGATTGCGGCGATCACCGGCGGGGTCGTCGACATGGTGCTGAGCCGGCTGCTCGACGCGTTGAGCTCGATTCCTAGCAAGCTGTTCAGCCTCGTCGTCGTCGCCGCGGTGGGCTCGTCGATCCCGGTGCTGATCCTGACCATGGCAGTGATCTACATTCCCGGCGCCTACCGCTTCGCCCGCGCGCTCGCGGTCAACATCAACACCATGGATTTCGTCACGGTGGCCCGAATCCGCGGCGAGAGCCTGTTCTATTTGATCCGCGCCGAGATCCTGCCCAATATCATCGGCCCGGTGCTGGTCGATCTTGGCTTGCGCTTCGTGTTCATCGTGCTGCTGCTGTCCGGAATGTCCTTTCTCGGCCTGGGCGTGCGGCCGCCTTATGCCGATTGGGGCGCGTTGGTGCGCGAGAACATCGGCGGGCTGCCCTATGCCGCGCCGGCCGTGATCTTCCCGTCGCTGGCGATCGCAAGCCTCACCATCGCCGTCAATCTCCTGATCGACAATCTGCCGACCAAGATCCGCGACCGGGAGGCGTCGTAGATGACGAGCCTGGTGCAGATCCGCGATCTTCGCGTCGAGGCGACCACCGATTCCGGCCGCACCATCGAGATCATCAGGGGCGTCGATCTCGACATCGCCGAAGGCGAGATCGTCGCGCTGATCGGCGAGAGCGGCTCCGGCAAGACCACCATCGCGATGAGCCTGATGGGCTATGCGCGGGCCGGCTGCCAGATCGTCGGCGGCTCGGTCACGGTCGATGACGTCGACATGGTGACACTCTCGGAGAAGGACAAGGCGGCCGTGCGCGGCGCCAAGATCGCCTATGTGCCGCAGAGCGCCGCCGCGGCGTTCAATCCGGCAATCCGCATCATGGATCAGGTCATCGAGGTCGTGCGCATCCACGGCGTGATGCCTGTGGAGGAGGCGCGCAGCAAGGCCGCGGCGCTGTTCCGTGCGCTGTCGCTGCCCAACCCCGATACGATCGGCGAGCGCTATCCGCACCAGGTGTCCGGCGGCCAGCTGCAGCGGCTCGCCGCGGCGATGGCGCTGATCGCGAGCCCGAAGGTGCTGATCTTCGACGAGCCGACCACGGCGCTCGACGTCACCACCCAGGTCGAGGTGCTGCGCGCGTTCAAGTCGGTGATCTCCGCGCATCGCATCGCCGGCATCTACGTGTCGCATGATCTCGCCGTCGTCGCCCAGATCGCCGACCGCATCGTCGTGCTGCGCAATGGCGAGGTGCAGGAGAGCGGGACGACCGCCGACATTCTCGAGCGCGCGCAGCATCCCTATACGCGCCAGCTGCTCGCCGCCATCGCGCCGCATCATGAACCGCGAGCGGAGGCGTCCGCGGCGGCCGAGGCATTGCTCGAAGTGCATGAGGTGTCGGTCGGCTACGGTCCGCTGCGCTCGGACGGCCTGCCCGCGATCGTGGCCGTCGAGAACGTCAGCCTGCGCGTCGCGCGCGGACGCAATCTCGGCATCATCGGCGAATCCGGCTGCGGCAAGTCGACGCTCGCCCGCGCCATCGCCGGCATCCTGCCGCCGTTTGCGGGCGGCGTCGTGTTCGACGGCCGCGAGCTCGGGCGCAGCGCGCGCAGCCGCGATGCGGACCAGCTCCGCCAGGTGCAGATCGTGTTCCAGCATGCCGACACGGCGCTGAACCCGGCGCATACCGTCGAGGACATTCTGGGGCGGCCGCCGACATTCTATCACGGCATGCCGCGCCTGCACCGCAGCGCCCGCATCGATCAGCTGCTCGACATGGTGAAGCTGCCCCGGAGCTTGCGGCTGCGCCGTCCGGGCGAGCTCTCGGGTGGACAGAAGCAGCGCGTCAACTTCGCTCGCGCGCTGGCCGCCGATCCCAAGCTTATCATCTGCGACGAGATCACCTCCGCGCTCGACACCGTCGTCGCCGCGGCGGTCATCGATCTGCTCAAGGAGCTGCAGCGCGAGCTCGATCTCGCTTATGTCTTCATCAGCCACGATCTGTCGGTGGTGGAGGCGATCTGCGACGACATCGTCGTGATGTATCGGGGACGCAAGATCGAGCAGATTACGCCCGAGGCCATGGCGCGGCCCGAGCATCCCTATACGCAGCTGCTGCTGTCGTCGGTGCCGAAGCTCGATCCCGCTTGGCTCGACAATCTCCGCCAGGATCCCGAGCAGGTCCGAGAATACTGCCAGCGCTGACCGCGCGGCTACATCTGGAACAGGCTGGTCAGCGGCAGATAGGGTTTGACGATCGGCGACTTCAGCACGACGAAGCTGAAGTACTTCTCGATTCCGATGTCCATGTCGGTCAGCCGCTCCATGATGGTCTGGTACTCGCCGATCCCCGCGGTGACGAACTTCATCATGTAGTCGTAGCCGCCGGAGACGAGGTGGCACTCGATCAGCTGGTCGATCTTCTCGACCGCGGCGAGAAAGCGGGCGAAGTCGATCTGGCGGTGGTTCTTCAGGGTGACCTCGGTGAACACGGTCAATGTCTGGCCGAGCTTGGAGACGCAGATCTGCGCCGAGTAGCCCTCGATATAGCCTTCCGCCTGCAGCTTCTTCACCCGCATCAGGCAGGGGCTCGGTGACAGATTGACTTGCTCGGCCAGCTCCACATTGGTGACGCGGCCGTTCTTCTGCAGTTCGTGCAGGATCTTGATGTCGATGCGATCGAGCTTCATGAAGCCGTGGTCCCGTGTGGCGCGAGGTCGGGTCCCCATTACAGCAGAAAATTCTGCGCTTGGCCCAACGAAATGTCCGCAAAGCAAGAATGGGGCCGTATCTGCCGGGATTATGCGATGCAAAACAATACGCCGGCGCTGCGCCGGCCGGCAGAATGATATGCCGTCCTGGCCGCGAATCCGGCGCCCGTGCGGCCTGATACCGCTCTAACCTGTCCAAGCCTACAGCCGGAGAGACCGCATGCCCGCACCGCTGGTGTACGTCGAGACATCGCCAACGCTGCCCGCGCGTGCAGATGCCGTGGTCATCGGCGGCGGCATCGTCGGCGTTTTCACGGCCTATTACCTCGCGCGGCGCGGGCTTGCGGTGGCGCTGATCGAGAAGGGTCGCATCGGCGCCGAGCAGTCGAGCCGCAATTGGGGCTGGTGCCGGCAGCAGAACCGCGATGCGCGCGAGCTGCCGATGGCGACGCTGAGCCTCGACCTGTGGGAGCGCTTCGCGGCCGAGAGCGGCGAGGCGACCGGCTTCTCGCGCTGCGGCCTGTTCTATCTCAGCAATGACGAGGCGGAGCTCGCCGGCTGGGCGCGCTGGGGCGAGTTCGCCAAAACCGCCGGCGTCACCACGCACATGCTCGATAGCCGCCAGGCCACGGAGCGCGGCGCTGCCACCGGGCGCAGCTGGAAGGGCGGCGTGTTCTCGCCGACCGACGGCACCGCCAGCCCCGCCGATGCCGCGCCCGCGGTGGCGCGCGCGATCCTGAAGCGGGGCGGCTCGGTGCACCAGATGTGCGCCGTGCGCGGCGTCGAGACCAGCGGCGGCCGGCTGTCGGCCGTGATCACCGAGCGCGGCACCATCCGCACGCCGGTCGCGGTGCTCGCCGCCGGCGCCTGGGCTTCGGCGTTCTGCCACCAGCTCGGTGTCGCACTGCCGATGGCCTCGATCCGCGCCTCGGCGCTCGCTCTGTCGCCGTCGGCGGAGCCGCTGCCCCCGGCGCTGCACACCGCCGCCGTCTCGATCACCCGGCGCGGCGACGGCGGCCATACGCTCGCGATCAGCGGCCGCGGCCGGGTCGATCCTACACTTCAGCAGCTGCGCTTCGCGCCGCACTTCCTGCCGATGTTCGCCAGGCGCTGGCGCAGCCTGCTGCCCGGCGGGCTCGAAGGCCTGCGCGCCGGCCACGAGACGGTCGGCCGCTGGCGGCTCGACGCGCCGACGCCGATGGAGCTGACCCGCATCCTGGATCCCCGGCCGGACCAGGCCACCATCCGCCTGACCCGGGCGCGCGCGGTCGAGCTGCTGCCGGCCTTGAAGCAGAGCCGCGTCACGGCGGCGTGGGCGAGCTACATCGATTCCACGCCCGACGGCGTGCCTGCGATCGGCGAGCTCGCCGCGCTGCCCGGCCTGATCGTCGCCGCCGGCTTCAGTGGCCACGGCTTCGGCATCGGGCCAGGTGCGGGCCATCTCATCGCCGATCTCGTGACCTTCGCCAAACCGATCGTCGATCCTAGGCCCTACGCGCCCGCGCGTTTCGCCCGGCATGAGTCTAAGACGGTCGCAGACTTCTGAAGGTTACGTCTCCGGGACGTTAAGCCCCCGACTGCGCCAGACCGTTCGGTTCGCCGAATTCACCGGTTCGCAGCTCTGCGGCCCTTCGGTCTGCGGCTGACTTCGTCCAGTCCGTTTGGGGCCTGCTCTTGGAAGGCGTTGCAGAACAATGATGCCTTTTCTCCCCAAACGAGTTCTCAACTCTCTGATTTTGTTGGTATTCGCTGCTTCCCTAGGGAGTCAGAGCCTCGGCTTGGTCAAGTGCAGCGCTATTTCCCGTCCTCGGGTTCTCGGATCCGCGAAGGCGCGTTTGCGACGTTGCAAATCGCTTCAACGAGCAGACGCACCGCTCGTCCCTCCCAAGTGAGTTGACCGATTGGGGCCTCCCAGTACTCCGAGAGAACATAGGCCAAATGACGCGCCTTCACACTCAAACCCGTCACAGTATAGGCGCGCGTCTCCATGATCGCTCGTTCAACGGGATCAAGCCGGGCTAACACGGCTTCGTCCCTTATCGTTAGGTACTCGTCGTACTGTGCGAGATTTCCAACGTCACCATCGAGTTCAGCTACCAATGCCAAGAACTGGTTCTCGAAATCGATTAAGGGAGCGTCTGGGTCTTCCGACGCAGTAAGCTCCGGGGCAGTGGCCGTGGCGTGCTCGCGCATTTTTTTGCTCGGGTAAACGGAAACCGCCTATCATAAACGGTTAGCGTTTATAATCGCGGATGTCAACGCTTTTCGTGGCTGTTAGACGGAAACCGTGTCCCATGAATTGGCGGTTTGATGACTCCCGATCAATCTCGGGCAGCTCGTGGTCTGCTCGACTGGTCTCAGGCTGAATTGGCCGCTCGGTCCAATTTGAGCGAGAGCACTATTCGTGATTTCGAAAAAGGCCGCCGCATCCCGTCAATCAACAATTTGGCGGCCGTCAGGCGTGCCTTGGAGGCGGGAGGCGTGCAATTCATCGACGGCGACCAGCCCGGAGTTCGATTAGCACGCTGATAGCCAGCTCCGATCCTCAGATTCCAAGCCTGGGTTGGATTCGCTAGCTGTGGTCTTCCAGGAGGTTGTCCATCCGGTCTGAACCGAGGAAGCTGAGGTTGCGAAGCTTCAGTGTTCCA
>NZ_JAUEYJ010000043.1:0-25380 GCF_032489615.1 Bradyrhizobium sp. SZCCHNR1051 | reverse complement strand
GGCTCCAGCATGGAATCTGAATCAGAAGTTCACCGACTCGGGAATCCTGATTCCGGCAAAAAACATCACGCTCTAGCCACATCCGCCGCGGCGTATGGATCCCGGGTCGGCGTCCGCCAACGCTGCGCGTTGCCGGACTTGCCCGGGACGACACCGAGTGTGAGGCCCACATTGTGGCATGGCGGCGCCACGCTCGTCGTCGTCATGCGCCGCGCAGGCGCGGGCATCCGTTATACGGCGGCTTGTCGGCCCATGCACAACCGCCTCTGAAATACTGGGTCCCCCGGTCAAGCCGGAGGACGACGGTCGTGATCCTGGCAACCTGCGTTGCCCAAGGCCGAGTTCTAAGGCAGCGCTCACGCAAATTCCGGCGCGACAGCCTGATGCGCCTGCAGGCGGGCGCGTTCGCTGTTCGGCCAGAGCAGGGCCAGGCCGAGGAGGCCGGAGATCACCATGATCACCGCGTTGATGGTGAAGCCGGACATGTAGCCTTCGAGCAGGCTGCCGGAGGCCTGGATCATCTTGCCCATCACGAGGGGCGCAACGATGCCGGCGAGCGTATAGAGCGCGCCGTAGATCGCCATGGCGGCGCCGCGCTGCGTGACCGGGGTGAATTCGCCGATCATCGGCGGGCAGACGACGTAGATCGAGCCGCACAATCCCGATCCGACCACGAGCAGTGCGATCTTTGCCGAAGCGGCGTCGACATGCGGCATCATCGCCATCAGCCCGCCGCCGATCACGAGCGGCGTCGCGCCGAGCACGCCACGGGCCATGCGCGTGGAGACGCCACGCGCCATCAGCGTCTGCGACACAAAGCCGGTGGTCAGCACCACGCACGCGCCGAAGATCCAGGGCAGGATCGAGATGAAGCCGGCCTGCTGCTGCGAGAAGCCGAGGCCTTTCACCAGGAACGGCGTGAACCAGGTCAGCCCGAGCGACAGCGCCCAATAGGCGCCGAAGGTCGCGGCGACGCAGCCGACGAAGGTCCGCGACGTCAGCAGTTGCAGATAGGGAACGCGCCGCTCGCGCAATCCGGCGAGCTCGACCTCCGCCAGCGGTCCTTCCTTGCCCAGCCACAGCCACGCCACGCTCCACATCAGCCCGACCACGCCGAGTGCGCCGAAGGCATAGTGCCAGCCGTGATTCACGATGATCCAGTTCAGCGCCGGCACCGCGAGAATGACGCCGAAGGCCGAGCCTTGCGACAGGATCGCCGTGGGCATCGCACGTTTCTCGTCGGGGAACCATTTGTAGACGGCGTGCACGGCGACCGACGCCGCGGGACCTTCGCCGGCGCCGAGAATGATGCGGCAGATCAGCAGCGTGGTGAAGCCGACGGTGCCGACCATCGGGACTTGCGCCAGCGCCCAGATCAGCGCCAGCACCAGCAGCACCCAGCGCGTCGGAACCCGGTTGACGACGAAGCCGACGACGATGGCCGAGATCGAGAACAGGAAGAAGAAGGACGAGCCCAGCAGGCCGAACTCCTCGGCGTTCAGATTAAGCTCGGTCATGATCGGCACGCCGGCGAGCCCGACCACGATCTTGTCGGCGAAGTTCACCAGCATGAACAGGAACAGCAGGAAGGTGATCTTCCAGGCGCCTTTCGGCGTCGCGCTTGCGCGGGATGTGCCCTTCAGCGTCGTTGGCGCGGCCATGGTCCTTCCCCATTCTGTCATGATCCGCCCCTGTCGTCCGGGCGTTTTGACGATGCTACCCACGAAGCGCCTTTGCAGGCAACCGGCTGGCGAGCTAACTTATTGCTGCAACGCGGGAATCCGCCCCCTTGGGCTGCATCGCGATACCCTCGCAACCTGATTGCACGCGGCCGGCACATCAGGGGCGTCATGAAGAACGAGCGCGTGATGTTCGCGTTGGCCCTTGTTATGTTGTGACGCAACAACCCCGATCATGCTCGTGCTCAGCGTCCGCCATCTCACCAAGTCCTATCGATCCGGCGGCGAGCCGATCCACGTCCTGCGTGGCGTCGACCTCGACGTCTCCTCCGGCGAGCGCGTCGCGCTGACCGGTGAATCCGGCTCCGGCAAGAGCACGCTGCTGCATCTCATCGCCGGGCTCGATGCCGCCGACGGCGGCGACATCCTGCTCGACGGCGCTTCGGTCGGCAGGCTCGACGATGCCGGACGCGCGGCGGTCCGGCGCGAGCGGCTCGGCCTCGTGTTCCAGCAGTTCAATCTGGTGCCGAGCCTGTCGGTTCAGGACAATCTCAGTTTCCAGGCGCGGCTGGCCGGTCGGCATGATCCAGCGTGGCACACCGAGCTTGTCGAGCGGCTCGGGCTGAAGTCGCTGCTCAAGCGCTATCCGGAGCAATTGTCGGGCGGACAGCAGCAGCGCGTCGCGATCGGCCGCGCGCTAGCCGTCAAGCCGGTCCTGCTGCTCGCGGACGAGCCGACCGGCAATCTCGACGAGGACACCGCCGACGAGGTGATGGCGCTGACGCGCGACCTCGTCGCGCGCACCGGCTGCGGCTTCCTGATGGTGACGCACAGCACCAGGCTCGCCGCGATGCTCGACCGCCATGTGCATTTGCATGCCGGACGCGTCGCATGAGACGCGCGCTCTGGATTCTGGCGGTGCTGCTCAGCCACTGGCGGCGGCATCCGATGCAGCTCGCGACCTTGCTGATCGGGCTGATCTCGGCCACGGCGCTGTGGAGCGGCGTGCAGGCGCTGAACCAGCAGGCGCGCAGCTCCTATGACCGCGCCGCCGCGATCTTCGGCGGCGCGCGCACGCCGATGCTGGTCGCGACCGACGGCAAGATGCTGCCGCAGAGCGCGTTCGCGGAATTGCGCCGCGCCGGCTGGCCGGTGTCGCCGGTGCTCGAAGGCCGCGTGCAGATCGACGGCCGCTCGATCAGACTGCTCGGCATCGAGCCGTTCAGCATTCCCAGGGAGGTCGGCGAAGCGCCGATGGTCGGCCGCAGCGAGCTCGAGGCGTTTCTGACACCGCCGCATCGCACGCTGATCTCGCCGGTGACACTGGCCGATCTCGGACTCAAAGACGGCGCGATGCCGCGGCTCAGCAACGACGCCATGCTGCCGCCTTTGATGGCGCAGCAGCAGCTCGCACCCGGCGTGCTCGTGGTCGATATCAGCGACGCGCAGCGGCTGCTCGGCAAGCCCGGCCAGATTTCGCGGCTGCTGGTCGGCAAGACGCAAGGCCAGCGACAGCCGTTGCAGTCGTTGGCGGACGGCCGGCTGCAGCTCGTGCAGCCGGAGGCCGAGACCGACCTGGAGCGGCTGACCGACAGCTTCCACCTCAACCTCACCGCCTTCGGCCTGCTGTCCTTTGTCGTCGGCCTCTTCATCGTCAACTCCGCGATCGGGCTTGCCTTCGAGCAGCGGCTGCCGGTGCTGCGGACCTTGCGCGCCTGCGGCGTGTCGGCGCGCCAGCTCAATGGCGTGCTGATCGGCGAGCTCATCGCATTCGCATTGGCGGCCGGCCTGATCGGGCTGGTGTGTGGCTATTTCATAGCTGCGGCGCTGTTGCCGAACGTGGCAGCGTCGCTGCGCGGGCTGTATGGCGCGCAGGTGCCGGGCGAGCTGAGCCTGCAACCCGAATGGTGGTTTGCGGGCCTCGTCATCAGCATAGCCGGCGCGCTCGCAGCCGCGACGACGAGCCTGATCAAATCGATGCGGCTGCCGATCCTCTCCACCGCGCAACCCTATGCGTGGCAGGAGGCGCAGCGGCGCTGGCTGCGATTGCAGAGCGCGGTCGCGCTCGCCTTCTTCGTTACCGCCGGCCTGCTGCTGTGGCTCGGGCAGTCGCTGCTCGCCGGCTTCGGCGTGCTCGCAGCCATGATGCTCGGCGCCGCGCTAGTGCTGCCGGCGATCCTCGAGCTGGTGCTGCGGCTCGGTGAGCGCGGCGCGCGGGCGGCGCTGGCACAATGGTTCTGGGCCGACAGCCGCCAGCAGATCTCGGGCCTGTCGCTCGCGCTGATGGCGCTGCTGATGGCGCTCGCCGTCAACGTCGGCGTCGCCACGATGGTCGAAACCTTCAGCCGCACCTTCCTGGTCTGGCTCGACGGCCGCCTCGCGGCCGACATCTACATCAGCGCGTCGGACGAAGCGCAGGCGCGCGACGTCCAGGCTTGGCTGCGCGCGCGGCCCGAGGTGCAGGCGGTGCTGCCGGGCGGCCGCGCCGAGGCGCAGCTTGCGGGCGCGTCGGTCGACATTCTCGGCCTGCCCGATCACGACACCTATCGCGACCACTGGCCGCTGCTGCAGGCCGTCGACAACGCGTGGAAGCAGTTGGTGCGTGGCGACGCCGGCTTCGTCAGCGAGCAGCTGGCGCGGCGGCTCAATCTATCCCTTGGCGACAGCCTGGACCTTCCCGCGCCCGGCGGCGATTGGCGCATCACCGTCGCCGGCATCTATGCCGACTACGGCAATCCCAAGGGCCAGATCACGGTCAACGTCGCCGCGCTGACACGCCGCTTCCCGGCGACGCCCATGACGCGCATGGCCGTGCGCGCGGCGGCCGCCGACGTGCCGGGGCTGATCACGGGGCTCACCAACAAGTTCGGCCTCGATAGTCGCAACGTCGTCGACCAGGCCACCGTGAAGCAGGAATCGAAACAGATCTTCAACCGCACCTTTGCGGTGACCGGCGCGCTCAACACCTTCACGCTCGGCGTCGCCGCGATCGCGCTGCTGACCAGCCTGCTGACCTTGGCGAACTCGCGGCTGCCGCAGCTCGCACCCTTATGGGCAATCGGGCTGACGCGGCGGCGGCTCGCCGAGGTCGAGCTGTTGAAGACGCTGTCGCTTGCCGGCCTCACCGCGCTGCTGGCGCTGCCGCTCGGGCTTGTGGTGGCGTGGTGCCTGATCGCGATCGTCAACGTCAAGGCATTCGGCTGGCGGCTGCCGTTCGACGTGTTTCCGCTGCAGCTCATTCGGCTCTTGCTCGTCACGCTCATCGCGGCGCTGATCGCCTCGCTGCTGCCGGTGCTGCGGCTGGCGCGGATGCAGCCGGCCGATCTCGTCAGGACCTTCACCATTGAGCGCTAGAGCGACCATTTCGCGACGCATGCTGATCGGCGGGCTCGGCCTGCTGGCGCTGCCCCGCCTCGCGCGCGCGCAGGGCTTTGCGGGACTGAGCGATAGCGCCGACGGCTTTGCGCCGGTGACGCCCGGACGAGAGTTCAGCTTCCCTGCGGATCACGGGCCGCACGACGATTTCCGAATCGAATGGTGGTACGTCACCGCCAACCTCGCCGATTCCAGCGGCAAGGCCTATGGCCTGCAATGGACCCTGTTCCGCTCGGCGGCCCGGCCGGGGCCGCAGGGCGAAGGCTTCGACAATCAGCAGCTCTGGATGGCGCATGCCGCGGTGACGCGTGCCGACAGTCACCGCTCGTCCGAGAAATTCGCGCGCGGCGGCGTCGGCCAGTCCGGCGTCGAGGCCAAGCCGTTCCAGGCCTGGATCGACGACTGGCAGCTGCGCGGCACCGCCGCGACCGACGATCGAGCGCTGGCGCCTCTGGACATGAGCGCCGTCGGGCCGGACTTCTCCTACGCACTGCATCTGGAAGCGGACAGGCCGGTGGTGCTGCAGGGAATCGGCGGCTACAGCCGCAAATCCGAGCGCGGCCAGGCGTCGTACTACTACAGCCAGCCGTTCTACCGCGCCCGAGGCCGCATCAGCTTCGACAATCTACCAATCGAGGTCACGGGCCAGGCCTGGCTCGACCGCGAATGGAGCAGCCAGCCGCTGGCCTCCGACCAGAGCGGCTGGGACTGGTTCGCGCTGCATTTTGCCGGCGGCGAGAAGCTGATGCTGTACCGGATGCGGCAGGGCAATGGCGACTACACATCGGGAACCTGGATCACGGCTGACGGCGCCTCGCATGCGCTCGGCCCCGGGGACATCGTCATGACGCCGACAGAGACGGTTGCGATCGGCGAGCGCAGGCTGCCGGTCGGCTGGCGTGTCGAAATATCAGCGCTCGGCATCGCCATCGACACCGCAGCGCTCAATCCAAACGCCTGGATGGGCACGCGCGTGCCCTATTGGGAAGGGCCGATCAGCTTCAAGGGCAGCCACACCGGGGTGGGCTATCTCGAACTGACCGGATATTAAGAAGCCGTCATCAGGGGGAACCGCGCATGTATCACTTCACCGCACTCGTCACCGTGCTCGCGCTCATGCTGTATTTCTACATGGCCGTCCGCGTCGCGCAGGCGCGCGCCAGGTTCGGCGTGAAGGCGCCCGCGACCACCGGCAATGCCGATTTCGAGCGCACCTTCCGCGTGCAGATGAATACGCTGGAATGGCTGCCGATCTTCCTGCCGGCACTGTGGCTGTTCGCGATCTATGTCAGCGATGTCATCGCCGCACTGATCGGCCTGGTCTGGATCGCCGGGCGCGGGATGTACATGGTGTCCTACGCCAGGGCCGCCGAGAAGCGCGGCCCCGGTTTTGGCGTGCAGGCCCTGGCAGGCTCGATCCTGCTGGTCGGTTCGCTCATCGCCATCCTCTGGCGCATGCTGCACGGCTGACCGCCCAGTCCCCCGCTGTCGTCCCTGCGAACGCAGGGACCCATAGCCACCGACGGATGTTTGTTGCGCGGCGGGTCGACGTGCAGCCTGCCCTGTTCAGAGATCACGCGGTATGGGCCCCGGCTTTCGCCGGGGCGACACCAATGTTCTGGCGCGCGATCACTTCGTCAGCGGACAGCCGCTCTCCTTGGCGGTGAAGAACGCCTTGTCGCCGGGCACCGTGGCGAGCTGCTTGTAGTAGTCCCACGGCTTCTTCGATTCGGACGGCTTCTTGACCTCGAACAGGTACATGTCGTGGACCATGCGGCCGTTGGCGAGCACCTTGCCTTGCGCGAAGGCGTCGTCGACCGGCAACTCCTTCAGCTTGGCCGCGACCGTATCGGAGTCCTTGGTTCCGGCGGCCTTGACGGCCTTCAGATAGGACAATGTCGCGGAATAGGTGCCGGCGTGGATCATGCTCGGCATCCGGCCGGTGCGCTTCATGAAGCGCTCGCTGAAGGCGCGGGACTTGTCGTCGCGATCCCAGTAGAAGCCTTCGGTGAGGATCAGGCCCTGCGCCGCCTCCAGCCCGAGGCCATGCACCTCCGACAAGGTCATCAGCAGGCCGGCGAGCTTCTGGCCGCCCTTGACGATGCCGAACTCGGCCGCCTGCTTGATCGAGTTGGTGGTGTCGAGGCCCGCATTGGCGAGCCCGATGATCTTCGCCTTCGAGCTCTGCGCCTGCAGCAGGAAGGACGAGAAGTCCGACGAGTTGAGCGGGATGCGCACCGAGCCCAGCACCTTGCCGCCCTTCGACGTCACGATGTCGCTGGTGTCCTTCTCCAGCGCATAGCCGAAGGCGTAGTCGGCGGTCATGAAGAACCAGGTATCGCCGCCGGACTCGACCAGCGCCCCGCCGGTGCCGACCGCGAGCGCGCGGGTGTCATAGGCCCAGTGGAAGCCGTAGGGCGTGCAGGCATCGCCTGATATGCGCGAGGTCGCGGCACCGACGACGATATCGATCTTCTTCTTTTCCTTCGACAGATCCTGGATGGCGAGCGCGACCGACGAGGTCGTCAGCTCCGTGATCATGTCGACCCCCTCGGTATCGTACCAGCGCCGCGCGATCGACGAGGCGAGGTCCGGCTTGTTCTGGTGGTCGGCGGTGACCAGCTCGACCTTCTGCCCCAGCACCTCGCCGCCGAAATCCTCGATCGCCATCCTGGCGGCCTCGACGGAGTACTTGCCGCCGTAGTCCGCGTAGACGCCGGACTGGTCGTTGAGGATGCCGATCTTGACCTGTGCCGACGCCGGCGCCGCCACGAGCAGCGCACCGACGGCAGCAACAGCCAGCAAGCCCGATTTCATATGATCTCTCCCGGAGTTTCTAGGCTTTGACATGTCATTCGTTGGAATGCCTGACCATGTTATGCCAGAACCCCGGCCGCGCCCATCCCTTCCCTCCTCAGCCAAAGGGCTGAGAGGCCTGTTGAGAGCCCGGAACCTGTCCGCTAGATTGGCCGCAAACAACGACATGCCGTCCCGTAAGGATGGTACGCGCGGAAGGAAACGGCCCGAGGGCGCGACGAGAACATCGTCGGCGTGACGTTTGCCCTGTGGCCCTCCACCACCGTACCTCCGGCCGGCGTCGGAAGGGAGGACACATGTACACCGGCAAGCACGCCCGGCTGCGCCCGTTGCAGCCCGCCTTCATCATGGCCTCGACCGGCGAGGCCGTGACCTATCGCGAGCTGGAGGCGCGCAGCAACCGGCTGGCGCATCTGTTCCGCAAGCGCGGCCTGAAGCGGCTCGACCACTATTCGATCTTCATGGAGAACAACAGCCGCTATCTGGAAGCGTGCGGCGCAGGCGAGCGCTCCGGGCTGTATTTCACCTGCGTGAACTCCTACCTCACGCCCGGCGAGCTGGCCTACATCCTCAACAACAGCCGGTCGCGGCTTCTGATCACCTCCCTCGCCAAGCTCGAGGTCGCGCGCGAGGCGCTGAAGGAGGCGCCCGACATCGAGCTCTGCATCGTCGCCGACGGCCCCGGCGAGAGCGAGCGGATCGTCGGCCTCGCGGAGGCCACCGCCGGCCTGCCGGCGACGCCGATTGCCGACGAATGCGTCGGCACCGCGATGCTCTATTCCTCCGGCACCACGGGCCGGCCGAAGGGCATCCTGCGGCCGCTGCCCGAGCAGCCGCCAGTGCAGCAGCTGCCGATCTTCGATTTCCTGGAGAAGCTGTGGCGCTATCGCGAAGGCATGATCTATCTGTCGCCGGCGCCGCTCTATCACTCCGCACCGCAGGCCGCGGTCAACCTCACCATCCGCGTCGGCGGCACCGCCATCATCATGGAGACGTTCGACCCCGAGCGCTACCTGCAACTGGTCGAGCAATGGGGCATCACGCATACGCAATTGGTACCGACGATGTTCTCGCGCATGCTGAAACTGCCGGAACAGATCCGCACGCGCTATGACCTCTCCTCGCTCGAAGTCGCGATCCATGCCGCCGCGCCGTGCCCGGCACAGGTCAAGGAGGACATGATCAAATGGTGGGGGCCGATCATCCACGAATATTACGGCGCCACCGAAGGCCTCGGCTTCACCGCCTGCGACAGCGCGGAATGGCTCGCGCATCGCGGCACCGTCGGCAAGGTGCTGTTCGGCGACCTGCACATCCTCGATGAGAACATGCAGCCGTGCCCGACCGGAACGGCCGGCACGGTGTGGTTCAAGACCGGATCGCCGTTCGAGTATTTCAACGACCCCGAGCGCACCAAGGAGGCACGCTCGGCCGACGGCACGATGAGCACGGTCGGCGACGTCGGCTATGTCGATGCCGACGGCTATCTCTATCTCACCGATCGCGCCACCTTCATGATCATCTCCGGCGGCGTGAACATCTATCCGCAGGAATGCGAGAACCTGCTGATCACGCATCCGAAGGTCGCCGATGCCGCCGTGTTCGGCGTGCCCAATTCCGATCTCGGCGAGGAGGTGAAGGCGGTGGTCCAGCCGATGTCGGGCATCATGCCTGGGCCTGAGCTGGAAGAGGAGCTGATCGCGTTCTGCCGGCAATCGCTGTCGCGACAGAAGGTGCCGCGCTCGATCGATTTCGAGAAGGAGCTGCCGCGGCTGCCGACCGGCAAGCTCTACAAGCGTCTGCTGCGCGACCGCTATTGGGGCAACAAGACTTCTAGGATCGTGTAGGGCGGCACGACCTCGGATTGATCCTGGTCAAGCGCGCGCGATGCCGCGCAGCTATTCTTCGCTGATTGCGATCGCAGCACGAGACGACGACATGCGCGCTCATCAAATCATGACCAGATCCGTGATCGCGGTGACGCCCGGAACCCCGGTGGCCGAGGCGGCGCGGATCATGCTGCGCAACCACATCGGCGGGCTGCCGGTGGTCGACGCGTCCGGCACGCTCGTCGGCATGGTCACGGACGGTGATTTCCTGCGCCGCGCCGAGCTCGGCACCGAACACAGGCAAGGCCGCTGGCTCGACCTCCTGGTCGGCCGCGGCCGCATCGGCGCCGACTTCGTCCATTCCCACGGCCGTACGGTCGGCGACATCATGAGCCAGCCTCCGGTCACAGTCAGCGCCGATGCCAGCCTGGCGGAGATCGCCGAGATCATGGAGAAGCGCAACATCAAGCGTCTCCCTGTGATGAGTGGCGACCGGCTGGTCGGCGTGGTGACACACACGGATTTCCTGCAAACCGTGGCCGACCTCGCCACTGCCGTTCCGGGCCCCACCCCCGACGATGACGGGATCCGCAGCGCCATTCTCGATTCGCTCGACCAGGCCGCCTGCAAGCATTGCCGCTTCAACGTCGTCGTCCGCAACGGCATCGCGCATCTCACGGGCGCGGTTCGCAACGAGAAGGAGCGGGCCACGGCGATCGTGGCGGCCAAGAGCGTCCAGGGCGTCAGGAACGTGCGCGACCACATGTGGGTCTATCCGCCGCCGGAGGACGAGTTCGGCGGCGGTGACATCGTCTCGCTGCAGGACCAGCCGTCGACCGACGACGACCAACCGCTGTGAGGAGAGCCGGGCGTGCGACGTGCCTCCGTACCATCACTGCTGCTGCTGGTCCTGCTCTCCGCCTCGGCGGCCGCCGAGGATCTCGACCACGGCCGCCGGCTCGCCGAGCGCTGGTGCGCCGCCTGCCATGCGGTGGCCACCGAGCCGACCAAGTTCCGCCGCGCCCGGCCGTTTGTCGCCATCGCGGCCAGGGACGGAGTGACGAAGGACATGCTGGTCAAGTTCCTCCTGCTTCCCCACGCGACGATGGCCAACAATCCGCTCAGTGCGAACGATGCGACCGACCTGGCAGGCTATATCCTCAGCCTTAGGAAGTAGTTGCTGCCAAATTCGCCTTTGGATTGCGCCGCCGCCCCGTGATCGGCGGCGTCCGGACGCAAGAGTGGGCCCTGGCGCCCGATGATACGGCACCTTCGCCGGCAATTTAGCAAGATCCTCCGGAACGAAACGCTCAAGCCTGCGTTCTGTGTGTTCGCCGTCGTGAGCTGGAGCACGTCGCATGGCCCCAAACGGGTCTGCTGACGGCAAATCGCCCTGTCCTCGTTGCCGGGAAGACCAACAACAAGCAGCGATCGAGATAGCCCTTGCATTTGCACACAAACAAGTTGGTAATCTGGTGCACGGCGTCTTCTCTACCGACCTGTTAGCAAGGAGCCTGCGACGTGCACGGAATGCCCGGCGCCTCCCCCGCCCCACGCGCGACCGACGACGACACGGCCTATCTGGCGGCGATCGTGGAGTCCTCGGCCGACGCCATTGTCAGCACCACCGCCGACGGCGTCATCCGCAGTTGGAACGCGGCCAGCGAGCGGATGCTGGGGTTCACCGCGGCTGAAATGATCGGCAGATCCGTCTCCGAGATCGTTCCCCCCGAGCTGGCGGAAGAGGCGAACGCCTTGCGCGCCAGGGTCAACGCGGGCGAAGCGGTCGAGAGCTTCGAGACCGTCCGGCTGACCAAGCAGGGACGCCCGATCGAGGTCTCCATCACGTTTTCACCGATCCGCAGCAGCACCGGCGTGATCGTCGGCATCTCCGGAATCATCCGCGACGTCACGCTGTCGAAGAAGGCCGAGCGTGCGGCGGCGATGCTCGCGGCCATCGTCGCCTCGTCCTCGGACGGCGTCGTCAGCAAGACGCTGGACGGCACGATCACCAGCTGGAACAAGAGCGCCGAACGCATCTTCGGCTTCTCGGAAGGCGAGATGATCAACCGCTCGATCCGCACGATCATCCCGCAGGAGCGCCAGGCCGAGGAGGACCGGATCCTCGCCACCGTCCTATCCGGCGCGATCATCGACAATTTCGAGACCATCCGCCTGCGCAAGGATGGTGCGCTCATCGACGTGTCGGTCACGGTCTCGCCGGTCCGGGATTCGAGCGGCCGGATCATCGGCGCCTCCAAGATCGTGCGTGACATCACCGACAAGCGCCAGACAAGGGAGCAGTTGCGCACCCTGCTGGCCGAGGTGAACCACCGCAGCAAGAACCTGCTGTCGCTGGTGCAGGCGATCGCCCGGCAGATGACCCGTCACGGCCGCCAGCTCGACCTCAACCGCTTTCTGGAGCGCCTGCAGGCGATCGCGAGCAATCAGGATCTCCTGATTCAGAACGATTGGCGTTTCATTCCACTCGGCGGCCTGGTCCGCTCGCAGCTCGGGGCGTTCAGCGACTTGATCGGCGACCGCATCGCGATCGACGGACCGCCGATCGAGCTGACGCCAGAGGCCGCGCAGTCGATCGGCATGGCGGTCCACGAGCTCGCCACCAACGCCGCCAAATATGGTGCGCTGTCGAACCACGACGGACGGATCGCGGTCCGCTGGACGCGCATCGACGACAGCTTCGACATGACCTGGGTCGAAAGCGGCGGACCTGAGGTCGCGCCGCCCGAGCACACCGGCTTCGGCAGCCGGGTGATTTCCGACCTGGTGCGCGCTGGCCTGGATGGATCGGTCGAGGTCCAGTTCCTGCCGGCCGGACTGCGCTGGCACCTGAGGTGCCCCCTGCAACGCCTCAGCCGCGACCATCATCATGCGCGCCAGTGAGAAGACTCACCTCCTGATCGTCGAGGACGATCCCCTGATCGGCTTCGACCTCGCGGTCGAGCTCGAAGCCGCCGGATTCACGGTGGTCGGCGTGGCGCCGACCGTGCACAAAGCCCTCCATCTGCTCGAGCGGAATCACTGCGATCTTGCCGTGCTCGACGTCAATCTCGGGCGGGAAACATCGGCGCCGATCGCGCGCGCTTTGGCCGCGGCCGGCGTGCCCTTCGTCGCCGTCACCGGCTATTCCGTCGATCAATGCCCGGAAGAATTCGCCACGGCACCGCTGCTGTCGAAGCCGTTCCAGACGTCACGGCTGGTCGCGGCGCTGAGGCGGCAATTGCATCCGTGAGGCGCGCGTCGGCCGCGCAACAGAGCCACGATCGGCATTGTTGCCGTTTGAAGGATTAGGGGTCGGCACCGCGCCCTTGAAACAGCGCAGTTGATTTCACGTCTTTGATGGCAGAATTGCCCCCTCGCCTCGACAGCAATGCACTCCCCTCCCCCTTGCGAGGAGGGGTCGCGGGTGGGGGTCCACGTGTCGCGCTCCACGTGATCTGCGCTCCCACCGTGGACGATGTCGACGATGATCTGCGCAACCGGCGAACCGCCTACTTTGAGTGTTGCAGAATGCAGCGGCGGGACGCTGCATGTCGCGAAGCGATGCCTCCGTGAGAATATCGAAGTCGCATACAACAGAGTTCAGCGCGCGCGGACCCCCGCCCCGCAAGCGGGAGAGAGGTGCAGCATGCCTCGAGCTAACTCACGCCCACTTGCGCGACGATCAGCCCGCAATCTCCACCACGATCCGACCCGTCGTCACCTGGTCGCCCTCGGCTACCTCGATCGCGGTCACCGTTCCTGCGATGCCAGCAGTATGAACGTGCTCCATCTTCATCGCCTCGAGCGTCACCACCGGCTGTCCCACAGCCACGCTGTCGCCCGGCTTCACCAGCACCGCGACCACGCGACCGTTCAGGGCCGCACGGACCTTGCCATCGCCTCCGGTGGCGGCCGAGGATTGCGGCCTCGCCAACGTCAGATCGCGCACTGCCAGCGTCTGACGGCGATGCTGGACGAACAGCCGATCGTCGTCACGGACGAAGCGCGCGCTCTCGACGATCTCGGCGTGATGAACGCGGATCGTGTCATCAGTGAGCGATACGATCTCGAAGCGATGCTCTGCATCGCCACGCGTCACGCGATAGCTTCCGTCACGCTCGCACAGTAGCTCGCACTCGGCCACCTCGCCGGCGATCTCGAACCGGAGCGGCGTCGCGAAGGCGGCCGCGAGCGAGCGGCCGCGGCGGACGGGATGTGCGAGCGGATGGCTGACGGAGAGCAGCAGCGCGACCGGCGCGAGGTCTGCCGCTTCGACGGCCGGCGCACGCAACTCGTCACGATGCGCCGCGATGAATGCGGTGGTTGCCTTGCCCGCGGCGAAGGCCGGATGCCGCAGACATGAAATCAGGAAGGCCCGGTTGGTCGGGACGCCCAAAGCAACGGCCTGCTCCAATCCGGCGATCAGCCTTGCGCGCGCCTCCTCACGAGTCGCAGCATGGCTGATCAGCTTGGCGATCATCGAATCGTAGTGCGGCGGGATCTCCGCGCCGGACTCCAGCGCATGCTCGACCCGGATCATCCCCGGCATCTGCCACAGCGCCATCCGCCCCGATTGCGGCATGAAGTCGTGCGCGGCATCCTCGGAGCATAGCCGCACCTCGATCGCATGACCCGAGAAGCTGATCTGGTCCTGGCGCAACGGCAGAGGCTCGCCGGCGGCGACACGCAATTGCCACTCGACGAGATCGAGTCCCGTCAGGGCCTCCGTCACGGGATGCTCGACCTGCAGCCGCGTGTTCATCTCCATGAAGTAGAACTGGCCGTCGGCATCGAGCAGGAACTCCAGCGTGCCGGCGCCCTCATAGCCGAGCGCCTTCACCGCCTGCACCGCCACGGCGCCCATGCGCGCGCGCAGCTCCTGCCCGACCGCGGGCGACGGCGCCTCCTCGATCAGCTTCTGGTGCCGGCGCTGCACCGAGCAGTCGCGCTCGCCGAGATGGACGGCATTGCCGTGGCTATCGCCGAATACCTGGATCTCGATGTGGCGCGGATTGGCGATCGCCTTCTCGAGGATGACGGTGCCGTCGCCGAACGCCGTCGCCGCTTCCGAGCGGGCGCTGCGCAGCAGGTCGGGAAAGGCGTCCGCATCCGTCACAAGCCGCATGCCGCGGCCGCCACCACCGGCGACGGCCTTGATCATTACCGGGAAACCAATGCGGCGCGCCTCGCGCAGCATCGCGTCGTCGCCCTGGTCCTCGCCCTGATAGCCGGGTACGCAGGGCACGCCGGCGCAACTCATGATCACCTTGGCGCCGGCCTTGTTGCCCATCGCCTTGATCGCCTCGGGCGATGGCCCGATGAACACCAGACCGGCCTCCTTGCACGCTTGCGCAAAATCCTCGTTCTCGGCGAGAAAGCCATAACCGGGATGCACGGCATCCGCGCCAGTCGCCTTTGCGGCGGCGATGATCGCTGCGATGTTGAGATAGGACTGTGCGGGCGGCGGCGCGCCGACGCGGACGGCCTGATCGGCGAGCCGCACATGCGGCGCATCGGAATCGGCGTCCGAATAGACCGCGACCACGCCGTGGCCCAGCCGGCGCGCGGTGCGCATGATCCGCAAGCCGATCTCACCGCGGTTGGCGATCAGCACCTTGTGGAACGGCCTGCGTTGCATTCCCGGCATCTCTCCGCTCATGGCCGCGCCACCGAGAACTGCATCCGCTGCGGCTCGCGCGCCTCCGCCTCGCGGCAGATCGCCAGCACTTCCGACAGCACCGCGCGGGTGTCACGCGGATCGATCACGCCGTCGTCGAGCACGCGCGCCGAGGTCGCGAACACGTCCATCTGGCTGTCGAACACGCCGATGATCTGCGCCTTCATGGCATCGAGCTTCTCGCGCTCCACCGGCTTGCCGCGGCGCGCCGCCGCCGCTTCAGTCACGATCGCCATCGTCTCCGCCGCCTGCTCGCCACCCATCACGGCGGTCTTGGCGTTGGGCCAGGAGAAGCAGAAGCGCGGGTGGAATCCACGGCCGCACATGCCGTAATTGCCCGCCCCGAACGAGGCCCCGCAATAGATCGTGATCTGCGGCACGCTGGCCGAGGTCACCGCCTGGATCATCTTGGAGCCGTGCTTGATCATGCCGGCCTCCTCATAGGCGCGGCCGACCATGTAGCCGGTGGTGTTGTTGAGATAGAGAATCGGCGTTCGGGTCTGGCAGCAGGACTGGATGAAGTGCGTCGCCTTGTTGGCGCCGGCCGGATCGAGCGGGCCGTTGTTGGTGACGATGCCGATCGCCTGGCTCTCGATACGGGCATGGCCGCACAACGTCGCAGGCCCGTAGTTTGGTGCCATTTCGACGAAGTCGCTGTCGTCGACGATCCGCGCGATGACCTGGCGCATGTCGACGGGGCGCTTGTGGTCGAGCGGCATGATGCCGAGCAGCTCCTCCTGGTCGTAGCGCGGCGGCTTCACCGGTGACGACTCGTGCGATGGCCGATCCCAGTTCAGCTTGCCCATGATCTCGCGCGCGATACGCAGGGCATCGCGGTCGTCCTCGGCGAGATAGTCGCCGAGGCCGGAGATCGAGGTGTGCATCTCGGCGCCGCCGAGCTCCTCCTCGGTGGCGATCTCGCCGGTCGCGGCCTTCAGCAGCGGCGGGCCGGCGAGGAAGGCGCGGGTGCGGCCGCGGACCATCACGATGTAGTCGGACAGACCAGTCTGGTAGGCGCCGCCCGCCGTGGACGAGCCGTGCGTCACCGTGACGACCGGCAGCCCCGCCGCCGACAGCCGCGCCAGGTTGCGAAAGATGTTGCCGCCCCGCACGAAGTCCTCGACGCGGTAGCGCAGCAGGTTGGCGCCGGCACTCTCGACCAGTTGCAGGTAGGGCAGCTTGTTCTCCAGCGCCAGCTCCTGCACGCGCAGGGTCTTGTCGAGCCCGTAGGGCTGCAGCGCTCCGGCATCGATGCCCGCGTCATTCGCCGAGACCATGCAGCGCACGCCGGACACGAAGCCGATGCCGGCGACGACGCCGCCGCCCGGCACGCTCTTGGCCGGGTCCGGCGTATCGAACATGTAGCCGGCAAGCGTCGACAGCTCCAGGAACGGCGCGCCGGGATCGAGCACCAAGGCGACGCGCTCGCGCGGCAACAACTGGCCGCGCTGATGGAAGCGCTCCTTTGCCGCCGCCGAGGCATTGCGCGTGCGCGCCTCGAGATCGCGCATCCGCGCGATCAGGACGAGCATGCCGTCACGATTGGCCTGGAAGGCGGCGCCAGCGGGAGAGATGGTGTTGTCGATGGTGGCCATCAGTTCATGCTTTCGTCATTCCGGGACACGAGTGCGCAGCAAGATGGACGGGCCATCTTGCTGCGCGGGAGCGAACCCGGAATCTCGAGGATCAACCCTCACGCGCTCTTCGCCACGAAATGATCGCCATAGGCCTGGCGCAGCTCGACCTTGCGCAGCTTGCCGGTGGCGGTCATCGGCATCTCCTCGAGCACCCGCACCAGCTTCGGCACCTGGAAGCCGCCAAGCGACTTGCGGCAGTGCTCAAGCAGCTCGGTCTCACTGGCCTGCGCGCCGGGCTTGAGCTTGACGAAGGCCGAGACCGCCTCACCCCATTGCGGATGCGGCAGGCCGACGACGGCGGCATTCTGCACCGCCGGATGCGCCAGCAGGGTCTCCTCGATCTTGACCGAGGCGACGTTCTCGCCGCCGGACTTGATCATGTCCTTCTTGCGATCGAGGAACAGCACCTCGCCCTTGTCGATGACCGCGAGATCGCCGGTGTGGTGCCAGCCGAACTTGCGGGCGTCCTCCGTCGATTTCGGATCCTTGTAGTAGCCCAGCATCACGTTGGGCCCGCGATGCACCAGCTCGCCGATCTCGCCGGGCGGCAGCAGGTTGCCGGCATCGTCCATGATCGCGGTCTCGTTGACGAACAGCGACTCGCCCCAGTAATTGCCGAAACGATTGAGCTGCACCTCGGGACGCGACATCGTCGTCGCCGGATACATCTCGGTCTGGCCGCTGGTCAGCACGAAGTTCGGGCACAGCTCCCTGATCGCGCGCTCCAACAGCGGCCGGCCCATCGGCGCCATCGTGTAGAGGCAAGTCCGCAAGTGGGAGAGGTCGAACTCCTTGCGGCGCGGATGATCAAGGATTGCCTGGTACATCAGCGGCAGGCCGACGAACACGGTGAGGCGGTCGCGCACGATCGCCTCCATGCAGGCGACCGGGTCGAAGCCACGCATCAGCGCCATGCGGCCGCCGACCGAGAGATAGCTGAGCAGCAGCACATGGCCGGCACAGTGGAACAGCGGGAACTGCCCGGTGATGCCGTCCTGGCGCGAGAGCTGCATCTCGATGCAGTTGCTCATGACGGCCATCACCACGGCGAGGTGACAATGCATCGCGCCCTTCGGTCGCGACGTCGTGCCCGAGGTGTAGATAATCATCGCAAGATCGCGATCGTTGATCTCGATCTCGGGCTCGACGTCCGAATGACCCTGGATGAGGTCGGTGAAGCTGGCAAGCCCCGCGGCCTTCGCCGTCCCGGTGAGATCGACGGCGATCAGCTCGACGCCCCGCTTTTCCAGCGCGGCGCGGCGGTCCGCCTGAGCAAACAGATTGTCATCGATGAGCGCGAAGC
Source organism: Bradyrhizobium sp. SZCCHNR1051 (assembly GCF_032489615.1). Taxonomy (NCBI): domain Bacteria; kingdom Pseudomonadati; phylum Pseudomonadota; class Alphaproteobacteria; order Hyphomicrobiales; family Nitrobacteraceae; genus Bradyrhizobium; species Bradyrhizobium sp. SZCCHNR1051. The sequence goes on along the minus strand of NZ_JAUEYJ010000043.1, from coordinate 7,060 downwards.
GGACCTCGGCATGGCCGAGGATGTAATCCATGTCGGCGGGCCCGAGCATCGTATTGATCGGCACCCAGACGAGACCCGCGCGATGGATGCCGAACAGCGCTTTGACGAACTCAATCGAGTTGTTGCAGACGGTCGAGATCTTTTCGCCCGGCTTCAGCCCCTTGGCGACGAGATAGTTCGCAAACCGGTTGGCATCGCGCTCCAGCTCGGTGAACGTCACCTGACGGGCGCCATCGGTGATCGCCACCCGCTCGGGAAAGCGGCGCGCCGCGCGCTTCAGGAGATCGCCGATCGCGACCCGGCCGATGCGGCCGGGACCGGACACGCCGCCGGTGGCATCGAGATTGGTCATTGGTCTGTTCCCTCCCCATCCACGTCATTGCGAGGAGCCGAAGGCGACGAAGCGATCCAGGGCGTCGTGCAGAACTCTGGATTGCGTCGCTGCGCTCGCAATGACGGCGTATGCCGCGTCAATTCACCGTGCCAAACATCTGCCGGGCCTCGGCGGGACTTGCGATCTCGCGGCCCGCGCGCCGCGCGCACGCCGCGATGGCCTCGATCAGTTGGCCGTTCGAGGTCACCTTGGTGCCGTCGCCGAGATAGAACGTGTCCTCCAGCCCGGTGCGGAGATGGCCGCCGAGTTCGGCGCAGCGCTGGTGCAGCGGCCAGATCTCCGCGCGGCCGATTGCCGTGACCTGCCAGTGCGCTTCGGACAGCTTCAGCTTGAGCAGGATCGGCAGCAGCTCGGGATCAGCCGGCATGCCGGAGGCAACGCCCATCACGAAATTGTACTCCAGCGGACCGCCATACATGCCGGTCTGGCGATACATCGCGACACAGCGCACGATGCCGACGTCGAAGCATTCGAATTCCGGGATCGTGTGCGCGTCCTTCATCGCGGCGAGATAGTCCTGGATCTTCTCGACCGAGTTGTCGAACATCATCGGCGGCCAGGCCCAGTTGTTGTCGGCCTTGACCTTGAGATAGTTCAGCGAGCCGGCATTGCAGGCCGCGATCTCCGGCCGGGTCTGCCGGATGCAGTCGAGCGCACCTTGATAGTTCGGTCCCGACACGCCCGAGGTGTGATTGATGATCACGCCGGGACAGGCCTCGCGGATCGCCTGCTGGATCTCGCGGGAGACGTCGACGTCCCAGGACGGCAGATGCCCCTTGCCCGGCGCCTGCTGGCGCAGATGGATGTGCATGATCGCAGCACCGGCGTCATAGGCGCGCCGCGCCTCGCGCGCCATCTCCTCGGGCGTGACCGGCACATGATGCTGCCTGGGATCGGTGAGCACGCCGTTCAGCGCGCAGGTGATGACGGCTTTGTCGCTCATGGCACTCGTTCGATGGCTTCGCGCAAGCGGCGCTGTGCTGATCCGGCCCGTATATGACGGCGTCTCCGCCTGATCTGCTTGCGTTGACTCGCTGGTTGGAGGCCGCGCAACCCGCTATTGCTCTGCATCAAGCGCCCGGACGGGATCGGCGCTAACTGGTTCCCATGTTTCTCGTCACGGGGCGTGCAATGCCGATCGACACACAACCGGCGCCGACATTTCCGAACGGCCTGAGCGCAGCCGAGGCGGCACGGCGTCTGACGGCGGAGGGATTCAACGAGCTGCCGCAGACCGGCAAACGCTCGATCCTGCGCCTCGTCGCCGACGTGCTGAAGGAGCCGATGCTGCTTCTGCTGCTCGCCGGCGCGGGCATCTATCTCGCGCTGGGCGACGCGGCGGAAGCGATGCTGCTCGGCGTGTTCGCCTCGGCCTCCGTCTTCATCACCATCGTGCAGGAGGCGCGGACCGAGCGCGTGCTGGAATCGCTGCGCGATCTCTCCAGCCCGCGCGCCCTGGTGATCCGCGACGGCGAGCGCATCCGCATCGCCGGCCGCGAGGTGGTGCGCGGCGATCTCATCGTGCTCGCCGAGGGCGATCGCGTCGCGGCCGATGCGGTGCTGCGGGAGTGCGACGATCTGCTGACGGATGAATCGCTGCTGACAGGCGAATCCGTGCCGGTGCGCAAGCGCCCCGCCCCGGCCGAGCCGATCGACACGCCCGCTGCGGCGGCCGGCGGCGACGACCAGCCATTCGTGTTCTCCAGCAGTCTCGTCGTCCGCGGCGGCGGCATTGCCGAGGTGACGGCGACCGGGCCGCACACAGCGATCGGCAGGATCGGCCAGTCGGTGACCGCCCTGGAGACCGAGACGCCGCGGTTGCGGCAGCAGACCCGGCGCCTGGTGCTGGCGTTCGCCATCGGCGGCGGCATCGTGGTCGCGGTCACGGTCGTGCTCTATGCGGTGTACCGCGGCGGCTGGCTGGAGGGAATCCTCGCCGGCATCGCGCTGGGCATGTCGATGCTCCCCGAGGAATTCCCGGTGGTGCTGACCGTGTTCCTGGCGATGGGCGCCTGGCGCATCTCGCAGGCGCGCGTGCTGACGCGGCGCGCTTCGGCGATCGAATCGCTCGGCGCCGCCACCGTGCTGTGCACCGACAAGACCGGCACGCTGACGCAGAACCGCATGATGGTGGCCAGGCTGGTGCTGCCGGACGGCAGCGTGCTGCAGCCTGCGACGGCGACGCCGGATGCCGTCGCGCCGCCCTTCCGCGATCTCGTCGCCACCGCCGTGCTGGCCTGCGACCCGCAGTCGCATGATCCGATGGAGAAGGCGCTGCACGCGCTCGGCGCCGACGCCACCGCAGGCGCCACGTTGCAGCGACGCTACGGCTTGCGCCCCGACCTGCTGGCGATGACCAACGTCTGGTCGCGCGACGGCGCCGGCCTCGTGGCGGCCAAGGGTGCGCCGGAAGCGATCGCATCGCTCTGCGGCGTCGACGGCGGCGAGCTGGCGGCGCTGCAGGCGCGCGTCGAGACGCTCGCCGCCGAGGGCCTGCGCGTGCTCGGCGTCGCCCAGGCGAGCTGGAGCGGCGAGGCGCTCCCCGACATACAGCAGGACTTCGCGTTCTCGTTCCGCGGTCTCGTCGGCTTCGCCGACCCGCTGCGTCCGGAGGTGAAGGATGCCGTCGCCGAGTGCCGCTCCGCCGGCGTCCGCGTCATCATGATCACCGGCGACTATCCCGCGACGGCCACCGCCATTGCGCGGCAGGCCGGGATCGATCCCGAGCGCGTCATCGCGGGCCCCGAGCTTGCCGATCTCGACGACGACGCCCTGGCGCTTGCGGCGCGCGTGCCGACGGCGTTCGCCCGCATCATGCCGGAGCAGAAGCTGCGCATCGTCACCGCGCTCAAGGCCGACGGCGAGATCGTCGCGATGACCGGCGACGGCGTCAACGATGCGCCGTCGCTCAAGGCGGCGCATATCGGCATCGCGATGGGCGGCCGCGGCACCGACGTCGCGCGCGAGGCCTCGGCGATCGTGCTGCTCGACGATGATTTCGGCTCGATCGTCAAGGCGATCCGGCTCGGCCGGCGCATCTACGACAATCTGCGCAAGGCGATGAGCTTCATCCTTGCCGTGCACTTTCCGATCGCCGGGCTGGCGCTGCTGCCGCTCGTCACCGGTCTGCCGCTGCTGCTCGGGCCCGTGCACATCGCCTTTCTCGAGATGATCATCGATCCCGTCTGTTCGCTGGTGTTCGAGGCCGAGACCGAGGAGAGCGACATCATGCGGCGGCCGCCGCGCGATCCGCAGGAGCCATTGCTGCCGCGGCCGCTGGTGCTGTGGGGGGCGCTGCAGGGCATCCTGGCGATGCTCACCACGGGCGGCGTCCTGCTGCTGGCACACCGCAACGGCATGCCGGACGACGAGCTCCGCGCGCTGGTGTTCTTCACCCTGGTGTCGGTGATCGTGAGCCTGATCTTCGTCAACCGCTCGTTCTCGAGCTCGCTGCGCGAGGCGCTGCTGCGGCCGAACCGCATGCTGCTGCTGGTGATCGGCTTCGTCGTCGCCGTGCTCGCGACTAGCCTGACGCTGCCCGCCGCCGCGGCGCTGTTCCGGTTCGGACCGCTGCATGTCGACGATCTCGCGCTGACCGCGGCAGCCGCGCTGACCACGCTGATCATGCTCGAACTGTCGAAGTTCCCACTGCGCGCCGCGCTCGCGCGGCACGCAGCCAGGAAAGATCAGGTCAAGGCGACCTCGCCGGCGCGGTAGATCGCGAGATCGCGCGAGCCGGAGAAGATCGCGCGCGGCTTCAGCCCGTAGAAGCGGCGGATCGAATGGCTGAAATGCGTCGAGTCGGGATAGCCGATATCCTGCGCGAGATGCGCGAGGTTGAGGTCCTGGTTGGCGTAGTTGAGCAGATGCCGCGCGCGCTTCCAGGCGCGGAACGAACGGAAGGAGATGTCGGTCTCCTCCTTGAACAGATGCAGGAAGCGCGACGTCGACAGGCCGACGGCGGCGGCGCAGCTCTCGGCCGTCGCCGGCTCGCCGGAGAAGCGGCCGATCAGACCGATCGCCTTGACCACGCGCGGATCGAGCGTCCGCTGCGGCAGTACCTCGCCGAAGCACAGCCGGTCGAACACTGCGCTGGTGACGTCGCCGCTCAGCGGCCGCTGCACCAGCTCCTCATAGGCGGCGCGAATGCGGCAGGCGAACGCCTCGGCCTCGCGGGCGACGCGGCTGGCGAAGCGGTCCAGCGTGCCGATCGGCACGCTCTCCGGCTCGATGGTGACGACGATGACGGTGCGATAATCGCTCTCGATGGTGTGCGGCCGGTTCGGCGGCACGACCAGCAGCTCGCCGCTGCGCTCTTCGGCTCCTTCGGCCAGCAGCCGCAGGCTGCCGGTGAGCGCGACGTAGATATGGCACGCGCCCGAGCAGCGCTGGCGCGGACGACCGAGCAGCCCGGCGTAGAAGACGCGCTCGGGCGTGATCAGCATGAGATGGCCGGAGTCCCGGCGGGTCACATCCATGGTCTTCCTCCTGAGGCGCGGCTCTGGCGGCCGCTTCTTTGGAGGAGAACCATAGCGCAATTCGCGCCGCTGTCATCGGCGACGACTGCCGATTTTTGTCGCGGTTAACTCACCGATTCGAGATGATCGTCGTTCCGGGGCGCGCGCGAGCGCGAACCCGGAATGACGTGCCCAAAGCTACGGCCTGACCCGCGGCTTGATGCCCTGCTCGATCCCGGCGCGCTGCTCGGCCGCACGCGCGCGGCTGTAGCCTTCACGCTGCTGCAGGCGCGCCCAGTAAGCAGCCACATTCGGCCCAAAATCCTTGGCGAGCCCAAGCGTGTCTGCGAGACGCAATGCATAGCCGATCACGATGTCGGCCGCGGTGAAACGACCCGCGCACAAGAACTCGGCATTCGCCGTCGCTGCCTCCACGGCGCGCAGCCGTCCCAGGAACCACTTGGCATAATCGGTGGCGACCTGCGGCGAGCGCCGCTCCTCCGGCTCGAGCTGAGTGTATCGTAATACCAGCGTCTGCGGGAACGTCAGCGTGGCGTCGGAGAAATACATCCAGTTCAGGAACGCGCCGTAGTCCTTTTCCTCAGGCCCGACCATCAGCGGCGTCGGGCCGTGCTTGATGCCGAGATAATGGCAGATGCCCGAGGACTCCGTCATCTTCGTCTCGCCGTCGATCAGAAACGGGATCGTGCCGAGCGGATTGATCGCCAGATACTCCTTCGCCAGCACCCGCGGCGGGAACGGCAGCATCTTCAACTCGTAGTTAAGTCGAAGCTCTTCCAGCATCCACAACGGGCGAAACGAGCGGGCGCCGTCGCAATGATACAGCGTGATCATCAGGCGCTCCCCGCTTTGCCGCTGCCTGGCAAGGTCCCCATCATCTTGCACAGGATCGTCAGCATCACCTCGTCGGCGCCGCCGCCGATCGAGCTCAGGCGCGAATCGCGGTAGGCGCGGCTGACCGGTGTCTCGTTCATGAAGCCCATGCCGCCCCAATATTGCAGGCAGGCGTCGGTGAGCTCGCGCCCCAACCGGCCGGTCTTGAGCTTCACCATGGTCGCGAGCCGTGTCACGTCCTCGCCGGCGATCAGCGCCTCCGCGGCCTGGTAGGTCAGCGCGCGCAGCAGCTCGACCTCGGTCTGCATTTCCGCGAGCTTGAAGTGGACGACCTGGTTGTCGAGGATCGAGCGACCGAACGCCTTGCGGTTGCGGGTGTACTCGATGGTCGCATTGATGATCGCTTCATGCGCCTTCAGGCAGGCTGCGCCGGCCCACAGCCGCTCCTCCTGGAACTGCATCATCTGATAAGTAAAACCCTGCCCCTCCTCGCCGATGCGGTTGCGCTTGGGGACGCGAACGTTGTCGAAGAAGATCTGCGCCGTGTCCGACGAGCGCATGCCCATCTTGTCGAGCTTGCGCGCGACCTGCACGCCCTTGTTCTTCATCGGCACGCAGATCAGCGACTTGTTGCGATGGACAGGTCCGTCGCTGGTGTTGGCGAGCAGGCAGATGAAATCGGCCTGGGTGCCGTTGGTGATCCACATCTTGCCGCCATTGATGACGTAGTCGTCGCCATCGCCGCGCGCCTGGGTCTTGATCGAGGCGACATCGGAGCCCGCGCCGGGCTCGGAGACGCCGATGCAGGCGACGTAGTCGCCTGAGATCGCGGGCGCCAGGAACTCCTTGCGCACCTCGTCGGAGCCGAACCGCGCCAGCGCTGGCGTCGCCATGTCGGTCTGCACGCCGATCGCCATCGGGATGGCGCCACAATTGATGGCGCCGAGCTCTTCCGCCATCATCAGCGCGTAGGAATAATCGAGCCCCTGGCCGCCGAACTCGACCGGCTTGTTGAGGCCGAGAAAGCCGAGGTCACCGAGCTTCTTGAACAGCTCATGCGCCGGAAAGATGCCGGCCTCCTCCCATTCGTCGACATGGGGATTGATCTCGGCAGCGATGAATTTCTGCAGGATGCGGCGCGGTTCGTCGTGGTCGGCGGTGAAGAGCATTCTTCGTCGAGCTCCTGTCGTCTCTTTTCTTGACGTCATGGCCGGGCTTGTCCCGGCCATCCACGTCGTTGTTCTTATATGGCGTACAGCGTGGATGCCCGGGTCAAGCCCACGGCTGTCCGGTTGAGGTTTCTAGCATATACTAAGGCTCAACTGGCGATCATCTCGAATGGTCGGTGGTGGAG
>NZ_JAUEYJ010000042.1:0-25472 GCF_032489615.1 Bradyrhizobium sp. SZCCHNR1051 | reverse complement strand
GCACTACTCTAGGGATCGCTGGACCGGACCCGACAGGCTTCAACAAGCAGACACTGTCAGAAACCAGCAATCAAGAGGCCTTCTTGCGCCGGCGTCGGGACGGCGCCGCAGGCGCAAGTGCACTCTCCAAACTTGCTTGGACGATGAAATGGCCCCGGAGCCAGCCGGCCAGGTATCTTGTCAGAGCGCGATCGTGGCGGGTGCGCAGGAGGATCTCGCCAAGCAACGGGGCCCAATCGTGGCTTCGGTTGCTCAGGAAGATTTCGAGACTGAGCCCGGTAGCGGCTCTCGTCCTTACCCAGTCCAGCACGTCGTCCGGAGGCCAGAGGAGGGCGAAGAAGCTGACGAGAACGTTCACATGGGACTTTATCTCGGCGTTCGGGCCGCCGAGGCATTGGAGCGCCGCCCGAAGCCCGGGAAAGCCGTCCTCATCCTGGCGTGCGATGAGGTAGAGCAAGGGACCGTTCAGCACCACGTGATCGTGCGCATTCCTGGCCAAACCGACGACTGCCTTTGCGTATTCGGAAGCGACCAGCTGCCGGTCTTCAGTGGCGGCGAGAAGCGCGGCCTGTAACCAGGTTCCAGCGGTTCTTGTGGCTTCCGCCGCCAACTGGCGGAACCGCATGTCGTCGGACAACAACAGCGCGTTGCTACGGGCGGCGAGGAAGGCAGCATCAAGGAATCGACTGCCGCCTAAGGCAAGCAAGTTCTCCGTCGTCTCGGAAATATCATCGGGCACGAGCACCTGGACGACTTCGCAGTTCTGCTCGATGCAGTCGAGGACACGCTTGATCGCCGCGATCTGGTGATCGCGGTATTCGTCGGTCACTTCGTTTCGATAGAACTGCCCGTTCTGATAGCTGACCGTCATCTGGCGCCGGCCGCGGCCTTCGTCTTCGCGCCTTATGATACGGTCGATCATTGCCAGCGTCGAAGTCGGCGTCTGCAGTTTTCCGAACCACTCCTTGAGGGCAGGCAGGATCCCGATCTCGGCTGCGACCCAGGCCGTATAAGCGTCGAGCACCGCCCCGCGACCCCGGTGGTTCCGTGCCAGTCTGATGGCGCCGGTGCGTTCGGGGGCGGTCCCCAGGCACGTGACGATCCGGCCGCCCAATTTTCGCACGAACTGGGCGAAACTGACGACGTCGCCGCCGAGTCCTCGCGCGATGAATGCGAGCGGGAAGGGCTTCTCCATGTAGACTTGCGCGTTCTTGATGTTCTCTTCGGCGCTTCGGCGGACGACATCGAGAACACCGTCGATGTTGTCTTGGCCAACCGTGAACCTGGCCAGCCCAGGCGTGCCGGGAAAACGGGTTTCGAACTCCTCGAAAACGCGATGCTGAAGGTGCAGATACTTGGATTTGACCTCGACGACCTTCCAGGTTTCGGGCTGATCTAGGCCGAACTTAGGCATCTCGAACGTTTCGCCGCGACGCAAGCCCATCACGCGGGTCGCGATGCCAGACGTCGCGGCTTGAACGTTCATGCCGAAGAAGTCGGCCCCCTCGTCGATCACGAAGTCCTGCCGCAGGCCGTCGGGTGCCTCGACGGCCACGTAGGTGCCGAGACCTGCGGTCGTCGCTGTGAACATCGGGTTGGCCTCGTACATCAGGCCCAGGCCGGCATAACCCAACGCGATGTTGGGGTTGTTCGGATGGCGGCGGACGAGGTCATAGGCGGCGATGTAGGCCCGATTGAAGTCTCCTTGGCGGAGCGTCTCGAGCGCCAGTCGCATGATGTGCTCGGGAGCGCCGACTTGGCGTGCAAGGTCGACCGCGCGGATTACGGCGCCGGCGCCGGCGACGTCCGCCGATCGGTACAAAGCATCGTAAAGGCGCAGCGCGACGAACGCGTCCGTCGGATCTTCAGCGTGAAGATGGCGGAGCAGCTTGATCGCTTCGGGAAGCTTGCCGACGTCGGCCAGGACGCTCGCGTGTGCGCGGGCGATCGGGTGAGCGTTCCGAAGACGGGTAGGCAGGCGAGAGAAGAAGGTGAGATTTCGGTCGCGGTGCGGATGCTCGTTGGCATGGGCCACCGAAAGCAACTCGAATTCCTTCTCGAAACCTTCGAACGGAAGGTGTCCATCCAGGAGCTGGATGACCGTGGCTGGTGAGCCGGCCCGATCGGCTTCGTGCGCGACCATGAGGCGTGTCGCGACATGACTATCTTCCGGAACCGCATCCACCGCGGCTTCGAACGCCGATTCCGCGACGTCGCGCAATCCGATCGCTGTGGCGACCTGCGCGATCAGCACGAGGCCGCGCGGGCTGTCTTTGAATTTCGAGATCAGATCCGTCAACGGCGCGGGGTCTGCCGGACTTCCGTCAGATGGTCTGCCGGTTTCCGCGATCGGAGCAAGCGCGATTGCGACTTCGGTTACGCGTTCTTCGTGATCAGGAATATTGGCCTTGCCGAAGAGTTCGACGGCGTCCGACCACCGGTTCTCGCCGATGGCAATCACCCCGGCGTGGAAGGCGAGATCGGGGTCGTCTGGTGCTAGGGCGATGAGGCGGCGAGCAAGATCGGCTCTGCCGAAACTCAACGCGACGGTCACGGCGTTGAGCAGGACGCCCGGCTCATCGATTTTGGCGTCGGCCATGCGCTCGACGTGAGCCAGCGCCTTTTCCCTATCGTGCAGGAACCGGTAGGCGATCATGGCGACCGATAGGGTGTGGATCGCGTCGTCAAAATGGCTGGTCAGCAACCATGGCTTGGATCGCCAGTCGGCCTCCAGTATCTCGGCGGCCGCAGCGAGCCTCGCGCGCTGGTCGGCGTTCACGATCAGCGTGCGCTGAGCGAAAGGGTCGCGCGATATCTCGTCGACGTCGGCGAAGGCCGCCAGCATCTTCAGGTGTTCGGAGTCCGGATGTTTGGCGAGCGCCTGTCGCGCGAAATCCCACCATTGCGGAACCAGATTGCGGCCCCGAAGAAACGCGGTCTGCGCGACGAGAAGGCTCTCCTTGTCACGCAAGTCGTTCGGAATGCCGTCGAGGCCATCGGTAACGCTTGCGACCTTGGCGGCTATTTGCGGCAGGTAGGACGCGAGCACTTCGTTGGTGGGATCTGCATCCAGCCGTTCTCGGCCGAAGCGGTATGCTTCGTCGGCGTCTCCCTGCACGAAGAGGGCAAGGGTGCGGTTCGCGATCGCGCGCGGATCGCTCGGCGCTTCGTTGTACGCGTCGAGAAGCCATCGGATCGCTTCGGCGCCTTCCCCACGCGCGAGATGCTGCAATCCGATGTTTGCCTTTGCGCGGTAGCGGATGGTGCCGCTCGCATCGGCCGGGAGGCTATCCATGAAGCTGTGAAACAGCTTCAGATTGGTGTCCGGATCCGCGGTCTTCGCACCATCCCGTAAGCGATCCAGCTGATCCGAGAGGTTTTGTTCATGCGCCGGAACGATCACCTCTTGGACCTGCACGAGCCCAGTAGTTAGACCCGCGGTCTGGAGCACGCTTCGCAACGCGCTCTGGATCTGAGCTAGGTCGGCGCCTTGATATTGGTTGACGGTGACCGTGGCATTTCCACCGGCCCGCGCGTCGATGCGAAGACCGGCAGCACTCTGATCCGTGTTGGAGACCGGCGCGCTGTTAGGACCGACGAGCGCGCCGGCTATTTTCCCGGATCTCTTCCCGTATCCAGATGCAGGCCTTCGATGGTGACGTCTTGGCCGGCCTTGACCTTCGCCGCGACCTCGCGGGCGCCCTGGATGTCGCGAATGAAGGCATTGCCGCCGGCCTCGATGTCGAGCCCTACTCGAGAGTGTACAGCGGTTTTGGCGATGGCGTCTGCCTGCATCGCTCGAACGAGCGCCTCGACGAACGGAGCGAGCACGGTCGCCTCGTCGGGCCGCAGCTCGTCGTCAACGCAGCGTGAAAGATCCTTGCGGCCTTCCTCATGCGTAGTGGGACTCTCAAGTTTCGCCAGCGCGGCCGAGGCCCGGGATCCGAACACGTGGCCGACCTTCTCCTTCAATTTGCGGTAGGCGTCCTTGGTGACTTCCTTGATAGTCTCGGTACCGACCAGTTCTGCGCCGGCAACGAGCAGGGCGGTGAGCGTAAGCGGTTCGGGCATCACGTGCTTCTTTTCGTGAAAACGAGACTCGAACTGGTCGGTCAGATCACCGATTGTTCCTGTACCCCTGCTGTACCCCGCGCACTTCGGGGAACAGGCGGAGGGAAACGTCTTTGTAAGCTGCTGATCTTATTCGCTTAATGGTGGGCGCACAAGGGATCGAACCTTGGACCTCTCCCGTGTGAAGGGAACGCTCTCCCGCTGAGCTATGCGCCCGGATCCTGGTGGCTGCCGGCCGTGGGGCCGTAAGAGGCAGCTGCCGAAGCAGTCCGTCGGAGCCCGCGATTTACGAAGCGCGGGCAGGGGGTGTCAAGGATTTGCGGCGCCGCTGGCGAGGAAAACTGCCGGGGTGCGGTGGCCCGTCCTCGATAGGGATCGAAACCGGCCCTCTCGCGGGCCTGCCTCCATACTGAAGCGAGGGGCGGATATCCGCCGCACTCGGCGCCGATCCGGCGGCCTCAGGCCCCGAGCTGCCGTGCTCGCGAGGCATGAGACTGCAGCGCGCGGATGCGGTCGGCCAGGGTGCCGCCTTGCGGACCGCCTGCGCCGGCTGCAGCGGCCGGAGCCGCGGCGACGCCATTGGCGTTGGCCGGCTTGGCGGGGGCCGGCTCGGCGGCCAGCATGGCTTCGATGGTCGAGTTCGGACCCTCGATCTGCATCGCGAGCTTGGCAACCTCGGCGGCGATGTCGTTGATGCGCTCACGCAAGAGCGCGTTCTCCATCCGCTCCTGGGCCCAGGTGCTCTCGGCCTGCTGCTGGATCGCGTTCATCTCGCGCTGCAGCTTGGTGCGCTCGTCGCGGGCGGCCTGCAATTGCTCTTCGAGGGCGGCCTTCTCGGATTTGAGCCGCTCAAATGCGGCCGACTTGCCGCTGCCGAAGCCGGCCAGCTCCTCTCGCAGCTCCTTCAAGGCGCGGTCGGCGGCCACGTTGGCCTCGCGCAACTGGTTGTTCTCGAAATCACGTTCGGCAAGCAGCTTGCCCTGGGTCGACAGCCGGCCCTCGAGGTCGGCAACGCGCGTCGCCAGCATCTCGGCTTCCTTGACCTGAACGATCAGCTGGCGGTCGAGCTCGGTGACGCGCTGGCTGAGATTCTCGACCCGCGCGCGGGCGTCATTGAGCGCCTTGGTCGCGGTGTCGGATTCGTCGCGCTCCAGCGCGAGCCGCGTCTGGGTGGCGGAGAATTCCTTCTCGGCGTCGGCCACGCGGCTGCGCAGCTCCTCGACCTGGGTCCTGACCGACACCAGCTCGACCTGGCGGCTGTCCGCCAGCAGCGCCTTGTCGTTGAGCTCGGTGCTCAGCCGGACCAGCTCGGCCTGCTTCTCCTTCAGCGCCTGCTCGGCGGCGCGCAGCGCCTCGGTCTTGGCGGCGAACTCCTCTTCCGTGGCGCGGAGCTGGTCCTTGAGCGCCTTCTCGCGCGCCTCCAGCGCGAAGATCGCAGCGTTCTTCTCGCCGAGCTCGATCTTCATGCGGTTGATGGCGTCGGTCTTCTTGCCGAGGTCGGCGAGCTGGCCGGTGGCCTTGTTCTTGAGCGCGTCGACGCTCATCTCCAGCCGCCGCGCCGACATCGCGAACTCCGCGCGCAGCTGGTCCTTGTCGGCCTGGATCTCGGCCATCGACAGCGGCGTCGCCGCCTCGAGCCGGCGCGTCGTCAGCCGCACCGCACGATTGTGCACCAGCGGCACGATCATCAGCGCACAGAGCATGGCGATCAGAAAACCGATCGCAAAATACATGATCGGCTCGACCATGACGCACAACTCCCGGTCCAAAATGATTAACGGAATCACAATGCACGGCGGGCTGATTCAACGCCAGCCCAATGCCGTGTTAACCTTGATCCGTCGCGGGAGAACGTGTCCTAGCGGTACCAGCCGGCGACCTCAGAACGGGTTCCAGGTCGCACTTGGGGTGAACTTGAGGTAGCCGACATTGGCGCCGAGCCGCAGGCCGATCCCGGACCGGATCGGCACCAGCACGATGTTGTTGGCGGTGAGCGCCGTCATGCCGAAGCCGCCGACGATATAGGCCGAGCCATCGATGCCGACGAAGCGCTGATAGATCGCGCTGGTCGCCGGCAGATTGTAGACCAGCGTCATGGTGCGGGCGCCGTCGCCGCCCCAGTCGAAGCCGAGCGAGGGGCCCTGCCAGTAGACGCGGAGGTCGCCGGCGTTCTTGGTGTAGAGCGTGCCCTCGCCGTAACGGAGACCGGCGACGAAAGCACCGGCGCCTTCCTCGCCCAGGATATAGCCGTTCGGCAGGCCCCATTGGCTGACGGCGCGCTCGATCACCGAGGCGAGGCCGCGCGAGACGTTGCCGAAGAAGCGGTGGCCGGCATTGACGAGCTCGTCCGGATTGAAGCTGTCCGGGCTCGGCGCAGGGCGCGGCGGCGGTGCGGGCTGCTGATACGGCGGCGCAGCCTGGTAGGGCGGCGCAGCAGGCGGGGGCGCCTGCTGCGCGGCGACCGACGCGGTCATGGCCAGCACGGCCGCTAGCGTGGCGGCGGCAAGGCGTGATGCGAAACTCATCGATGGAAATCCCCTGCTATCGGCTGCCCGAGCCTCGCCTTAACCTGACGCCAACCCCATCGGGCGATTGTCGGGCGAGGGGCGATGCCCCTGCGACTCCCATGTTATCGGCACCAACTATGACCGCACAACGGCAACAACCGAACCAGACCGGATCAAAGTCGCTGTTTCGCCTTGTAATTGCCGCTATCGCGCTCGCTGCGCTGCTGCTGCCGGTCGGCGCGCCGGCGGCCACGACGCCGCGCATCATCTCCGACCGCTTCAGCGGGCTGGCGATCGACGGCTTCGACCCCGTTTCATATTTCGTGGATGGCAAGGCCCTGCTGGGACTGCCGGATTTCGAGGCGTCCCAGGGTGGGGTGGTCTGGCGGTTTCGCAACGAGGGCAATCGCGCCTCCTTCCTGGCCCATCCGGAGGTCTACGGCCCGCAATTCGGCGGCTACGACCCGACCGATGTGGCTCGCGGCGTGACGGTGGCCGGCAACCCGCGCTTCTTCGTCGTGGTCGAGGAACGGCTGTTCCTGTTCAATCGCGAGGAAAGCCGCGACGCCTTCGCGGCCGACCCGAGCCGCTATCTGCCGCGGGCGGAAGCTCGTTGGCCGGCGCTCGAGGAGGATCTGCCGCAGTAGGCGGCAGGGCTGTCTCAAATCCTCACCGCAGCCGGGTCGCCCCAGGCGATGAACGACGGCACGATGAAGCCGTCGGGGCGCTCGCCATAGCGCAACGGCGCGCCGGTCTCGCTGGTGACGGTGCCGCCGGCGGCTGCGACCACGGCATGGCCTGCCGCCACGTCCCATTCCGAGGTCGGGCCGAGCCGCGGATAGATGTCGGCCAGACCTTCGGCGAGCCGGCCGAACTTCACGGCCGAGCCGAGCGGCAGGCGCACCGCGCCTGGACGGGCCGCAATGAAGGCTTCGGTGCGGGCATCGCCATGCGACCGGCTGACTGCGGCGACCCATGCCGCGCCCTGCGGCGGCATCGGCCGGGTGCGGATCGGCTCGGCGGCCGCCAAACCCGCCTCCGTGAACGACAGCCGCTCGGCGCCACGGCCGACCAGACCGCGCCAGATCTGGCCGATGGCCGGCGCGCAGACGATGCCGAGCAGCGGTCTGCCGCCGGTGACCAGCGCCAGATTGACCGTGAACTCGCCGCGCCCGGCGACGAACTCCTTGGTGCCGTCGAGCGGATCGATCAGGAAGAAGCTGCCATTGAACGGTCCTGCGCTCGCCCCGACCCGCTCCTCCGACAGCGCGGGAATCGCGGGCGCCAGCCGTGCCAGCCCTTCGGCAATGACCCTGTCGGCGGCAAGATCGGCCTCGGTGACCGGCGAGCCGTCGGATTTGTCGGTGACAGCCATGGCGCGGCGGTTGACGGCGAGGATCGCGTAGGCCGCCTCGACGACGAGCTCCGTCAGGGGCGTCATCAGCGCGGCGGCGGCCTCGACCTCGACGGTTCCTGCAGTCGGTGCCGTCGTCATTGCGCGGTGCTCCTTCCGGCCGTTCCGTACGCAGCTTGCATCATCGTATCCTTGTTCTGGCGCCGGCGCATCCGGGTACGGCCGTTCGCACGTTCATTGAGCTGCGGCTGCCGGGAAAACCGCTACGTACTTTCCCGTGTCCCGCCCTCAGTCCGGTGGCGGTCCATGCTTTCGCAGTGTATCAAGCGTTAACGCAAGCATGATTCGCCCAGGTTCGCGGATTTCAGGAACATCGAATGTCCGGCACGTCCTCTCCCGAGATCGCCAATCCGATTCCCGCTCCCGATACGCTCGAACTTGCCGCTCTGCTCTGCTCGAAGGTCTGCCACGACCTGATTAGTCCGGTCGGCGCGATCGTCAATGGGCTCGAGGTGCTCGACGACAATCCGAAGCCGGAGGATCGCGACTTCGCGCTGGAGCTGATCCGCAAGAGCGCCAAGACGGCGTCGGCGCGGCTGCAGTTCTGCCGCCTCGCCTTTGGTGCGGCCGGCTCTGCGGGCGCGCAGATCGATCTCGGCGACGCCCAGACCATGGCGCGCGGCCACATCGAGGACGCCAAGACCTCGATCACCTGGAATCTGCCGCGGCTGCTGTTGCCCAAGAACCGGGTCAAGCTGCTGCTCAACATGATGGTGGTGGCGCAGCAGACGATCCCGCGCGGCGGCATGCTGACCGTCGACCCGATCGGCGACGGCGAGTCCATGAGCTTCCGCGTCGCTGCCACCGGGCTCAATGCCCGCCTGCCGCAGAACATCGTCAATCTGCTTGGCGGCGAATTGCAGTCGACCATCGATGCCCACGCGGTGCAGCCCTACTACACCCGTCTGCTCGCCGATGCCTGCGGCCTCAAGGTGACGCTCACCGCCGACGGCAACGCGATGGTCGTGCAGGCGGCCTGATCTGGCAGACGTCCTGCCGCGTCAGTCCTGCGACCTCGTGCCGTGGGACAGACGCAACAATCCATTCACCATGGTTAATCAAGCCTTGCCGATGGGTCCGAATTTGTCCGGATGCATCTTATCTCTTTGTTGAGTCCGTTCATTTGCGCTTACTCAACTAATATTAAACGCTTTGCACCGAAACTGGCCACGGTTTGAAGGGCGCGTCATGTCGCGTTCCGTTGCGTGCGAAGGCCAGTTTCATGGATGACCTGTTGCGTGAGTTTCTGACGGAGACCAGCGAGAGCCTGGACACCGTCGATAATCAATTGGTGCGGTTCGAGCAGGAGCCGAACAACGCCAAGATCCTCGATAACATCTTCCGGCTGGTGCACACGATCAAGGGGACCTGCGGCTTCCTCGGCCTGCCGCGGCTCGAAGCGCTGGCGCATGCCGCCGAGACCCTGATGGGCAAGTTCCGCGACGGCATGCCGGTCACCGGCGAGGCCGTGACGCTGATCCTCACCACCATCGACCGCATCAAGGACATCCTCGGACAGCTCGAGGCCAACGAGGCCGAGCCCGAAGGCGAGGACCGCGACCTCATCAGCGAGCTCGAAGCCATGGTCGAGCGCGGCATGGCGGCAATGGCCGCGTCGGCGGAGCCGATCGCGATGGCCGGCGAGACCGCGCCACCGCTTGCGCCTGCAGCGCCGGCCGCGCCCGCGGTCACGCACGGCTCGCTGATCGACCAGACGCTGGAGCGTCCGCTGCGTCCGGGCGAAGTGTCGCTCGACGAGCTCGAGCGGGCCTTCCGCGAGACCGCGATCGAGTTGCCGCCCGCGCATGAGAAGGCGCCTGAGCCCAAAGCCGCTGCCCCGGCGCCGGTTGCCAAGGCCGGGCCTGCCAAGGCGGAAGCAGAGGCCAAGGCCGAGGCGCCGAAGAAGGCGGCGCGCGCCAAGGCCAATGCCGATGGCGAGGTGCACGAGAACGACAAGGTCGCCAACCAGTCGATCCGCGTCAACGTCGACACGCTCGAACATCTGATGACGATGGTCTCGGAGCTGGTGCTGACGCGCAACCAGCTGCTCGAGATCGCCCGCCGCAACGAGGACACCGAGTTCAAGGTGCCGCTGCAGCGGCTGTCCAACGTCACCGCCGAGCTGCAGGAGGGCGTCATGAAGACGCGCATGCAGCCGATCGGCAATGCCTGGCAGAAGCTGCCGCGCATCGTCCGCGACCTCGCCACCGAACTCGGCAAGCAGATCGAGCTCGAGATGCACGGCGCCGACACCGAGCTCGACCGCCAGGTGCTCGACCTGATCAAGGACCCGCTCACCCACATGGTGCGCAACTCCGCCGATCACGGCCTGGAGACGATGGCCGAGCGCGCCGCGGCCGGCAAGGCCGAGCAGGGCACGATCCGGCTGTCCGCCTATCACGAAGGCGGCCATATCATCATCTGCATCGCCGACAACGGCCGCGGCCTCAACACCGAGCGCATCAAGGCCAAGGCCTTGGCGAACGGCCTCGTCACCGAGGCCGAGCTCGAGAAGATGACGGAAGCGCAGATCCACAAGTTCATCTTCGAGCCGGGCTTCTCGACCGCGGCCGCCGTCACCTCGGTCTCGGGCCGCGGCGTCGGCATGGACGTGGTGCGCACCAACATCGACCAGATCGGCGGCACCATCGACATCAAGTCGGTGCTCGGCGAGGGCACCTCGGTCACCATCAAGATCCCGCTGACGCTCGCGATCGTCTCGGCGCTGATCGTCGAAGCCGGCGGCGACCGCTTCGCGATCCCGCAATTGTCGGTCGTCGAGCTGGTGCGCGCGCGCGCCAACTCCGAGCACCGCATCGAGCGCATCAAGGACACCGCGGTGCTGCGCTTGCGCAACAAGCTGCTGCCGCTGATGCATCTGAAGAAGCTCTTGAAGATCGACGACGGCTCGTCGACCGATCCGGAGAACGGCTTCATCGTGGTGACGCAGGTCGGCAACCAGACCTTCGGCATCGTGGTCGACTGCGTGTTCCACACCGAGGAAATCGTGGTCAAGCCGATGTCGACCAAGCTGCGTCACATCGACATGTTCTCGGGCAACACCATCCTGGGCGACGGCGCCGTGATCATGATCATCGATCCGAACGGTATCGCCAAGGCGCTCGGCGCCGCCGGCTCGGCCTCGCAGGCGGTGTCGGACGAGCACGCCGCGCATCACGCCATCGGCGGTGAGCAGCTCACCTCGCTGCTGGTGTTCCGCGCCGGCACGGCGCAGCCCAAGGCGGTGCCGCTGGCGCTGGTCACGCGCCTGGAGGAGATCGCGGCCGACAAGATCGAGATCTCCAACGGCCGCTACATGGTGCAGTACCGCGACCAGCTAATGCCCTTGGTGCAGATGGAAGGCGTGTCGGTGCAGACGTCGGGCTCGCAGCCGATCCTGGTGTTCGCCGACGAGACCCGGGCGATGGGCCTCGTGGTCGACGAGATCATCGACATCGTCGAGGAGCGGCTCAACATCCAGGTCTCCGGCGCCAAGGACGGCATCCTCGGCTCGGCGGTGATCAAGGGCCAGGCGACGGAAGTGATCGACGTTGGCCACTTCCTGCCGATGGCGTTCGCCGATTGGTTCATCCGCAAGGAGATGGCGACCGAGTCGCAGACGCAGTCGGTGCTCTTGGTCGACGACTCGCCGTTCTTCCGCAACATGCTGGCGCCGGTGTTGAAGTCGGCCGGCTACAAGGTGCGCACGGCGGCGTCGGCGATCGAGGGCCTCGCCACGCTGCGTTCCGGGCACAGCTTTGACATCGTCGTCACCGACATCGAGATGCCGGAGATGAACGGCTTCGAGTTCACCGAGGCGATCCGCGCCGACCAGAACCTGAACCAGATGCCGGTCATCGCGGTGTCGTCGCTGGTGTCGCCGGCGGCGATCGAGCGCGGCCGCCAGGCCGGGCTCTACGACTACATCGCCAAGTTCGACCGTCCCGGCCTGATCGCGGCGCTGAAGGAACAGATCGAGGAACGGGCGCGCGCCGAAGCCAACCGGCGGGCCGCGTGACAGCAAGCGGACAGGAGTAGCGTGCGATGAGCAGCAAGATCGAAACCACCGAAGGCGCCGCCGTCGAATACGTCACTGCGATGATCGGCGGTCAGCTGTTCGGCCTGCCCATCTCCCGGGTGCAGGACGTGTTCATGCCGGAGCGGGTGACGCGGGTGCCGCTGTCGTCGGCGGAGATCGCCGGCGTCCTCAATCTGCGCGGCCGCATCGTGACCGTCGTCGACATGCGGGCGCGGCTCGGCCTCGCCCGTGCCGAGGACGGCAAGCCGCCGATGGCGGTCGGCGTCGATCTGCGTGGCGAGTCCTATGGTCTCCTGATCGATCAGATCGGCGAGGTGCTGCGGCTGCCCGAGGAGAGCCGGGAGGAGAACCCGGTCAATCTCGACCCGCGCATGGCGAAGCTCGCCGGCGGCGTGCACCGCCTCGACGGTCAGCTGATGGTCATCCTCGATGTCGATCGCGTGCTCGAGCTCGCAGCAGACAAGATGGCGGCCTGAACACTGCAATTTGAGGGCGGCGGCGCATCAGGCGTCGTTGCATTGGATCCTGACCTCGTGAGGCTGATATGAGAACGTGTCTGGTAGTTGACGATTCCAGCGTCATTCGAAAGGTGGCGCGACGCATTCTGGAAGGTCTGGATTTCCAGATCGTGGAAGCGGAGGACGGCGAGCAGGCTCTGGAGATCTGCAAGCGGGGCCTTCCCGATGCGGTGTTGCTCGACTGGAACATGCCCGTCATGGACGGCTATGAGTTTCTCGGAAATCTCCGGCGCATGCCCGGTGGCGACGCGCCGAAGGTGGTGTTCTGCACGACCGAGAACGATGTCGCGCACATCGCGCGCGCGCTGCACGCCGGCGCCAACGAGTACATCATGAAGCCCTTCGACAAGGACATCGTGACCGCGAAGTTTCAGGAAGTCGGGCTGATCTGATCTCCGTTGCGTGCGGCGGTCCCGTGGTCGTCCGGGCTTGCCGTCACCCCGTGCCTCTGTCCTGTTGGTGAACTATGAGCGTCGCGTTGGCCAGTTCTTCGATCCCGAGTTCGATCAGGCAGGAACCTCTCCGGGTGATGGTCGTGGACGACTCCGTCGTCATCCGCGGCATGATCTCGCGTTGGATCGCGTCTGAGCCCGACATGGTCGTGGCGGCGTCGCTGCGCACCGGCCTGGAAGCCGTGAACCAGATCGATCGCGTCAATCCCGACGTCGCCGTGCTCGACATCGAGATGCCCGAGCTCGACGGCATTGCCGCCCTGCCGAAGCTGCTTGCCAAGAAGAAGAACCTCGCCGTCATCATGGCGTCGACGCTGACCCGCCGCAACGCGGAGATCAGCTTCAAGGCGCTGTCGCTCGGCGCGGCCGACTACATCCCGAAGCCCGAGAGCACGCGCGAGGCCTCGGCGGCCGACAATTTCCACTACGATTTGATTCAGAAGATCCGCAATCTTGGCGCCAAGGCGCGCCGCGCCGCTCCTGCTCCGCATGCGCCGGCCGCATCGCCGATCGTTCCGCAAGTCCAGGGGCTCCGGCCTGCGCTTGCATCGCGGCCGATGGTCGCCCCCGTGGCGCCCGCCGTGCCGACCCAGCTGGCGCGCCGCTCCTTCAGCACGCAGATGCCGAAGGTGCTGCTGATCGGATCGTCGACGGGCGGCCCGCAGGCGCTGATGTCGCTGGTGACCGAGCTCGGTCCCGTGATCGACCGCTTTCCGGTGCTGATCACCCAGCATATGCCGCCGACCTTCACCACCATCCTCGCCGAGCATCTGGCGCGCTCGAGCCGCCGACCGGCCCACGAGGCCGTCGACGGTGAGGTGGTGAAGCCGGGTCAGATCTACCTTGCCCCCGGCGGCCGCCACATGCGTGTAGCGCGCCATGGCGCCGATGTGGTGATCGCGCTCGACAACGGTCCTCCGATCAATTTCTGCAAGCCCGCCGTCGATCCCTTGTTCATGTCGGCGATCGAGGTCTGGCAGGGCTCGACCCTGGCCGTGATCCTGACGGGCATGGGCTCCGACGGCATGCGCGGCGGCAAGGACATCGTCGCCGCCGGTGGCAGCGTGATCGCGCAGGACGAGGCGACCAGCGTGGTCTGGGGCATGCCGGGCTCAGCCGCCAATGCCGGCATCTGCGCGGCCGTCCTTCCCTTGAACCAGATCGGACCGAAGCTGGTCCGTCTGTTTGCTGGAGACCGTTCGTGACACCCCTGGACTATGAGTTCTTGCGTAAGGTCCTGAAGGATCGCTCCGGCCTCGATCTGTCGGCCGACAAGCAGTACCTGGTCGAAAGCCGGTTGCTGCCGCTGGCCCGCCGCGCCAACCTGCCGGGCATCCCGGAGCTGGTGCAGAAGATCAGGAGCGGCGCGGAGCAGCTCACGACGCAGGTGGTCGAGGCGATGACCACCAACGAGACGTTCTTCTTCCGCGACAAGATTCCGTTCGATCATCTCCGTGAGGGCATCCTGCCGGCGCTGATCCAGTCGCGCGCCAATCGTCGTTCCCTGCGCATCTGGTCGGCCGCCTGCTCGACCGGACAGGAGCCGTATTCGATCGCGATGTGCCTGCGCGAATTCGGTCCCGCTCTGGCGGGCTGGCGCATCGAGATCATTGCCACCGACCTGTCGCAGGAGGTGCTGGAGAAATCGAAGGCCGGCCTCTATAGCCAGTTCGAGGTGCAGCGTGGATTGCCGATCCAGCTGCTGGTGAAATATTTCACACAGCTCGGCGAGCTCTGGCAGCTCAGCGCCGACATCCGCGGCATGGTCCAGCATCGCCAGCTCAATCTGCTGCAGGACTTCTCGCATCTCGGCAAATTCGACATCATCTTCTGCCGAAACGTGCTGATCTATTTCGACCAGGAGACCAAGGCCTCGATCTTCGAGCGGATGGCCAAGGTGATGGAGCCCGACGGCACGCTGTTGCTGGGAGCCGCCGAATCGGTCGTCGGCATCACCGACGCGTTCAGGCCCAACCAGGAGCGGCGGGGTCTGTACCAGATCAATCCGGTGCGCAGTCCGCGCGGTGGCGCTGCGCTGCTGCCCGGCCTCAAGGTGGTCGCTGCTCGCTGACGTTTGCGCTGAGCGCGAAGACATCGTCGGAACATCGGCCGGCGTCGGCCGTGCGGCCGGACTGACCGGTGTGTGATGAAGGTCGCGCTCCGGTCGGTGCTTCCTCGTCCTCGCCGTATCGGCCGTCACGTCGAGCGCTGAACTCAGGCCCGTCGGCACCACACGTCGTAGTCCCTCTCCGTCGCCTCGCGTGCGGCGCGGGAAGCTCTGCGCAGCCAGCCCGAACCGCGTTTCCTGAGATCCGCCGCGATGGTGCTGCTGACGCGACCGTCAGCCGCATGGACGGAGGCGAGCTCCGCGCCCATGCCGCGTAGAAGGACGAGCTTGAGGTCGGCGCCGGCCTCCTTGCCGAGGTCGATCTTGCGCGCATCGGCCGACAATCGCCGAACGACGTAGTCCCCCTCGTCGGTCCGGTAAACGCGGAGGAATGGATCGGGCGCGCGATGGGCTCCATTCGAGAGTTCAATGAACCTGTGCTGAGGCGCCGGCTTCCGTTGCGGCTTGTCCTTCGCCCAGGTCCAGGCCGAAGGGACCAACGCCTTCGCTTCGCGCACGACGCGGCCGCCGCGCCATGTTGCGACGACGACGAAGCGTGGACGTCCCAGGCTGCCGCCGCCGGCGGCGCGGCGGAAGAATCTCGGCGTCTCGCCCGTCCCGGGAAGGCTGCCGAGGAGCAACTTATGGACGGCGGAAGGAATTGCATCCGCCGGCATCAATCCGTCGATCTCGTCCCAGAATTTTCGCCGGCACTGATCCGAGCATTTGACGTAGGAGCGGATCCACATCTCATGGTCGTCGAGCAGCGCCGGCCCTGGCCTTTGAAGTCCGTGGCGATAGCCTTCCAGGATCGCGTCTGCCGCATCGCGGTTGCCGATCTCCATTTTCGGCGCGAGCTCGACGCTGGTCGTGAGTCGGACCAGATCGAGGACGTAGGGCATCACCGCGGCCTCGTCGAAATCATTGACGCCCCACACCCAGCGCCCGTCGGCGTCGCGCCATGTCCCGAAA
Source organism: Bradyrhizobium sp. SZCCHNR1051 (assembly GCF_032489615.1). NCBI lineage: Bacteria > Pseudomonadati > Pseudomonadota > Alphaproteobacteria > Hyphomicrobiales > Nitrobacteraceae > Bradyrhizobium > Bradyrhizobium sp. SZCCHNR1051. Next base: position 9,392 of record NZ_JAUEYJ010000042.1, on the reverse strand, counting down.
TTCTCTAGGTGGATGTCGCCGACGCACAGCGCGACCGGTGCCTCGGCCAGCTCCGGGTAGATCTCCTCGATGCGCCGCGCCCAGCGGTAGTACGTCGCCCGCAGGAAGATGAAGGGGCTCTTTCGCATCCGCTCGTGCTTGGTGAGGAGGTCGTCCTCGACCACTGCGCATTGGCTGCGAAGCCAGGCCTCGTAGGCCGCGGTATCTTCGATGATGGACACGCGATGCCTCCCGATGCGCCGGGCCCGAGCGAAGCCTTATGAGTTGCGTTGATGCCGAACGAACGTGGTCTCGCCCATCGCGCGCAGCGCGCGCTTGTCGAACGGCTTGTCGAACGGCTTGTCGAACGGCTTGGCGAGCCGGGGCAGGCCGCGGATATCCGGCGGAAACAGCGTCGCATCGTCATGGCCCGAGGTAATGACGATCTTCAGATCGAGCGCGATCAGGCCCTCGTCCTCGGCGACCAGGATCCGCAGGCCTTCGAGTTCGGTATTGTCCGTCGCCATGCCTCATCCCGACTATGCGCGCCGATCCGGCAGGGAATTCCCCTCGGTCCTATCTAGTGCTCCGGAACCGCGTGTCGAGGCGCTTTCGCTGGCTGTCGTCAAGATCCTACAGGATTGCATGCGGCAAAAAGCGCGAGCGGTTGCCGGTGATCGGGCTCGTGTCCTCGCGGATCGACAGGCCGCATGGCTCGTGGTCGACGAGCCAGCTGCCGATCACCGGGAACACGCCGCCGAAATCCGGCAGCGGCGCCACCGCCTGGCGGATGTAGCCCTCGGCGCCGTAGGGCCCGTCCTGCGCGGAGACGGCGACGCCGTCGGACACCAGGCTGACATTGGCGCCCTCGCGCGAGTAGATCGGCTTGCGCACGAAGCTCGAGCCGAGGCTGGCGGCTTTCGGATCGTCCTCGAAATAGGCCGGCAGCAGGTTCGGATGGCCTTCGTGCATCTGCCAGAGCAGCGGCAGGATGCCCTTGTTGGACAGGATGGCCTTCCACGGCGGCTCGATCCATTGCGTCGGCGCTTGCGCGAGCTTGGCGCCGAACTCATCGCGGAACATCCATTCCCAGGGATAGAGCTTGAAGGCGAGCGCGATGTCGCCGTCGTCGAGATCGACGAAGCCGCCGCCGATCTCGCGCCAGCCGATGTCGGCGACATCAAGGATGGTTGTCGACAGGCCCGCTTGGGCTGCCGTGTCGGCCAGATAGGCCAGGGTCGCGGCGTCCTCGGCGTTGCCGGTGAGCCCGGCCAGATGCACGCGGCGCTGCCTGCCGAGGGCGCGCCAGCGCTCGATCAGGCGCTCATGGATCGAGTTGTACTGGTCCGCACGCCCCGGCAGGATGCGACGTTCGATCGCCTGCTCGAGCCAGGTCCATTGGAACACCGCAGCCTCGAAGATCGATGTCGGCGTATCGGCATTGTATTCGAGCAGCTTCGCCGGCGCGCGGCCGCCGTGATAGCTGAGGTCGAACCGTCCGTAGAGGCTGCCGTCCCTTCGCTTCCAGCTCTCCGCCAGCAGCGGCCAGATCGCCTGCGGGATCTTCAGGCGGCGGAGCAGCGCCTCGTCGCCGATGACGCGTGCGACCAGCGCGAGGCACATCTGCTCGATCTCGGCCGTCGGCTCCTCGATGCCGAGCTCGATCTCGGCGATCGTGAACGCGTAGTAGGCGCGCTCGTCCCAATAGCGCTCGCCGTCGAGTTCGTAGAAGGCGAATCCGCATCGTGCCGCCGTCTCGCGCCAGTCGTCACGTTCGGGGCAGGGGATGCGCTGCATCGGTGTCAGCCCCAGGTAACACCAACCATGCCGTGCCCGTGGCAACCGGGCGCAGCATCGCCGAAGCCGCCATCGATGATGCGGCCATGACCGCGTCCGCGCGGTCCCGGCGCCGTCCCGCGTCGGCGACCACGCGATCGCTTGTTCGCAAAATGTTGCGAGGCGGCGGCGGACACCGCAGCCTTGATCGTCGCCGGCACCACCAGGTGCGGACGTTGCATCGGATCGCTTCCGATGAGTCGGTAGGCCAGTTTTTTATGATTTTGAGTCTGTGTCAAAGATCCGAATCCAAGGAAACATCACAAACGCGGTGTTTTCACGGCGCCGGCGCGACGAAAATCAGCCGCCGCCTCCGAAGCCGTGTCCGAACGAGCCGAAGCCGCCGCGCGAGACATGCGCGGAGGACGCCTCGGCGACATGGCTCGAGCCGCTGCTTCTGGAATCGCTGTCGCCGCTGGAAAATCCCCAGCGACCGGAGCCGCTGCCGCCGCCACCGCCGCTCGAGCGGCGCGTCGTGCATTCGCTCGTCTGCGGCTGGCCGGCCATCGTCGGCGTCTCGGTGCCCTGCTGCGGGCAGCTCTGCTGCCGCGGCATCAGCGCATAGGCGGTGCTGCCGACGGCGAGCGTGCCCATCAGCAGCAGCGCGACGTGGCCGGAGCGCTTCACCGGCGGCGTCGCGGGCGGGGGCGGCATCGGCCGGCGCTTGCCGAATTCGCGGCGTTGCTTGGACATGGTCAGATGATCATCGAGGCGGCGTTGAGTGCGCCGGCGGAGAGCGACGCGAGACCGAGCCAGATTGCGGAGGCCAGCTCGCCGGCGACGATGCGCTGGGCGAGATCCGGCACCGGGATGCGCACGAGGTAATAGACGATCACCTGGACGATCAGCGCGACCAGCGCCCAGATCAGGCAGTCAAGCACGTTGGCGGAATGGGCGATGGCGCTGACCAGCGGCAGGGTGAAGCCGAGCAGGCTGAGGCCGAGCGCGATCGCAGCCGACGGATGGTTGTCCCGGATCAGCTGGAATTCATTGTAGGGCGTGACGCGGGTGTAGATGAACAGGTAGGCCGTCACCGCGACCAGCGCGGTACAGAAGTACACCAGAAAGGCCGGCAGGCCGGCGAGCGATTGCAGGATCATGGATCAGGCCCGACGCGTGGAAGCTCTCATCTGTCGCGATGCCAGCATGCCCGGTTCGACGTGAACAAAGTCTATCCGTCTTTCGCCGGATCCAGCCTGGCCTGGTCCAGCATCTGCAGCACGGAATCGCCCGTCTTGCGGGTGTGCTCGGAGAGCGCCTCGGCGAAGCCGTCGCCGTCTCGGGCCCGCAGCAACGCCATGAAGGCCTCGTGCTCGCCGATCGACTCGTCCCAGCGCCGCGCGTCGTAATTGGCGACCGCCCGCGCGCGGAACACGCTCGCATGCAGGGTGCTCCACATGTTGAGCAGCACGGCGTTGCCGGCGAGCTTGGTGATCTCGGCATGGATCTGCTGGTTGAGCCGGAAATAGGCGGCGCGCTCGGCGACGCGATGCAGCGCCACCAGCTCGGCATGCATGGCGTCGAGCCTGGCGAGGTCGTCCGCCGTCGCACGCGCGGCCGCGGCGCGGCCCGCGGTGGCATCGAGCGACACCATCACGTCGAAGATCTCGGCGATCTCGCGGGCGTCGATCGGCGTCACCACGGGCGTGCGATGCGGCCGCAGCTCGATCAGGCCCTCGGCGGCGAGGATCTTGAAGGCCTCGCGCAGCGGCGTGCGCGAGACGCCGAAGGTCTCGCACAGCATGCGCTCGGGCAAGGCAGCGCCGGCGGCGAGCTCGCCGTCCACGATCATCTCGCGCACCCTGGCGACGAGCTGATCGTGCAGCGACAGCCGATCGAGCGGCCGCTGGGAGTGGTCGGACGACAGCTTCAGCCGCGCCGGCTTGAAGCGCGTCTTCAGTCTGGGCCGGGGTGCTGGTGGGGTCATGTGGGCGCGGCTGCTCCGCTGCGAGATGCCTGAAATTCGGGCGATGCGCCCGCGGATCAGGCAGGTTCTCCAAGTTTGATATGCTGTTTCATACTGATTTTATTATATAAAATCAATATTGCATATCGCATCCAGTTGGCATGTCGTTTGCTAATGAGAGGACAAGCCGTGACAATCCCGTGGATCGACCTGCCCTGGAGATGGATGTGAAACGTTTCGTGCTGCCCATTCTCGCCCTGCTCGCGCTCGCGCTGCCCTCGCTCAGCTTCGCCGACGACGCCGCCAAGATCAAACTCGGCTACGCCAAATGCGCGCATTGCACGCCGATGTCGCTGACGCCGCAATTCGCGGAGGGCGTCGCGATCGACGCCGTCAGCTTCAACACCGGCACTGATGCGCTGACCGCGCTGGTGTCGAAGAACATCGACGTCGCGCAAGTCACTTATCTGCACTACGCCATCGCGCTCGACAAAGGCTTCGATGTCGTCGCCATCTCCGGCCAGGTCAATGGCGGCTCGGCGATCCTGCTCGGCAATGATCTTGAGATCGCGCCGGGCGACTGGACCGCGCTGAAGGCTGTCATCGCCAAGTTCAAGGCCGACGGCAAGCCGTTCCGCGTCGCCGCCTCGCGCGGTAATGCGCAGGACATTCACATGCGCGGTGCCTTCGCCAAGCAGGGCATCGACATCAATAAGGACGTGCAGTTCATCAACATCCCGAACCCGTCGGATCATCTGCAGGCGCTGCGCCGTGGCGAGGTCGAGCTGATCTGCACCGTCGAGCCGTTCGCGACCCAGATCATGCAGGCCAAGGCGGCGAAGTTCTTCGGCTTCCCCTATGACCAGGCCGCCGGCAAGCTGACCAATCTGATCCTGACCCGCTCCGACGTCATCGCATCCAACCCGAAGGCGCTGGAGGGCGTGGTGCGCGCGGTCGTGAAGGTCGACGCGCACATCGCGGCCGACAAGCCGGCGCTGATCGAGGTGATCTCCAAGATCACCGGCCTGGACAAGGCGATCGCCACCGGCGCGGTCGAGAATCTCGATCCCGATCCGAAGATGTACCGCGCTTCCGCGCTCGCCATCGCCACGATGATGCGCGACCTCAAATACATCAACTCGGACGTCTCGGCGGCGGTCGAGAAGAACCTCGACTACCGCTTCCTGGAAGCGGCGACCGGCAAGCCGAAGAGCGAGCTCGGCTACTGAGATGGCCGCGCTCGCCCAGCTCAGGAAGCTCGACCGCACCATCGTGCCCGTGCTGGTGCTCGCGGGCTGGGAGGCGTTCTCGCGCTCCGGCGCGCTGCCGGCGGCGCTGCTGCCGGCGCCGTCGACGGTGCTGTGGGCGTGGGCGGACTGGCTGGTCGGCACCGACGGCAACACCCAGACCTACAGCGCGCATTGGCTCGCCGACATGCTGGCGAGCCTGTCGCGCGTCGCGGCGGGCTTTGCCATCGCCACTTTGCTCGGCGTCGGCCTCGGGGTCGCGATCGGCTGGTCGCGCAAGACCGAGATCGTGATCGAGCCGACCTTGCAGATGCTCAGGCCGATCCCGCCGGTGTCGTGGATCCCGCTCGCCATCATCTGGTTCGGCATCGCCAACAAGCCGGCGATCTTCCTGGTGTTTCTCGGCGCCTTCTTCCCGATCCTGCTCAACACCATCCACGGCGTGAAGACCTGCGACCGCAATCTCATTCGCGCCGGCGCCATGGTCGGCGGCAGCGAGCGCAAGCTGTTGCGCTACATCGTCGTGCCCGCGGCGATGCCGAGCATCTTTGCCGGGCTTCGCATCGGCATCGGCTCGGCCTGGATGCTCACCGTGACGGCCGAGATGGTCGCGGTGAAGAGCGGGCTCGGCTACGTGCTGTGGGATTCCTACTACTTCCTGCGTTACGATCTGGTGCTGGCGGCGATGGCGAGCATCGGCCTGCTCGGCTTCTGCAGCGATCTCGCCATTCGCTTCGTGATGGCGCGCGTGCTGCACTGGCAGCGCAACACCACCTTGGGCGGCGGGGAATGAGCATGGTCGCGATCGAGATCGCCAGCGTCTCCAAGATCTTCACCGACAGGAAGCGCAACGCCGAGGTGACGGCGCTCGCCGACATCAGCCTCAGCATCGCGCGCAACGAGTTCGTCTGCCTGCTCGGCCCGTCCGGCTGCGGTAAGTCGACCCTTCTCAACATGATCGCCGGATTCGAGCAGCCGAGCGCGGGCCGCATCGCCGTCGACGGCGAGACGGTGACGGCGCCCGGCGCCGATCGCGGCGTCGTCTTCCAGCACGCCAATCTGATGCCGTGGCTGCCGGTGTGGGAGAACGTCGCCTTTCATCTGCTGCTCGGCGGCGGCCAGAAGGCCGAGCGCCGGGCCAAGGCGCAGGTCTATATCGACATGGTCGGGCTCACCGGCTTCGAGAACCACTATCCGTCGGAACTGTCCGGCGGCATGAACCAGCGTGTCGGCATTGCGCGGGCGCTGCTGATGAACCCGCAAGTGATCCTGATGGACGAGCCGTTCGGCGCGCTCGACGAGCAGACCCGCATGGACATGCAGACCGAGCTTGTCAGGATCTGGCAGCAGCACCAGGGCACGATCGTGTTCGTCACCCACGGCATCGACGAGGCGCTGACGCTCGGCACCCATGTCGCGGTGATGAGCGCACGTCCCGGCCGCATCGTCGAGATCATCCCGATCGACCTGCCGCGCCCGCGGGATATCACCAGCCCGCAGTTCAATGCGCTCAAGCGGCACATCCTGGCGCTGCTGCGCGGCGAGCGGGCGGAGCAGGGGGAGCGGGTGTGAGGATGGCCCGATTGCTCCCGCACAAACGATGCATGTTGAAGCCGAGACAGCTCGATATGCGCAGTGCGCCCCCTCTCCCGCTTGCGGGGGAGGGCTGGGGTGGGGGCGCTCCACGGCACGCTGCCCGTGAGGAGAGAGTTCCCCCACCCGGATCGCATCTGCGATGCGATCCGACCTCCCCCGCAAGCGGGAGAGGTCTTCCCGCCGACCACCTCCAACTGCCCGCGCCGAGAGAGGCAAACCACCAATGACCAAACGCACTCTCCTCGGCATGCTGACGCCGTCGTCGAACACCGCGCTGGAGCCGATCACCTCGGCCATGGTCGCCGGGCTGCCGAACGTGTCAGCGCATTTCTCGCGCTTCAAGGTCACTGAGATCGCGTTGTCGACCGACGCGCTGGCGCAGTTCGACACATCGAACATCCTGCGCGCGGCAGAATTGCTCGCGCATGCCAGGGTCGACGTGATCGGCTGGAACGGCACCTCCTCGGGCTGGCTCGGCTTCGAGGCCGACGTCAAGCTGTGCGAGCAGATCACCGCGGCGACCGGCATTCCCGCGACCACCTCGATGCTGGCGCTGAACGAGATTCTGACGAGATCCGGCGTGAAGCGGCTCGGCTATGTCACACCCTATCGCGACGACGTGCAGGCGCGGATCATCGCCAACTACGAGACGCTCAGCATCGGTTGCGGCGGCGACCGCCATCTCGGCCTGCAGGACAATTTCTCCTTCGCCGAGGTCACCGAGGCGCAGCTCGAGCGCATGATCCGCGAGGTCGCGGCCGAGAAACCCGATGCGATCGCCGTCGTCTGCACCAACCTGCGCGCCGCGCCGCTGGTCGACAGGATGGAGCAGGAGACGGGCATTCCAATTCTCGACACCATCGCCACCGTGGTATGGAAGAGCCTGAAGGTCGCCGGCGTCGATCCGGCCGCCGTGACCGGCTGGGGCTCGCTGTTCAAGAACTTCGCCTGAGAAGGACGTCACATGGCTGCATTCGACACCGTCATCCGCAACGGCACCGTCGCCACCGCGAGCGATACGTTCAAGGCCGATGTCGCCATCAAGAGCGGCCGCATCGTCGCGATCGGCGAGGCCATCACCGATGCCGACGAAATCGTCGATGCCACGGGCCTGCTGGTGCTGCCGGGCGGCATCGACAGCCACGTCCATATCAGCCAGCCCTCCGGCCCCGGCATCGTCATGGCCGACGATTTCGAGAGTGCGACGCGCGCCGCCGCCTTCGGCGGCAACACGTTTGTCATGCCCTACTGCCTGCAGGAGAAGGGCCAGCCGCTGCGATCAGCGCTGAAGGACTATCATGCCCTCGCCGACAACGCTTGCTACGTCGACCACTCCTTCCACCTCATCATCGCCGACCCCTCCGACGCCGTGCTCGGCCAGGAGCTGCCGGCGCTGGTCGCCGACGGCTATTCGTCGCTGAAGATCTTCATGACCTATGAGGGCCTCGCGCTCAGCGACTACGAGATTTTGGGCGTGCTGCAGGTCGCGCGCGAACGCGGGGCCTTGGTGCAGATCCACGCCGAGAACTACGACGCCATCCGCTTCCTCACCGACCGCCTGGAGCGCGCCGGCAACATCGCGCCGTATTATCACGGCAAGTCGCGGCCGATTCCGGTCGAGCGCGAGGCGACCCATCGCGCGATCTCGCTGGCCGAGCTGATCGACGTGCCGATCGTCATCGTCCACGTCTCCAACCGCGAGGCGATGGAGGAGATCCGCCGCGCGCAGGCGCGCGGCCTGAAGATCCACGGCGAGACCTGCCCGCAATATCTGGTGCTGACCGAAGAGGACATGCAGGGCCTCAACATGGAAGGCGCCAAATATGTCTGCTCGCCGCCGCCGCGTGACAAGGCCAGCCAGGAGGCGTGCTGGGAAGGCCTGCAGCAGGGCGTGTTCTCGCTGTTCTCGTCGGATCACTGCCCGTTCCGCTATGACGACGAGGCCGGCAAGCTGACGCCGAAGGGCCGCACCAGCTTTCGCTGGGTGCCGAACGGCATCCCCGGCGTCGAGACGCGGCTGCCGATCCTGTTCTCCGAAGGCGTCAACAAGGGCCGCATCACCCTGAACCAGTTCGTCGCCTTCACCGCCACCAACCACGCCAAGACGTATGGGCTGAGGGCTAAGGGCTCCATCGCGATCGGCTACGATGCCGACGTCGCGCTGTGGGACCCGACCAAGACGGCCAAGATCAGCCAGTCCGGCCTGCACCACGGCTCCGACTACACGCCCTATGAAGGCATCGAGATCACCGGCTGGCCGGTCGCGACGATGCTGCGCGGAAAATTCGTCGTGCGCGACGGCCAGCTGGTCGGCGCCAAGGGCGACGGCCGCTACGTTACGCGCGGCAAGCCAAGCGCAGTGGCCTGAGTGGCCTAAGCACGCTCTTCCCATCCGTCATTGCGAGCGCAGCGGCGCAGCGAAGCAATCCAAACTCGAGCTCGCGACTCTGGATTGCGTCGTCGCTTCGCCCTTCGCAATGACGGCCAATTGCGATATCGCTCCTGTGAACAACCGTCAGACAAGGAGTGCCGCTAGGTCCGCGGCTCTTCCGAGACCCTGATCATGATGTGGGTCCGCGGGATCGCATCATGATCTCGTCTCTTTGCTCGAAGCTGATCGTGGGTGAACGATCGTTCCAGTCCTCAGCGGACTGGAAGCGGGTTCAATAGGCCGTCCATCCGCCGTCCGTCGCGTAGAATGCGCCGGTCAGGTTCGACGCGTCGGGCGACAGCAGGAACAGTATCTCCGCGACTAGAGCGTGATGTTTTTTGCCGGAATCAGGATTCCCGAGTCGGTGAACTTCTGATTCAGATTCCATGCTGGAGCC
>NZ_JAUEYJ010000041.1:0-31171 GCF_032489615.1 Bradyrhizobium sp. SZCCHNR1051 | reverse complement strand
GGCCGGATGGTTCGGAAATCCAATCCTAACCCTTCTTGACCACCCGCCGCCCCATAGGATCTGTGGTTCCTGCCGCCAGCATTTTTTTCCGCTGGCGGGCCATGGGTGCGGCCAGCGCCCGGCATTCCCCGCGCCCTCTCTGCTTCGGAGGGCAAACCAAGAGCAAGACTCGGGCGCAATCTGCGTCGCGGGATCGTCAGCGCATATCGTGCGCCGAACTCATCCGCTCACGGGGCTGTTTGACAACGTTTCAGCGAATGTCCTGACGACGACGCAAGGCGGCGTCGCCGCCACGATGCAGGCACCGGCTTCAAGCCTTGCGCACGGTCCCGAGGAAGCCCTCGACCGCCACGCGGAAACGATCGGCATCCGTCGACATGCGGCGGACGGAGTCGACCATCGCCGCGCCCGCATTGCCGGTCTGGCGGTTGAGGGCTGCGACCGAGCCGATCGTGTCGGTCACGGCGCGCGTGCCCTGCGCGGCGTGCTGGAAGTTGCGCGAGATCTCGGTGGTGGCGGCGCGCTGCTCTTCGACCGCCGCGGCGATCGCCGTCATCTTCTCGTCGATGCTGGAGATGTTGTGGCTGATGGCGTGGATCGCCTCGACCGACTCGCCGGTGGCGGCCTGGATCTCGGCGATCTGCCGGGTGATGTCGTCGGTCGCGGTCGCCGTCTGCGCCGCGAGGTTCTTGACCTCGCCGGCGACGACAGCGAAGCCGCGGCCGGCTTCGCCGGCGCGCGCGGCCTCGATGGTCGCGTTGAGCGCCAGCAGGTTGGTCTGCGCGGCGATCGCGGTGATCATCTTGACCACCTCGCCGATGCGGTTGGCGGCGCGGTCGAGCATCTCGACGGTGGCGTTGGTCTGCGCCGCCTTCTCCACCGCCTGGCGGGCATCGGCTGCCGAGGCCTGCACCTGCGCCGCGATCTCGGAGACCGAGGCGGTCAGCTCCTCGGTGGCGGCGGCGATGGTCTCGAGATTGGTGGTCGCGGTCTCCGCGGCGCTGGCGACCGCAGCCGTCTGCTCGGTGGACTCATCGACCAGCTTGCGGACGTCGCCGGCGCTGGAATCGAGCTGGCCGGTCGAGTTGCCCATGCTGACGATGACCGCCTGCACGGTGTCGTCGAAGCTCTTGCAGGCGCTGTCGATCGCCTGCGAGCGCTCCAGCCGGCGGCCCTGGTCGAGCTCGCGCTCGCGCGACAGCTGCTCGGCGGTGGCGGCGCTCTCGCGCAGGCCCTCGAGGGCGGCAGCCATGGCGCCGAACTCGTCGGCATGAGCGAACTGCGCGACCTTCGTCTGGTAGTCGCGCTGGCCGATGCGCTGGATCGCCTGCATCAGGACGCCGACCGGGCGCATCAGGCGGACGCGCACCGCGCGCAGCGCCAGGCCGGCCACCAGCAGCGCGGCGATGAAGGCGAGCGACTGTGCGATCAGGCTGCTCAGCGCCGCGGTCTTGATCTCCTCGGCACGGGCGATCGAGCCATCGAGCGCGGTCATGCCGATCGCGATGATGCCGGCGAACGGGCCCTGGCAGAACGCGTTCCATTCCGGCGCCGGCATCGCCGGCTTGCCGCTGCCGTCAAACCCCTTGGCGAGCTGGTCCATGCGCTGATGCGCGGCCTCGACCTCGGCGCGCGAGGTCGTCACGGCACCGGCGAGCGCGGTGCTGCCGCCCCCCGCCAGGAGGTCGTCGAGCCCGGACCAGCCGGCCGCGACGGTGCCGCGCCACTGCGCGATCGCGCCCTTCTGGGCGTCGTCGAGCGGCTTGGAGGCGTTGATGTTGGGACGCAGCGCCGAGCATTGCAGGCCGTAGCGGTCGCGGACCTGCCAGGCCAGCCGCCGCGCCTGCACCATCTTGGCGATCGCCGGATCGGTCATCCAGGCGCGGTTGGAGACGGCGAGCGAGGCGGCGTTGGCGACGTCCAGCGTCTTGGTCATTGCCTCATACCAGGCCTGCGTACGCGCCAGCACGCGTTCGGCGCGCGGCTTCGCGGCCTCGTCGAACAGCAGCTTGAACTGCGGAACCGTGGCGTCCCAGCTCGACTTCAGCCTCGCCATGAGGTCGTCGCGCTCAGGCATGTCGACGCCGGCGAGCGCTGTGACGATACCGTCATAGCCCTTGGCCTCGATGCCCTGATATTCGGTGAGCTTGGCGCGCGGATCGTCCTCGCTCAGCAGCACGCTCTGGATGTCGCCGCGGTGGGCACGCATGACGAGGACGTTCTGGAAGATCGCCTTGTCGGCCGCGGTCAGTTGCTCGGTCGCGACGCTCTCGCGATAGCGGCCCGCGGCACCGCTCATCAGGATCGCCGTGGACACCAGGATGCCCGCCGCCAGCACCGACAGCAGCACCATCAGCAGAGTACTGACCGATTTCCTCATCACGCACCGCCCTACACCGGAAAGTGGCAGGATGACGCCATTGCACAAATTCTTCCTTAACCATGGACCGGCACACCGGCGGCCGAGGTAATCAGTTGCCGAATTCCCCCGCTCCACGACAACAAAAAATGCGCAAGCCGCAACGCGGCAGCCGTTGGCGCGCGCTGCGGCGCGATGCGAAGCGAATCGCAGGGCGTGGTGCGCAGTGGCTGGGCCGGACGGTGGGCGCGGCGCCGCGGTGGATCAAGATCACCTGCGGCGCCTTGGTGCTGCTCGTGACCTTCGCGCTGGTCAATCTGGCCTATCACGTCATGCGCAAGCCGACCGAGCTGTTCGTGGTGACGGGTCATTCGCTCGACAAGGAGCCGGAGGAGACCTGGCGTCAATATGGCGCGCTGTTCCGTGAGAGCGCGACGCGATCAATCACGCCGGAGCTGCTCGCCGCCTTGGCGCAGACCGAGAGCTCGGGTAATCCGGTGGCGCGCACTTATTGGCGCTGGCGGTTCGCGTGGAATCCGTTCGCGCTCTATCAGCCGGCTTCCAGCGCCGTCGGCCTGTTCCAGATGACCGACGGCGCCTTTGCCGACGCCGCACGGTTCTGCATTCGGGATCACGAGGTGGTCAGCGACGGCTGCGGCTCGCCGAGCCTGTACGTTCGCGCCTGGCCAGCGCACGCGGTGGCGCTCACGGTGATCTCGCTCGACCGCCAAGTCGCCGCCGCGCTCGCACGGCAGCCCTCCGGCAAGCCGACCGCGCAGCAGCGGCAGGATCTCGCGGCCGTCATTCATCTGTGCGGCGCCGGGCCGGCGGCCGGATTCGTGCGCCGCGGCTTCAAGCCGGCGGATGGCGAGCGCTGCGGCGACCATTCGGTCGCCGGCTATCTCGGCCGCGTCAATGCGATGAAGAAGCAGTTTCAGAAGCTCTCGGCAGCGGAGCGAAGTTAGCGCATGGCGCCCGCTCGGCAACATCGGCAGCCCGCCCGGTCCCGCGTTAAGCACGTCGGATTTGCGGGTGTGTGCAAGGCGCGCGCGTTAAGACATTGGCAACGAACTGCCGCGCATTTTCTCCATCCCATTAGTACAGGAGTCACCATGTCAGAGATCGGCATTCCCGGCGCGCGCATCCGGTCCTTCATCGAGCGGATCGAGCACCTCGATGGCGAATTGGCGGAACTGAACGAGCAGAAGAAGGAAGTGTTCGCCGAGGCCAAGGGCGAAGGCTTCGACGTCAAGATCCTGAAGGAGATCATCAAGCTCAGGAAGCAGGACCAGGACGAGCGGGACGAGCACGAGACGCTGCTCGATACCTACCTCCGGGCGATGGAAGCGGCCGAGACCGCGCCGGCCAGCAAAACCCCCGAGCGCAAGGCGGCGTGACACGCTGCCGACCGACGATGGCGGCGCGCTGCCGATCTGTGCCGCGCGCTGCCCTCCCCCGGGGATTTTTCTTGCCCGGTTCCGTCCGAGCCTCTAACGCTGCGCTACACTCCTGCCCGCGCCCGAGGATGAGATGACCGACGCAATGACCTGCCCGCAATGCCGCTCCGAGCACGCCTATCAGGACGGCGCGCTATGGGTCTGTCCGGAATGCGGCCATGAATGGAGCGGCGACGCCGCGGTTGCGGCAGCGGCCGGCGACGATGCCAGCATCCGCGACGCCAACGGCAACGTTCTGGCCGACGGTGACAGCGTCATCGTCATCAAGGACCTGAAAGTGAAGGGATCGTCCTCGGTGGTGAAGGGCGGCACCAAGGTGCGCAACATCCGCCTGCAAGAAGCGAGCGACGGCCACAACATCGCCTGCAAGATCGACGGCATCGGCCAGATGAACCTGAAGTCGGAGTTCGTGCGCAAGGCGTAGGACCGAGTGCTCCCGGAACATTCGCGACGCTATGACGTTCGGATCAACAACGGGAGGATGGCCATGCTGACGGACGACCAGATCGCGACGCTTTCGGATATCGGCCAGGCGATCGCCTTCTCGCCCGACCGGCAGGACGAGCTCGATGGACTGATCCGCGAAGGCTATGTCGCCAAGGACGGCGACATCTACGAGCTGACGGCGAAGGGGCAGAAGATCCTGACCGACCGAGGTGCCGGATTGAACGAGGCCTGACGCCACGGACGACCGAAGGGCCCCGGCATCTGCATCAAGGCGTTGATATCAGCCCGCCAAATGAGACGGGCTTCCGACTGATTCTCGTGTCCTGGGCATCGGATGTTGGTCGCGCAAGTCTACGTGTTCGGCCCCGGCGTTCACCAAGGGACCCGGCCGTCCAATAGCCGCGAGCGCCGCAGGACTGCGCAGGCGGTGCCTGTTGTTTGGCACGGCAGACCCGGGTCAGCCTCGACCATCAGGCCGAAGGCACCGCATACAAGCAAATCCCGAATTCATCGGCCAGCCCGCGCGGGTCCGTTGCCGAATGCTGCGTGATCCAAGCAGTGAATCCATCACGCTTCTGTAGCCGTGAAGTGACACCCGTAGCAATCCGTTCCGTAGGAGCACGGCCCAGATTCATAACTTGGCATGAACTCTGCTTTCTCGATCCTGACCGGGTCCCACTCTATGGAGGCAGAATCAACGTGCTCGTCACTCTCGTCGCAATGCTATGCAACGGCCAGCTCTGCATGGAGAAGGTCGTCACCAACAGCGAGATGTCCGGCATCACGATGACATCCTGCGCCGTCAGCGCGCAGATCGGAATCGCAGACTGGATGTCCAAGGGTCCCTATCACGAGTGGCGTCTGCAGAGTTACAAGTGTGTCGCCGGCAAGTACGTGCCGAAGACCAACGCCTGATCCGCTTTGCCCGTCCGGCCGGCGCCCGGGTATCCGGGACCGGCCGGCCGGGCGCAGGACCTCTGCGCTGCTGTCGAATGTTCGACCCCAGCCGCGTCGCATTCGGGACACGCGCAGCAAAGAGAATGCTGCCGTTCGCGTGCCAACGAGCCCCGAATCGGCGAATTCGACGCGTAATGGCGCTGGCCCGCTTCGTGCAATGCCCCTCGCGACAATGGGGGATGACGTCATGCCGTTCTACAGCTTCCATTGCGCAACTTGCGCAGAGGATTTCGAGTTGCTGATCGGGATTTCTGAAAGGCCGGTCTGTCCGACCTGTGGCAGTCGCAAGCTGACCCGCCTGCCCTCGCTGCCGGCGCCGCCAGCGCGCAGCCCCGGCCTGATCAAGGCCGCGCGCAGCCAGGCAGCGCGCGAGGGGCATTTCAGCAACTACAGCCGCGCCGAACGGAAGAAACGCTAACCCGGCAGCGGCGGCCGGCCCTCAGCCTCAGTCCGATGTGATCTGCACCTCGGGCACGTCATCCTCGGGATCGTCGATGTCGAGGCCGTCCTCCTCATCCAGATCGATCCCGGAGAGGCAGATGTCACCGTCATCGATCACGAGCTCGACCGGAGACAGCGTCCGGCCCTGGCAGGGCCCGATGAAGCATTGTCCGGTATCGAGGTCGAACTGCGCGCCATGCTCGCCACAGACGAGGAAATTGCCTTCCTCGTCCATGAACTCGCCAGGATGCTTGTCGAGGCGAGCGCCCTGATGTGGGCAGGCATTCTCGAAGCCGTAGAAATTGTTGCCCTTGCGCGTGACCAGGATCGGCCAGGGCTTGGCGCTGCCATCGGGCTCGCGGCGCTGGAGAACGAAGCCCCGCGCCGCGCCATCGTCCACCTCATAGGTCGCGCAGATCGCAAACAGCGTGCTCATCATCCGCCTCTTTTCGCCTCGCCCGGCGTTTGGCGCATCCGCGACATCGCAGGCGCGCTGAAGAGGCTCGCAGCAAGCAGCATGCCAGCCTTCAGCGCCGGCCGTCGCAGATCGACGCCGAGAACTCCCCCGAAGATGTTCAGCTCGACGCCTTCGATCCACCCGACGGTGAGGCCGAGATAGCCGCCGAGCGATACGAACAGACCGGTCCTGGAGGCCGTGCGCCCCCACCAGCCGTCAAAGGGGAAGTCCTTGCCGATTGCGGTCGGCGGCAGCACGGCGTTGAGCTCAGGAACCGCGTTCAACGCCGCCTGCACGAAGGTGTTCGAATTCGGCCCCGGCCAGGCGTTGTAGTCGCCATAGGCGCCGAAGCGGTAGTTCTCGATCACGCTGCGGATCCTCGGGATCACCCGCTCGGCTTCTTCGCCGTCGACGGCCAGCACTGTCTCCGGCGATGCACCGAACCAGCGACCATCGGGCGCGAAGCCATCGACACGGATCGGCTCACCCCAGGCGGTGTAGTCGTAGCGGGTGTAGCGCGGGCCGCCCTTCTCCTTGACGACGATCCAGGTGTGGACCGCGAAGATGCCACGCCAACGCACCGTGCGCGCAGCGAACACGCGCACCACCGCGTCGGCATGCTGCGCCGGCGATGGCAGCAGGCCCGCGCTCGAACGGTCCGCGGTCTGCCAGCTGCCGGGGCGATCGCCGCGCAGATTGTTCGCGGCCGACAGCGTGATGGGCATGATGATGAGCAGCAGGAAGGTGAGCACAGGCTTTATCACGATAGGCGAGGACAATGGAGGCACTGAGGAAGGACATCGATGTAGTCATCGCGCCGGCCGTCGCCAGCGCCGGCCGGCACGCCACCTTCACAATCCGGACACCACGCCAGCGCTGAAGACTCAGTGCCGGCGGAAACCACCGCCCGGACCGGAACGTCCGCCGCCGCCGCGAGGGCCGCTGACGCCGACACGCGCAGCACCCATGGCGGGGCCGCCCCCGATATGCGCCAAGCCGATTTGCGGCGAAGTCCCGACCATGCGCATGCCGCCCATCTGCGCGCGGGCGCTCTGCGGCGCACCACCGCTCCGGCTCATCAGAGGCTGCATCATGGGTGGTGTTCCAGCTCGAGCGGGAGCACCAGCCACGACTGGAGGTGCGGCGGGGCCGGCGGCAGTCGCAGGCGGCACACGACCTTGCATGCCCAAAGGCGGTCCGGATTGTTGGCCTGTGCCGGCGACCGCGCCCGCTCCGGCGCCAGGCTGGATCGTTCCGCCGGGACCACGACCCGGCATTCCCGGGGTCATGCCAGGCTGAGGCGGATTTTGCGCCATGACCGGCGGATGGCGATGCCAGTAGCGGTTCCAGAACGCGTGCCGATGATACCAGGGCCGTCCGAAATAGAAGCTGCTCCAATAGGTGGTCAGCGTGAAGCCGACAGTCGGCACGTACTCGACATATTCGGGCAGGTAGACGTACTGCTCACGGTACAGATAGGCGAGCGTCCGCGCCGCGACCCAGCCGCGTTCGCCTCCGAAGCTGACATCGCACCACGCGCCGCCTTGAATGCAGCCATGGATGGTGATCCGGGCCCCGGCCGGAATACGCTCGACGATGGGAAAACCCGGGCCAGGTCCTGCACGCATGGCGGCCGCGGTGCGCACCAGGCCCGGCGCAGCCACCGCCAGCGAGGCGGGCGTGGCAATCAACAGCGCAGCAACGAGACACGTTCTGAGTTTCACCACGGACACCCTCCTGTCTGTTTGCCGGAGCGAGCTCGGGCGCGAGACTCTCGCGCCCGCATGCGCGGCTCCGGCATGCACTCGACAGGGATGGTTGCAGACTATCGCGGCAACCTCACGGCGTTCCGTTGTCGGAGAGAAGCTGCGCGGCTCCACCGAGAGCGCGGCGAAATGCTTCGTCGAACGTCACGCCACGGAATTGCCACCGATATTGCTTGCCCGCGCGATCGAGGCGCCATCGCGTGACCCAGCCCAGTTCGGCGTCGTCCCAGGTGAGATCACCGAAGAGCATGACCTCAGCTCCGGGAAACCATGACGCGACGGCCACGGGCTGGACACCGTTCAGCTTGGTCTTCTCAATAGCGGCCTTCGAGATCTCGGCGGCGCTTGGCAGAGCGATCTCGAGTCCACGCTTGACGGCAGCCGCGCGCAGTGCGTCGCGCTGCAGATCGGACGTCCGGTCGTCGGATGCAACGAGGAACGTGCGGCCGCCTGCCGTCATCGCCACGATCACGGCAATCGACGGGCGAGGCCCCGGCCACGGCTTGACGTTCAAGCTCGCCAGCAACTGATCGATCCGCGCGCGATCGAATGACACAGTCAGGTCATACGGCCGGTCGCGCGTGCCCTGCTCGTCGTGCTTCGGCTTGCCCGACATCTGATCGTGATAGTCGAAACCGGTGACGAACTCCGCCGCCCGCGCCTCGAGTGGCGCGAGCCTTGCGTCGTTCCTAAGCTGAAATGCACCGGATACCTTTATCAGCACGTCCTCCAGACATGCTGCAAAGGCTGCCCGGCGATTGTCATCGCCCTGACCCGTCACGACCGTCTGCGCCTGGTACAGGTCGGTGGAGGCCGCATTCGCAACAGTCCAAGCCCCGACCGTCATCATCACCCAGAGCCCGAGACGCCAAGCGCCCAGCCCGCGGAGAACACCGTACTGCTGCATCGCGCCCTCGATCCGGCTATGTCGGCTATTTCTGCCGATCGAGCTTGATGATCGTCGGTGTGGCGGCGTCGGACGTCGAGAACGTCACCCGATCGCCGGCGTGGATGTTCTCGATCATGGCGCTGTCCTTGATCTTGAACTCTTGGTCCGCTCCCGCCGTGTTGGCGCCGACGGTCCCGTTGGGAACGCGCTTGATCGCGATCGTGCCGTTGAGACGGTTGATCCCCGTGACCATGCCCGCCGTGCCCTGCTCCGCTGCGAGAGCGGGCAGAGTCCCCGCAAACAGGGCGACCGTCGCCAGAGTAATGCCAACTGCTCTCATCGCTGTTCTCCTGCCTTGCTTTTCGCGCCAAACAAAACGCCACGAATTCTTTGGTTCCCGGAACCTTCAGCTTCGTCGCTAACGACCTTGGGCCGTTTGACGCACCGCAATCAATGTCGCTGCGCCGTGCAGCTTTTTTGTTGCCCCCAAGCACTACGCCTACATACAAGATCCTGATTGTCTCCGCCCTGCGGACGACGCGCGCTCGACCGGACGCAATCGCGAACCTTCTTCGACCGACACGGCTCGGCCGCCCTCATGTAGTGATTTGCGCGGATTTGTCATCAGACCAGCGCGCGATCAAAGTTTTCCTGCACTCGCAGTATCGACGCCCTGTAACGCCGAATTCATCGATGCGTCAGGATGCACCTTGACAGCGCAGACAGCCGGGAGGACGATCACCCCGTCGTGCATTTCCGGTGGCCGCTCATCATGGTGCCGGTGATGTTCGAACGACAACAACCCATCTGATTGCAGGGAGGTTCTATGACTCCACCTCCGTACCAGATCCGCTGAGTGCGACGGGACTCGCTTCGGACCATCGCATAGCGGCAAATCACGAACGGCACGCCGGGTCGCGGCTTAGTGGGCTGCATCAGCGAGGCATGGCCCCTTGCCCGCCCGGCGCTGTGCCGTCCATCTGGATCACTTCAGCGCGAGCTTGGTAGCTATCGTTCGGGAGCTGCGGCTCAAGACCCAACGCTCGGGCTGATACTGCGCAACGCGAACATTGGAACGTGTGATCAGCCGATCGCGTGCGATCAGGTGACCAATGCCAGCCGAGATATCGGCTCGCGGCATCGCCGCATTCCCAATGTCCCCGAAACGAAATCCATCATCGGCTGATGCGCGGCGGGCGCAGGCGTCACCCGCCGCAGACGCAATCTGCCGCAGCTACTTGCTGTAGTCGTAGAAGCCCTTGCCGGTCTTGCGGCCAAGCTGGCCTGCAGCCACCATTTCCTTCAGCAACGGCGCCGGACGATACTTCGGATCGTTGAAGCCGTTGTAGAACACCTCCATCACCGAAAGCATCGTGTCGAGACCGATCAGATCGGCCAGCGCCAGCGGACCGATGGGGTGATTGCAGCCGAGCTTCATGCCCTCGTCGATGTCGGCGGCGGTCGCGATGCCTTCCGAATATGCGAAGATCGCCTCGTTGATCATCGGGCACAGGATACGGTTCACGGCAAAGCCCGGGCTGTTCTTCGCGGTGATCGCAACCTTGCCGATCCGCTTGGCGAATTCGGCGGCGGCCGCATGGGTCGCATCCGAGGTCTGCAGGCCGCGGATCAGTTCGAGCAGCGCCATCATCGGCACCGGATTGAAGAAGTGCATGCCGATGAAGCGGTCGGGCCGATCGGTGGCGGTGGCGAGCTTGGTGATCGAGATGGAAGAGGTGTTGGTCGCGATCAGCGCCTCGGGCTTCAGGCCGGCACAGAGGTCCTTGAGGATCTTGAGCTTCAGCTCCTCGTTCTCCGTCGCGGCCTCGATGACCAGGTCACAGCTCGCCAGCTTCGCCTTGTCGGCAGTGCCGGTGATGAGCGACAACGCCCTGTCCTTGTCGGCGGCCGTCATCTTCTCCTTCTTGACCAGGCGGTCGAGGCTGGAGCCTACGGTCGCGAGCCCGCGCGCCACCGCCTGCTCCGAGATGTCGACCATGACGACCGGAACGCCCGCGGCGGCGCAAACCTGCGCGATGCCGTTGCCCATGGTGCCTGCTCCGATGATGCCGACCGTCTGAATCATTGCCGCTTCCTCTCAGTCTCGTATCCGCGGGGACCGCCCCGTCCTGCGCCGTTGCTTAACAGGCTATCGCCCGGCCGGGTAGACCCAACCACGACGAGCCAGACCGGGCCGGTTGCCCCACGGCTCGCCGGCGTCTGGAAGCGGACGCGTCACCCGAGGTTCGTCCGCATGCGCAGGAACGGATGCAACTTGCTCTGGTTGGTCTCGTGCTCGGCGAGATGAGCCGCGCCGAGCGCGGCAGCGGACCGCTGAACAGGAGCCACTGACCGATACGCAGGCACGGGTGACCGGGCGGTCGACCCGCCGTCGCGTGTCACGCGTAAGCGCCACGCCAAATCCGTCGTCGTCATCGGAACGCCCGGTCAGGCCGACGGTTCTCCACGCAGCAACAGGCCGTGCCCAATCGAGGAGACCCCCGTGGCGACCGCCGAAACCACCCGACCTTCCCTGCAGCCGACGGCGCAGATCGCACGGCGTTCGATCCACCCGATGCTGGTGCCATTCCCTATCGTCTGCTTCATCGGAACGCTCGTCACCGACATCGCCTATTGGCGGACCGCCGAAATCATGTGGGCGGATATCTCCGCCTGGCTGCTGCTGGCCGGACTGATCATGGGCGTGCTGGCCGGCATCGCCGGCCTCATCGACTTCCTCGAATTGGACGCGGAGAAACGGAGGACGACATGGGACTGGCTCAATACGCCATCGTAGCAGTGGACGATCATTGGAGCGTGCTGCACGACGGCAACGCGCACGGCGACTATGCCACCAAGGAAGCAGCGTTCGAATCGGCGGCATCAGCCGCGACGCTTGCCATCAAGCAGGGTCATGAGGTGCACCTCAGCGTTCCGGGTAACGACCCCGATCGATCAAATAACTAATCAGCACGGCATCCTTGTTGTTGGCTCCAAAATGACCTCCAGGGATAGTGAATTGCACGGTAACGTGTGTTAGAGACGTCACAGGCTCGGCGCCGCACACTTCTGTTCAAAAGGAACAGGAGTTTCGCCATGAAGGTCAACCGGAACCGGCGCAAGCAGACAGCGTCGTTCGGCCAGCGGCTGCAGCAGGCTGCAACCGCTGCCCGCGAGGCGGCAGCGCGTCTTCCAGTAGGCCCTGAACGCGACATCATGCTGAAGAAGGCGATGCAGGCCGAGACGGCGGCGCATATCAACGAGCTGTTGAGTGCGCCCGTGCTGCACGCCGCGGGACGTTAGGACACTCGCCTCGTCATCTGCCACGACTGTGAAAGGAACCCGAACGCCGGCACGACGCTTTGCTCTCGAGTTCTTGTCTCGGCGAGAGGACGATGATGGCCCGGGTCGTGGTCGGCACATCGGGATGGCATTACGGGTCCTGGCGCGGCGCCTTCTTTCCGCAGGGCCTTCTGATCAGGCACCAGCTGCCCTACTACGCCAGCCAGTTCGAGACCACCGAGCTGAATGGCGTGTTCTACCGGACGCCGACGGAAGCCGCCGTCCGCGGCTGGCGCGATCAGACCGGCCCCGATTTCGTTTTTGCCTGGAAGGCCTCCAAGTTCATCACGCATTGGAAGCGCCTGTCCGCGCGCACGGTCAACAGCATTGCGCTGATGGAGAGCCGGCTGTCGCTGCTCGGCGACAAGGCCGGCCCCGTGCTGTTCCAGCTGCCGCCGCAATTCGAAGCGAATCCCGAGCGCCTCGAGTCCTTTCTGCCGCTGCTGCCGAGGCACCGGCGCTACAGTTTCGAATTCCGTCACCCGAGCTGGTACACGCCGGCCATCATGCGCCTGCTGAGGGACGCGAACATCTCGCTCTGCCTGTCGGACCATCACGACGCCCCGGCGCCGTGGAAGCGCACGGCCGATTTCGTCTATGTGCGCGGACACGGCCCCGGCGGCCGCTACAAGGACAACTATACCGACGCAACGCTCGCGACCTGGACCAAGCGCATTCGCGCCTGGGCGACGCACGGGATCGACGTCTACCTCTATTTCGACAACGACCAGAAGAGCGCGGCGCCCGCCGACGCTTTGCGGCTGCGCCGGTTGCTCGCGGCGTCCCCTCACCGGACACACGGCGCGGCGCGCGCGAGGTCGACAGAACATCGTGGACATCTCTCGGTTTAGGCCGCAACCAACGAGAGGAACCACCCATGCGACGCACACTCAGCACGCTTGGCTGCCTGGTACTCGCCGGCCCTGCCCTCGCCCAATCAGTCTGCGAAAAGACCGGGGTGAATTCGGCGCTCGGCATTGCGCCGAGCACGGAGGACTTCGTCAAGCAGGTCGCCATCAGCCGGCATTGCTGCGCGACACCACGGTCTCCTTCTCGATCAGTCCCGCTGCATTGGTGAAATACGCCTCGACCGCCTCAGACATCGCCTGCGCGACTTTCGGAGGATTGCCGAGTTGATCAATGCTCGATTCGATCCCGTTCGCGATCGACCGCGATCCGGCCTTGCGCGCGATCGATGCTGGAGTACTCGACCGCAGCCAGCGGGCGCTTGGCGCCGATCGCCGGGGCCCCGAGAACACAGGCAAGCGCCGTGACCGAGAGCATCGACACCGCAAAGAGCTGACCGACTCGCATGATGCATTTCCAGTTGATTGTTTTGATCAACTTAGGAAGCGGAGCCTGAGGGGGTCTTAAATCCGCTGACCTGAAGTGGCGCCAGATCGTCGCCACCACGCGTCGATTCCCGTAAATCAACGGGCTTCGACGGTGGTCCTCATCAGTTTTCATGAGAGTTCCACGACAGAGGCGCGAAGGGTTGGTCGGGATCGCGCGATGTTGCTGGTGCTTCGAGCATCGCTTGGGAGCACGGGCAGCGCAAGAAGCCGCGGCGATCTCTCCGACTCCGGGCCCGCGCTGGTTCCTCATGCAGTCCTCATGCAAGTGTAGAAAGATCCAGCGGTCAACGCGGTACAATGCTAACATAAGTTATTGAAGTCGCACCACATGGAACCCCAATAAACTAATTCGGGGGAACCGCTCTTTGAGTCATCTGGTACGCAAGCTCGAGAATTTCGTCCGCCTCTCTGCGGCCGACCGCCTGATGCTCAACCGCGCTGCGGCTCAGCGGGTAAGGACCTTCGCGCCACGCACCGACATCGCGCGCGAAGGCGAGAAGCCCAAGGACGTGCATCTGATCCTGAATGGCTGGGCCTGCCGCTACAAGCAGCTCGAGGACGGCCGCCGCCAGATCGTCTCGTTCTTCCTTCCTGGCGATATCTGCGATCTCAACATCTTCATTCTGCGCGAGATGGACCATTCGATCGGCACCATCACGCCGGTGTCGATCGCCGATCTGCCGCGCGAGTTCTTCGACGAGATCAGCGCCGGTTATCCGCGCATTGCGACGGCGTTCTGGTGGGAAACGCTGGTCAATGCCGCGATCCAGCGCGAATGGACCATGAATCTCGGGCAGCGCACCGCGTCCGAACGCATGGCGCACCTGTTGTGCGAACTGTTCTTCCGGCTGCGCCTGGCGGGTCTCGCCGACGACAGCAGCTGCAGCTTCCCGCTCACCCAGGCCGATCTCGCCGAGGCGACCGGCCTGTCGAAGGTCCACGTCAACCGCACGCTGCAGGAACTGCGCGCCAGCAACCTGATCGTGCTCAAGGGCAAGATGCTGGTACTTCCGGACCTCGAGCGCCTGATGAGCGCAGGCCTGTTCAACGCGAATTACTTGCATTTGGACCGCGAAGGCCGTCAGCTCGACGCGAATGAGTGAGAGGTTCGGAGCGGCGCTTGCGCTATGCTGACCGGCTCGGCACTCTGCCGGGGAAACGGCGATGGTCGAACAGCGCATGGTTGACGGACCCTTCGAGCAGGAGATCGTGCAGCGCCTCGGGCTGATGCCCAACCTGTTCAGGTCGGCGCCGTCAGCGCCTGAGGCGACCCGACAGCTCTGGCAGTTCGCCAAATCCGCCTATCTCGACACCCCGCTGCCGGCCCTGTTCAAGGAGCGGCTCGCCGTCCATCTGTCGCGCCTCAACCATTCGCCTTATTGTCTGACCCGGCATTTCGGTTTTCTGGTCGGATTGGGCAAGCCCGCGGGCGACTCGGCATCCCGCCCCGAGACGATCGATCGGGCGCGTCAACTGCTCGCGCGGCCGCTCGCGGATCCCGTGCGCACCGCGGCGGCGCTGGGCCGGCTTGAGATTCTCCAGCCCCCGCTCGACATCCCGGAGCCGGGCAGCGACGGCGAGGCGGACCTGTTCGAGGCCGCGTCGGTGCTGTTCATGCAAAGTGCTGATTCCGACCGCTCGCGGCGCGCGATCCGACACGCGTTCGGCAACACCAGGTTCGATCTGCTGGCGGCCTTCCTCGCCTATCTGCGCACAGCGCATTTCTGGGCCGATGCTCACCTGCTCACGATCGATTCCGATGTGCTTGCCCTCGCACAGGCAGATCCTGAGCTCGCCGTCTGCCTCGGCTGCAGCGAGCTGCCGGACGCTGGGCCGCCCGCACAGCAGCCGCATTCGAATGGCGGCGATGCCAGCGATCATCGACTGCGCCGCCTCCTCGAGATCGATTCGGTCGGCGTGCTGTTCTTCGATCATGCAGCCGGCACCCTGATCGACGCCAACGAGGCCTTCTTGGCGATGACAGGCTATTCGCGCCAGGAGATCAACAGCGGCCAGCTGACCTGGAAGAGCCTGACCCCCCCGGAATGGATGCGCACTTCGAGCGACCAGATCGAGCTGCTGCGGCAGACCGGCCGGCTCGGTCCCTATGAGAAGCAGTATTTTCGCAAGAACGGCGAACGCGCCTGGATGATGTTCGCCGGCCGTGACCTCGGCGACGGCACCCTCGTCGAGCTCGTGATGAACATCGACGACCGCAAGCGTACCGAGGCCGCGCTGCGCGACAGCGAGGCGCGCTTCCGCCAATTCGGCGAAGCGTCCTCCGACGTGGTGTGGATCCGCGATGCCGAGACCCTGCAATGGGAATATCTCAGCCCCGCATTCGAGACGATCTATGGCGTCCCGCGCACCGCTGTGCTCCGCGGCGACCATCTCGCATCGTGGACCGAGCTCATGCTGCCGGAGGACCGGCCCCGCGCCCTCGAGAGCCTGGAGCGCGCCCGGCACGGCCAGCGCGACAGCCTGGACGTCCGTATCATCAGGCAGCCGGACGGCGTCACGCGCTGGCTGCGCATCCGTAGTTTTCCCATGGTCGACGAGGTGGGGCAGGTGCAGCGCATCGGCGGCATCACCCAGGACATCACGGCGCTGGTCTCGGCCTCCGAGCACCAGAAGCTGCTGCTCGCCGAGTTGCAGCACCGCGTCCGCAACATGCTCGCCGTGATCCGCTCGATCATCCGCCGCACGGGCGACTCGAGCGACAGTGTCGAGGATTTCGCCAGTCACCTCGAAGGCCGCATCACGGCGCTGTCGCGCATCCAGGCGGTCGTCACGCGCGATCCCCTCGCCGGTTTCGATCTGGCCGAGCTGATCGCCGATGAGCTGCGCGCCGGAGCCGCGCGCGAGGACAGGCAATTCTCGCTGTTAGGCCCCCAGGTGCGGCTGAAGCCGAAGGCGGCCGAGAGCATCGGGCTTGCCATGCACGAGCTCGCGACCAATGCGCTGAAATATGGCGCGCTGACGGTGCCGCGGGGCTTCATCAGGATCGAATGGCGGCTCGACAAGCACGACGCGGTCGACTGGCTGGTCATCGACTGGACCGAGACCGGCATGTCCGGACGCACGCTGAGTGCGCAGCGCCAGGGCTTTGGAACCGTGCTGCTGGAACAGATGCTGCCGTACGAGGTCGGTGCCCGCGTCGTGCGGCGCTTCGAGCCGAGCGGCCTCTGCTGCGAGATCCGGCTGCCCACCGACGACATTCTCAAGCGTTGACGGGCCGATCGAAGCTTCATTTCGCGGCACCGGTCGGCAACAATGGTCGGGATCTCGTCGGCGCGGAGAAACGCCGTCGGCATAGCCTTCGCGGTGCATTCGGGGTATGCTCCGCCTGCGGCCAGAGGTGGAGGTCGCATGGGTCGCGCAACCGCCATGTCTTCGCCTTGGTTTGGGCGGATATGACCAAGTGTCGATGAGATTGGGAATCGGCCGAACGTCGACGCGACGGAACGATGATGGGACGTTCCTGAGCATGCGGCTCTGGCCAAGATGAATCACCGTGAACATGCAGGTGCGTGGGCACGAGGGACAACCGGTATCCAGGTTCTGTGCTGATGCGGCCGAGAGGCCGAGCGTCCTGTGGCGCCGTCGTCATCCGACGTTGGTGTCACGAAGCGTAGGTACGATGCAGCGTGAGTACGCGGAGCATTGGCGCACGAGGGCGTTGGTTAGGACGACACATCGGTACAGAGCCGAGCGCCGCCTGCGAGGCGGACGACAACGGAGGACGGAGCGTCAATGCTTGCAACGACGACCAAAGACGGCGATCAGCAGCCTCATGCCATGATCGATCCCGAGATCGTGCTGGCGGCCCGCGCGGATCGCACCGCCGCCGAAGCGGACAGGCGCAGCTCGCAACGGCCGCCGGATGTCCCCTTGCCGAAGATCGACCCTGACTACAGGACGCAGGCGACGAGCGACCTCGCGGTCACCGGAGAGCGCAGCACGTTCGCCACCTGGGCCGTGCGCACCATTCTGGCGGTGCTGTTCGCCGTCGGCAGCGCGGTCGCCGCGGCCGCCTGGCAGAGCTATGGAGACCAAGCCCAGGAGATGATCGCGCATTGGATGCCGCGGATCACGCTGGCATCGAACGCCGACAAGGACGCCGCGGCACAGCCAGCCGCGACCGCGCCCCAGCAGACGGCCGCCGAAGCGCCGGCTGAGGCGCAGGAGCACGCAACAAGCGCGGTTGGCGCGACCGCGTCGCAGGAGCAGTTGCTGCAATCGATGGCCCACGACCTCGCTGCCTTGGGCCAGCAGATCGGCGAGCTGAAGACGAGCCTCGCACAGTTGAAGGCCGGGCAGGAGCAGATGGTCCGCGACATGGCGCGGGTCGCCGAGGCCAAGTCCAGCGACAGGCCCGCCGAGCGGCCGAGCGAGCGGACCGCGGAAGCACGGTCGTTCGATCCGCGCGCCATCGAGCAGACGATCCGGCCGCGCCCGGCCCCACGCCCTGCGACCGCGGCCGTGACCCCGGCACTGCCTGGTGCAGCAGCAGTGCACCGGCCGCGCACGCCGCCGCCGGCCGCAGTCGGCATGGCTCCTCCGCCGCCTGCTCCGATGCCGCTGCCGTCGGCGCCGGTCGATCCGGACCAGCCCGTGGTGCGTCCGCCAATGCCGGTGCGCTGAGGGATCCGCACAGGCGCCCGCGCTGGTCCGCGCCGATCGACACGGCGGTGATCGATTTCGTCGATCCACTTGTCGCGACGCGGCTTTCCGAGCTAAGGAACTGCGCCTGACAATGCGCATTGCCGAGGGGTTCATGAGCCTGACCGATCCGACCGTCCTGTCCGCCTCCGACCTCGCAGACCGCATCGCGATCCTGCGCGACAACATCCGCCAGATCACCGAGCAGGCCGCTTCGCAGTCGGGTGCGGCCGACGAGGAGCGCAACGCCGACCGCCTCGCGCAGCAGAGCGAGGAGCTCGACGTTCTGCTCAAGGAGCAGGAGCGGCGGCTGAACAAATAGCCGGCGACCCCTTCGATCAATTCGCGCGTGCTGCACTGCGCTCGTTGTTGCCCGCACGTCGCCCACAGGCTAGCCTCGCCGAAAACAAGCGGGAGGTAGCCAGAGGATGCGAAACGGTCTGCTTTACACGTCAACCCTTGCGGCATTGACCACTGCGGCATTGCTGGCGGCCCTGACACCGGGCAGCGCCGAGCCACGCCATATGTATACGACCATGGTGCTGGAGGCGTTCGCCACCAAGGTCGAATGTCCCGGCGTCGATGTCGTCTATCAGGATCTGGTCCAGAAGGCGCAGGACATGAAGATGCCTGACGGCACGACCGAGAAGGTGCGCAAGGCGATCGCCTACATGCACACCGGCGGCAAGATGGGCGAGAAGCAGGACGACGATCTGATGGCGGAGGTCGCCGTCGCCACGCAGGCCATCGACATGGATCAGCGCCGCCTCGGCATGACGAACTGGTGCGAGGAGCAGAAGAAGACGCTGGCCGGCTTCATCCGTCCCAAGGGCTGACCCGGGAGCGGCCTCGGGGCTGCCGACGGAGTGGAAAGACCGCACGGCACGTTTGCCGGCCATGGCCGAACGACGCACCGTTCGTCGGTCTGCGCACCGCCATAGCGGGCATGGCACAGCCCCGCGGCGAGCAGGAACCCGGATGACCGCTGCCGCTTGGCCTTGCAGCTGCTATGCAGCAGACATCCGGCCCGGAGCGAGCCATGCGCATCGAAACCGCTTTCCTGTTCGACCTCGACGGCACGCTGGTCGACAGCGTCTATCAGCATGTGCTCGCCTGGAAAACGGCGCTGGATGCCGAGAACATCGAGCTCTCGGTCTGGCGCATCCACCGCAAGATCGGCATGAGCGGCGGCCTGTTCACCAACCAGCTGCTGCGCGAGACGGGTTTTGCCATCGAGCCCGATCGGATCGAGCGGCTGCGGAAAGCGCATGCCGCGGCCTATCAGAAGCTCGGAGGCCAGGTTCGGCCCCTGCCCGGCGCACGCGAGCTGCTCGGCTTCTTGACCGATGCCGGTATCCCCTGGGCGATCGCGACCAGCGGGAGAATGGAAACGGCGGCCGTCAATCTCGCCGCGCTCGGCGTCGATCCCAAGACCAACACTGTCGTGACACGCGACGAGGTCCGCTACGCCAAGCCTGATCCCGATCTGTTTCTCGCGGCCGCCGCCCGCCTCGACGCGCCGATCGAGCGCGCGGTCGTGATCGGCGACAGCATCTGGGACATGCTCGCCGCAACCCGCTGCCGGGCGCTCGGCGTCGGCCTGTTGAGCGGCGGCTATGGTTCGGAGGAACTGCGCCAGTCCGGCGCCATCCGCGTCTACGAGGATCCGGCCGACCTGCTCGGCCACATCGACGAGGTCGGCGGCCGGCGCTAACTCAGCCGGTCAACTCTGCGGGCCCGACAGCGAGATGTCGCGTTCGGCGCGGAACACGTTGGCATAGAGGTTGGCGATCCACTGGCGCCCCGTCGATGTCATGTTGAGATAGCGGATCTCGGTCTGGATGTGCGGGGCGACGCTGTTCCAATAGAACTGCGGATAGCGGTTGACGATATCGGCCGGTGACTCATAGCCGAGCTGCCGGTTGATGCCGACCTCCTCGAACTCGTAATACAGCGCGTTGGCCTTGCGGATGTAGTTGGGGTCGCCGAGCTGTCCGATCAGATCGGCGGCGCGCACGATCGACTGCTCCTCGTCGAACTGCTGGCCGGCGAGCGGCGGAAAGCGCGTGCCCTCGATGGCGCGGGCGATGCGATCCTTGTCCAGCGGCGCCATGCCTTCGATGCGGTTGATCACGTACAGCTTCGAGCGGTCGACGTGATACGGCATCAGGCTGGCGTCGGAGGCGCCGCGCGGCAGGCAGATCTTGCGGCCGCCGCGATCGATGACGAAGCCGTCGACGTCGTCTTCCCTGAACAGGCCGCGGACATAGCCGATGTCGTGGAGCAGGCAGGCCAAGATGACGTGGACGTAGTCGTCCGCCGTCATGTGGCTGTGCAGCGCGCGGCCGCGCAGGATCTCGTGGCCGGCCAGCGTGACCAGCAAGGTGTGCTCGACGTTGTGATACAGCGCATCGCTGTTGCCGATGCATTCCAGTGCAATGCGCGCAGCCGCCGGAAGCATCTCCGTCAACTGGGTATGAGACGATCCGAAACGGCGGCGCATATAGGAGCTGAGGAAACGCTCCAACGCCGCTGCCGCGAGCTCCGGTAAGGTCATCATCGCCGCTGCCCCGCCTCAGACAGCCCAAACACAACGTCAAAAGACATAACGCCCGAAAACACCATCACGATAACGCGGCTCGCGGCACGACTGAGACGTCAGGACGACACGGCTCAGGACGGCCAGCTTCGCACGGACACGCGCGAGATCGGCCCCCGGAGCGTTCGAGCACCTTGGCCGACGAGCATAGCCCAGGTTGCGGATATCGGCCACACCCGGACGAGCACACACCGGAAAACTGCGGGCCAAGCGACTGAATCTGACGCGATCGAGGTCGATCGCTAACGTCCCCGCACCGGCAGCGGCGGCCGTGGCGGTCGTGTCTCACCGCGATAGGCCGGTCGCCGCGCAGGGGAACGGCGGGCCGGCGCGGCCGCCGGCGCATCGACCGACTGCAGATAGGTGCTCAAGGCCGACGCGGAGTCGTCGCTGCTGGTGTAGTGCTTCTGCAGGAACAAATAGAGCGTCAGGCGAAAGCGCCCCTTGGCGAGCCCACGTGCCGAGCGATGACAGGTGGCGCAGCTGTCCGCAAACAGCCGCGCGCCGGATTTGCCGGCATCGAGATCTTCCGCCTGTGCACTGCTGATGACAATCAGCAGCAGCGCGGCCGATCCAACAAACCCCAGCCGCGCCCCGGCGCGCCCGCGCGCGTGGACACGCTCAGGCGACATCAGCCCGCGGGCTTTCCTCCGCCTGCACACCCAGCGCATCGAGATCGACCAGCGCCGGATCGTCCGGCATCGGCTCGCTCTGCTGCTGTCCGCCGCCATGGACGTGCATCAGCGTCTGCACCCGGCGCGCGTTGAGATAGTCGACGTGCTGATGCGCCAGCGCCAGCGGCAGCAGGGCCTTCGGCAGCGCGGTCATGGTGAACGCGGCGACGCGCTTCACCTCCTCACCCTCACGCCAGGTCAGCGGACTCAGCGTGTAGATCATCTGACGGTCGGTCTCGGGCGCAGGCAGTTGCCTCACCTCGGGCGGCGCCAGCAGGGCCACATTGATGTTGCCGGCCCGCGTGCGGCTCGCGGCCGCGCGCAGCTCCCAGCAGATCAGCTCCGCGGCGGACAGCACCTCGCGTCGGATGTCATCGACATCGGACGCGAAGCGGCTGGCCTCGCTCAGCGCCGCACGGCCGCGCGTGACCGCATCGACGAGCGCCGCCGCACCGATCTCGAAGCGAGGAACCGCCTGCTCGATTGCGGTGGCGACGGCCTCGATGTCGTTGGCGGCGCGGTCGCGGTCGCGCTGTGCCACCGCGTCGGCGAAGGCGCGCTCCGCCAGGATGATCTGCTCGTCGCATTCGGCGACCGATGCGCGCAGCGCCTTGGCCTTCTGCTCGACCGCCTGCATCTTCGATTCGGCACGATCGAGCTGCCCGTTGCTGGCGCCCGCCTTGGCGAGCCGCTCCGCGGCGACGCGCTTCTCGTCCAGCGCCGCCTCGGCCACCCGGAGACGATCCGTCAGCCGCCGCCGCGCGGCCTGCTTGTCCTTCAGCGCACGCTCGAAGATCTCGACGGGGCTCAGCTCACGCTTGAAAAAGACCATGGCAATAATCCCTGGACGGCGGGCGCGCCGGCAACGTTGGTCAGCGGCGAATCCACTGCCGAATCATGTTGCCCGATTCTTGCGTGGAAAATGGGTCGGAAACCAGGATGAGATGCGGCACACGTTCCCCTTGACGAAACCTATCCACCGCCGGCTGCGGCCGGGCAGAGTCGAGCGAGGCCGCCGGAACGCGCGGCATATTCTGAAAATTGGGATCCGATGTCAGCTCTGGTGGGGACCGCGCATCATCCTCATGGCGTCCGAGATGTGGCGCCATTCGCGGGCCTCCTCGGCCTCGCCACTGGCCTCGCATTGCTGTGCCTTTTGCGCAGCTTGTGCGACAGCCGAGGCGCCGTGCACCTCGAGCATCTGCCGGGCGATCGCGTGGATCTGGACTTCAGACATCATGTCGAGCTCCTGTCGCCGGATCGAATGGTCCGCGACAACTTTCTCTACACCGATGCGTTCCGTGAGCTGGATCACTGCACGTCCGGTTCCACCGGTTCAGACTGCGCCCCGTAATTTACCTTACGTGATCAATCCGATTTCGCGCACGCCGCCGCACTGTTACTTCTGACTGAGATTCGCCGGATGGCGATTTGAGGAGACGGACATGACGCAGGTCTTCTTCCACTGCTCCAATCCCGATGAGTTCCTCGTCGATCGGCGTGGAACCGCGGTCATCGATCTCGCCGAGGCCTGTGATCACGCCGAGCGCGTCATGCATTCGCTGATCTCCTCCGAAAGCGACGAGGATTGGCGCGACT
This sequence comes from Bradyrhizobium sp. SZCCHNR1051, assembly GCF_032489615.1. Taxonomy (NCBI): domain Bacteria; kingdom Pseudomonadati; phylum Pseudomonadota; class Alphaproteobacteria; order Hyphomicrobiales; family Nitrobacteraceae; genus Bradyrhizobium; species Bradyrhizobium sp. SZCCHNR1051. The sequence continues at coordinate 8,167 of NZ_JAUEYJ010000041.1, read as the reverse complement.
GGGTGCTGCACATTTCCGACGATCTCGGCGAGGAAATCATCGCCATGCCGTTCGCGTCGGTGCTCGGCCCGATGCATTGAACGGAGCTGCGCGCCCTGCCGCGGCGCTGAGACATTGTGTCCGCATTAGGGTTACTGGCTCCCTCACAGGTTCCGCTCCTCGCATTCTTATCGCCACATTTGTCCGCCATTTCGGCGCTGATGCGACGGAGGGGACATCTCATGACCAGACTGCTGACGACCGCGGCCTTGGCGCTGACACTGACGGCATCGGCGGCGATGGCCGACGAGCACCGCGGCGGCGATGCCGCGCTTGGGGCCTTGTCGGGCGCCGTCGTATTCGGGCCGGTGGGAGCCGTTGCCGGCGCCGTCGTCGGCTATACCGCAGGTCCTTCGATCGCGCGCTCCTGGGGCTTCCGCCGCTCGCGTGCGGCCCGGTCGCAGCAGGTCCGGCGTCCAGTCAGGGACAGCCAGGCTGCGATGACCGAGCCTCAGCAGCAGCCGCAGGCCGCGCCGCGCAGCGCACCACCGCCTGCACGGACCATTGCTGTCGCTCCGCCGGCGCCGCGCGGCCCGGTGGCGCCGCCGGTGCAGACACTCGAGTAGACCCGCTGGTAAATCAGTAACCGCGGGCGCGATCGACGACGTTCAGCAACGTCTCTCCGCGCAGCAGACGCCGCGCATTCTCCGCCACCTGCTGCGCGATCACCTGCCAGGAGGCGATCGCCGCCATGTGCGGCGTCACCAGCACGCCCGGATCGCGCCACAGCGCATGGTCCGCGGGCAATGGCTCATGCTCGAAGACGTCGAGCACGGCGCCGCGCAGATGGCCGCTGCGGAGCAGCGCGACCAGATCCTCCGTCACCAGATGCTCGCCGCGGCTGCACAGGATCAGCGCGGCACCCTTGGGCAGCCGGCCCAGGCGCCCGGCATTGAGCAGGCCCACGGTCGAGGCCGTCAGCGGCAGCAGCGAGACCAGGATCTCCGTCTCACCCAGGAAGTCGTCGAGCGCATCGGCGCCGCTATAGGTCCGCACGCCGGCAAGCGCCTTGGGCGAGCGCGACCACGCGCTCACCGCGAAGCCCAGCTCGACCAGACGGATCGCCGCCGCGGAGCCGAGTTCGCCGAGCCCGAGAATGCCGACCCGACGGTCCTTCGCGGCACGCTGCTCGTACCGACGCCACACGCCGTTGCGCGCATTGATGACCACGCGATCGAAGTCGCGGTGGAAATACAGCGTCCCCCACAGCACGAACTCGGTCATGGCCGCGGAGATATCGGGATCGACGATCCGGCACAGCGGCACATCCGGCACGGTCGGATCGGACAGGATGTTGTCGACGCCCGCCGCGATCGAATGGATCAGCTTCAGCTTCGGCATCGTCGCGAGCGCGCCGGGCTCCGGCTTCCAGCACACCGCAAGCTCGGCATCGCGTGCCGCCGACTCCGGCCATGACGCGACGGTCACGCCCGGCAGCTCGCGCGCGAGCAGCGCCTGCATCGGATCCATCAGTCCGGGACGGCTGAGAAGCGCGACCGTGATCATGCCGGCCGCAGTCCGCACCATTGCGCGACGAACATCGCAATGGACAGCGTGGTCTTGCGCACGCTGTCGAGATCGACACGCTCGTCGAACGCGTGCGGACCGATGCCATAGGGCCCGTAGCACAGCGCCGGGATGCCATAGTCGACCTGATAGTAGCGGGTGTCGTTGACCGCCGTAGAGAGCCGCACGTCGAGCGGCTTCTCGAATACCCGTGCATGTACCTCGGCCAGCGCCGCCTCGGCGGCGCTGCCGGGCTCGCACACCGCAGGATCGGCCTGGAAGCCGCTCCACACCAGCTCGACCGGATTCTCCGACAGGAAGCTGTCTGCGGCCTGCGCCTTCACGAGACACTGCTCGATGCCGGCCATGGCCTGCGCCGGCGTCTCGCCCGGCAGCACGCCCAGCCGGCAATCGAGGTCGCACCAGGCCGGCGTCGAGCTCGCCCAGTCGCCGCCCTTGATGATGCCGACGTTGAACTTGATCGGATCCTTGACCGCAGCGAACCAGGCGTTCGACTTGGCACGCGCGTTGATCTCTTTCGTGTGCTCCTGGAAGGCGCGGATCAGATGCATCGCCGAGAGGATCGCATTGGTGCCGGTCTCGGCATAGGCGACGTGCACCGGCGTGCCGCGCACGCGCAGCCGGAACCAGATCGCGCCGACCTGCGCGCGGGTCAGCGTGTGGCCGGTCGGCTCCGGGATCAGGCAGGCGTCGGCCGTATAGCCGCGCATCAGAGTCGAGAGCGCGCCGTTGCCCGTGCTCTCCTCCTCGGTCACGGTCTCCAGGTGAATGCGTCCGTCCGGCACGAAGCCGGCGGCCTTGATGGCGTCGAGCGCGAAGATCATCGCGGAGACACCGGCCTTCATGTCCTGCGCGCCGCGGCCGATCATCCAGCCGTCACGCACGATCGCCTCATAGGGCGGATCGTTCCAGAGATCGGTCGGGCCCTCGGGCACGACGTCGATGTGGCCCTGCAGGATCAGGCTGCGTCCCTTGCCCGCGCCGTCCAGCGTCGCCACCACCTGCTTGGAGCCGTCGAGTGCGATGCTGTCCATCGGCGCCGCCTTGGGATGGCGCATCAGGTCGACGTCTTCAAGGCTGAAGCGGTCGACCTGATAGCCGCGGGTCTCGAACTCGCCGGCCAGCCAGTCCTGCACCGGCGCCTCTTCGCCGCGCAGGCTGCGGAACTGGACGAGTTGCTGCAGGAAGGCGACCTGCTTGGCGAAGTTGGCATCAACAGCGGCGGCGAGCCGCTCCATCACGTCATTCGGCACAGCCGCCGCAGCGTCAGTCACGTCTCAAACCTCCAGCCTTCCCATTCACCTCGGCCGCGCGTCAGGCGGCCAGGCACTTCTCCAGGATCGCGAGCCCTTCGTCCACGATCTCGTCGGACGCGGTCAGCGGCACCAGAATGCGGATGGTGCTCGCGGTGACGCCGCAGGACAACAGGATCAGTCCGTTCTCGTGTGCGACGCGGGTCACGCGCTTGGTCATCTCGGAATCCGGCTCGTCGCTGCCGCGCTGCTTCAGGATATCGAATGCAACCATCGCGCCAGGACCGCGCGGCCCGGAAACCGGAACCAGGTTGTTGGCGCGCGAGAAGCGCTCGATCGCCGCGCGCAATCGGTCGCCGATCGCATTGGCGCGGTCGAGCAGCTTCTCCTGCTCGAACACGTCGAGCACGGCGAGCGCCGCCGCGCAGGCCAGCGGATTGCCGCCGTAGGTGCCGCCGAGGCCGCCCGGCTCCGCGGCGTCCATGATCGCGGCACGTCCGATCACGCCGGACAGCGGCATGCCGCCGGCGAGACTCTTGGCGACGCAGATCAGGTCCGGCTGCACGTCGTAGTGCTCCATCGCGAACATCTTGCCGGTGCGGCCGAAGCCGGTCTGCACCTCGTCTGCGATCAGCACGATGCCATGGGCGTCGCAGATCCGGCGCAGGCCCCGCATCAGCTCCGGCGGCGCCTGGTGGAAACCGCCCTCGCCCTGCACCGGCTCGATGATGATGGCCGCGACCTGCGAGGCGTCGATGTCGGCCTTGAAGATGAAGTTGATGTAGGACAGCGTGTCCTCGACCGACACGCTGCTGCCGGCGATCGGGAACGGCGCGTGCCAGACCCCGGGCAGCGGCGGTCCGAAATGCTTCTTGTACGGCATCACCTTGCCGGTCATGGCGTTGGCGAGCGCGGTGCGGCCGTGGAAGGCGCCGGTGAAGGCGATGATGCCGCTGCGCCCCGTGGCCGCGCGCGCGATCTTGATCGCGTTCTCGGTCGCCTCCGCGCCGGTCGTCAGCAGGATCGACTTGGCCGGCCCCGAAATCGGCGCCAGCGCGTTGAGCCGTTCGCTCAGCCGCACATACGGCTCGTATTGCAGCACCTGGAAGCAGGTGTGGGTGAAGCGGTCGAGCTGCGCGCGGATCGCGGCAACGACATGCGGATGGCAGTGGCCGGTGTTGAGCACCGCGATGCCGCCGGCAAAGTCGACATAGCGCTTGCCCTCGACGTCCCACACCTCGCTGTTGAGGGCGCGGTCGGCAAACAGCGGCGTCGCATAGCTCACGCCCCTGACGACGGCCTCGTGTCGTCGCGCCAGCAGGTCTTCGTTCGCAGCCGAAATTGCAGCCGAAATTACAGCCATGGCTCAACTCCTCGTGAGAAAAATCGAGCAGAAGGCTACGCCGAGAGCCGTCGCGATCAATCAGCTTGTTCCCGATGACAAGTGCCTGCAATGCACCAGACCCAGCGGGATGAGCGCGGCTACGCGGCGAGCACCTGCTTCAGCCACGCCCGCAGCGCCACGATCGCAGGCTCGTCCCAGCGCTCCCGGAGCGCGACGAGCTGATAGGCTCCCATGTGGAGTGCCGAGGGGATCACCTCGACCAGCGCACCGCTGCGCAGATCGTCGGCGACCAGCACCTCGTTGGCGAGCGCGACGCCCTGGCCGAAGCGGGCGGCTTCGATGGCGAGATGCGCGTGCCACAGCCGCTGGCCGCGCAACGTGACCGGCTCCCGATACCCCGCCAGCTCGAACCATTGCTCCCATTGCGCGGTGGACTCCTCGTGGATCAGCGAGGCCCTGGCGAGGCCCGGGAGTGTCGCGATCGCCGGAAACCTTGCCAGATAGGCCGGGCTTGCGACCGGAAATACACGTGGGCGCACCAGCTCCTCGGCGACCACGCCGCCGCTCCGGTCGACCGCTTCGGCATAGACAATCTCCGCATCCGCTTCGCCGCGCTGCAGGTCGGGGTGCGCCAGCGTCGGCTGCAGATTGATGTCCCAGTTGCGCGGCGGGCCGCTCAGCTCGGGCAGCCGCGCCAGCAAGCGGCGATTGGCGAGGCCTGGAATGCACCAGATGTTCAGGGTCGGACGCGCTGCGGGCCGCACCGAAATTGTCGCGCGGGCGATGATGTCGAAGGCCTGGCTGACCTCGGCATGAAACTGGCGCCCGGCCTCGGTCAGCGCGAGGCCCCGCCCCTCGGCGCGCACCAGCGCCACGCCCAGGCTACGTTGCAGATTCTGCAGATGACGCGAGACCACGGTGTGGCTGACGGCGAGTTCGTCGCCTGCGGCGCGCACGCTGCCCTTGCGGCCGACGGCCTCGAAGGCACGCAGCGCGATCAGGGAGGGCAATCGAGGTCTCGTCATGCTCGCACAGTTCTCAGCCTGCGCGATCCCCCTCCCCGCCCTCAAGCGGGAACCGCCACGATCCGTCTGTCGCGCGGCTGATGTCGGAGCGCCGGCTGCCTTGGCGGCGTCCGTTGACCGCACGAGGCGTTCCGGGCGGAGCGCCGCATCGCGGTCACGAGGGCGCTTGCGCGCGTCATGCCGCTCTTACCGTCAGCATCGGCGCAACGCCAGCCCAGAGAAAGCCACACTCGCGGGCGGGACGTTCGCGGACGTCTTAACGTGGCAGGCCGCGTCGCAAACGATCCTTAAGCCTCCCCGCCCCGACAGGCGCCATTTGCCAAAAAGTTTCCACAATTCGACTTTGAATCGGCAGTGCTTCGAGCAGGAGAACCCCCAAGATGCGGATCAGCCAAATGATCTCCGTCGGTTCGCTGGCAGCCCTCGTCGCGACGGCCGCCCCCGCACTGGCGAAAAGCTCCCAGACGCCCAAACCGGATGATCAGGCCACATCGTCCCTGCCGTGCCGCGCCTACCAGCAGGCTCCCGACGGGACATGGATGGAGCGGCCCTGTCAGGGCCAGGGCGCAAGCGCGCCGGCGCGTCAGCGCGCGGTCACCAACGGGGCCGGCAGCGCGGAACAACGTTAGCGGACGTGTGGTTAGCGGACTTGGCACGAGAGCCGGAGCGCTTGCGCTCCGGCCTGCGCTGGTGCCGCGCTCAGTAGGGCGGCGCCCTGCGCGCCCGCTGCTCCCTGCCCGCCTCGACCCACCACAACAGATCGTCGGCAAAGCGCGGAAACGCGCGCTCCAGCGCCTGGCCGGAATCGCCGGTCGGCTTGCCGTCGGCAGATAGCGACTGACCGATCGGGCCGACGGCAAGCGTGCTCGACACCACCACCATCCCCATCTCCGACAACGTGCCGTGCCACGCGGTGGCGGCGCGTGCCCCGGAGAGCCGGCCGGCGGAATAGCTCGCGATCGCCGCCGGACGCCAGAACCATTCCTCGAGAAAGTGGTCGGTGAGGTTCTTCAGTCCCGGCTGCATGCCCCAATTATATTCGCCGGTGACGAACACGAAGCCGTCGGCGGCACGGATATTGGCCGCAAGCTCGGCCATGGCCGCTGGCGCCTGGCCGGGCGGATATTCCTTGTACATGCGGTCGAGCATCGGGAGGCCGACCGCCCTGGCGTCGATCAGCTCGACGTCCTGGTCCCTGGCGCGCAACCCGTCCACGACGAATTGCGCGAGCCGGATGCCCATCCGGTCGGAGCGATAGGAGCCGTAGAGGACGAGGATGCGGAAGCTCATGGCGCGTCAACTCCTGGCCGGACGATCCGCGCCAGACTACCACGCCGCATTGCCATCGAGGTCACTATGGTCACGCCGCGGATCGATCGACCGGCGGCGCGTGGTTGGCGGAAACGAGGCGTGGCACGCTCAGCGCGTCACCGTAGCTGAAGCGGAGCGCTCGGATGGCCGGCCGAACACGCTGCGGCAACCGTCGCTGAGGCTAGCGCGCTGCTTCATCATGCAGGCAATGATGCGGTCGCGATCGGGAATCTCCGACGAGCACAGCCGGAACACGTCGCCGGTGCACAGCCGCCGCTGGTCGTCCTCCGTGAAGGCATGGCCCGCGCGCGGGCTGGCGACCATCGCCAGCGCAAGCCCTGCCATTGCCACATTCCAATTCCGCATCCTGAACAGATGAGTTCGCATCGCCGTCCCCAATTCGCCCGCTGTTTGTCCGGTTCACCCGCTGCTTTCGCTGATGTCGCGAAGCAGTTGCCGCCGCAGAATCAAATGATGACACGTCGCGGCGCGCCTTCAACAAGCGCTCTCGTTCCTGCACCACAATTTTGCGGCCTGTTGCATCTTCGACTCCTTTTGCGCTGCCGGACCCCGTGAGACGCCGCCAAATTGTCATTAGGCGAACGCAATCCGGCCCAGCCGCGCTCACACTCTCACGGCGTAGTGGCGGCGTGCTGATGGTGCTTCGGACCATCACGTGTCCCGAGTTCAGGTGTGGGAGTCAGGTTCATGGCGTACACGATGGTGGCTGAGCGGGAGCAGCAGACAATCCGCAAGCAGCGCGAAAGCGCCCTCATCGTTCTCGCCAACGCACAGGTGATGGAGGCAGAAGGCTGGCAGGTCGTCATCACCGACGAGGACGGCAACAGCCTGCCGCTCGCCGAGTTCGAAGCTGGCATCTCGCAGAAATTCTCGTCCTGGTACAAGGCCAAGCAGCGGCCGGTGGTGCCCACCACCATCCCAGCCCCCAACCTGTTCTCGACGCCGGCCAATGACGACGCCGAGCCGGAGGCCATCGTGGCCGCCGAACTCGCCGCCGAGCAGGTCGAGACGGCCGAGGTCCAGGAAGCTGCGGTCCAGGAGATCGCCGAGGACGATTTCGAAACGGCCGAGACCGCCAACACTCCGACGGCCGAGAAGGCCGAGCGCGAGGAGATCGCGCTCGACGCCGCCGAGATGGCCGACTGACGCTGCCGCCGCGCCGCAGCATCGCCGGCTTCAGTCGTCGCCGTCGTAGAACCGCTCCAGCGGCAGCCTGATCCGAGCCCTGCCGAGCAACGATGTGGGACGGCTGTGGTGCGGACCGAGTGTGCTTCGGCGCGCCGTCGCTTCCTCGCGCGACCGGCGAGTAACAAACATGTTCGCAGCGCGGCTTTCGATCGAACAACGATCATTGGAACGAAGAACCGCCTGCCCGCCGGGCAAATCAAAGCGCATTTCCATCCGGCGGCGTCGCCTCCACGGCCTGAATCGGCAACAACGGCGGTGCGCGCAGAAGCGATTTTCGGCAGGCCCATCAAGCTGATTTGGCCTGTCCAGTCCCATCGTCAGAGATATTCCGCTTTTCCTAAATCGGATTCAGTGCTTTTGTCGTGCCATCTCTCGCTCGCAAGAGCAACTGTGCTGTTGAGGTAGGCCGGCGAACGGCCGGCCTCAAGGCTGGCGCGAGACGCGCCCCCGCCTTCGGC
>NZ_JAUEYJ010000040.1:0-31303 GCF_032489615.1 Bradyrhizobium sp. SZCCHNR1051 | reverse complement strand
CGGCTCCAGCATGGAATCTGAATCAGAAGTTCACCGACTCGGGAATCCTGATTCCGGCAAAAAACATCACGCTCTAGGAAAAAGCTAAAAAGCAGCACGCCGACCGACTGACCGGCACGGTTGAACGCGAGCCATGTCAATGGCTTGCTGGTCAACAGGCGAGCCGCTTTTATCTTGCCCTAGAATGTCGTCCCGTAAGCGTCCGTCTCTGCACGCCTTCCACCTCGTGTGTTGTCGTTCCACTTCGGGTTCTCTGCTGCTGTGAAGAATCTCCGGTGGGATCCAAACATTTCGAGAACAGAGCGCGACGCGAATGGTGGTCGCTGCACATCGAAGCGTGGCGTCGGAGCGGTCTCGGGATCCGCAAATACTGCCAGCAACAACGTCTGACCGAGAACACTCTGCGGCGTTGGCTGAAGCGGCTGGCCGGCAACGAGACTGCGCTCAAGCTCGAGAAATATCAGACGGAATTGCGCCGTGAGCGCGCCCGGGAAGAGCGAGAAAAGGCGCTCCGAAAGCAGAAGCATCGCAGGTTCACGATCACCTCGGATGTACGCAATCGAGCGTCCCAGGCGTTTTGGGCGATGCATGTCGAGGCACTGAACTGGAGCGGAATGGAGCTCCGTGCCTACGCTGCGGCGATGCAGCTATCGCCGCATTCGCTGCGCAAATGGCGCGACCGACTGGCCATCGGCGAGGTGGTGACGATCGACTTGCGCGCTCATCTTCATCCCTCCGCCCGTCCGCCCGTTAGCACTAGTGCTAGGAACTCACAGCCCGCACGCCGCTTGACAGCCGCCGAAATCGGCGAACCTGCGGCGCCGCCGGCACCGGTTCGGCGCTTCTTCAGCGACGAGGAAAAGCTCGCGATCGCCAAGGAAACGGAGCTGCCGGGCGCCAAGGTCTCTGCCGTCGCGCGAAAGCACGGCATCGTCACCAGGCTGCTGTTCCGCTGGCGCGCGCAGTTCGGCATCGCGCAAAAGAAGCGCTCCAAGCTCGCCCGTGTCGTGTTGCCCGACGACATGCCCGCCGGGCGCGCCTGCGCGATCTGGTGCGTCCACCAGAGGGCATGATGGCTGTCGACCTCGCTGACGGACGGCGTGTCTTCGCTCCCGCCGGCAGCGATCCGGATGCGGTGCGGGCGCAGATCGAAGGCGGAGAGACAGCATCATGATGTTCGTTCCTGCAGGCCTGAAGGTGCACCTGGCGCTCGGCTACACCGACATGCGCAAAGGCATGGACGGGCTCGCAATGCTGGTCCAGGACACGCTGAAGAAGGATCCGTTCTCCAGCCATCTGTTTGCCTTCCGCGGCAAAAAGCCGTCGATCCTGAAGGTCCTGTTCTGGGACGGAAACGGGCTTGGTCTGTTCACGAAACGCATCGACCAGGGTGGCTTCGTGTGGCCAGTGATGGCGGGCTATGACGGCTCGCTCACACTCACGCCAGCTCAAATCGCGATGCTGATCGAAGGCATCGATTGGCGCGCGCCAGAGCGTGTCTGGAAGCCTGCAATTGCAGGATGATCTGGTAAATGTAGTGCTGAACTGAGTTGCGATTCTTCTACGAATCAGTGTGTTCGAGTACCATCGGACATGCAGCTCGATCTCACCAATCTCCCATCCGATCCTGAGCTTCTGCAGCGCCTGGTGCGCGACATTGCTGCTGCGATTGATCATCGGGACACCGAGATCGAGCGTCTCAAATCCATCATCAAGCAGCTGCAGCGGATGCAGTTCGGCCGCAGCTCCGAGCGCTTCGATCCCGATCAACTTGCACTCGGCCTTGAGGATCTCGACACTGACATTGGCCGCATCGAGGAAGCGCAACCGAAGGTCACTCCAGAAACGAAAACTCCGCCGCGAAATCGTACGCTGCCCGATCATCTGCCACGCGAAGACGTTCTGCTCGACGTGCAAGACAGGGTTTGTGGCTGCTGTGGCGGAGCTCTCCATCTGATCGGCGAGAGCGTCAGCGAGATGCTGGATTGGGTACCGGCGCAGCTTCGCGTCCTGCGCACTACCCGTCCGAAATGCGCCTGCCGGACCTGCAGCACGGTGGTGCAAGCCGGAGCGCCGGAGCGGTTGATCGCTGGCGGCTTGGCAACGCCGCACTGCTCGCGCACGTGTTGATCAGCAAATACTGCGATCACCTTCCGCTCTATCGGCAGTCGCAGATCTTCGCCCGTCACGGCGTCGATCTCTGCCGCTCGACACTCGCGGATTGGGTCGGCGGTGCATGTTGGTGGCTCGAGGCTTTGCACGAACGGCTGTGCACGAACGTCTTCGCTTCCAATCATCTTTTTGCCGATGATACACCGATTCCAGTACTTGATCCTGGCCGCGGACGAACCAAGACAGGACGGCTCTGGGTGTACGCCCGCGAGCAACGGCTCTGGAGCGTACCTGAACCTCCGGCGGCCATCTACCTGTTCACTCCGGATCGCAAGGCGGAGCGACCGGTCGCACATCTTGCCGCCTTCAAGGGCATCCTGCATGTCGACGGATGTGCTGGCTTCGAGCAGCTGGCCGACAAGGAGGGCATCACGCTCGCAGCGTGTTGGAGCCACACACGACGCAAGTTCTACGACGTGGCGGAAGCCGCTGCCTCTCCGGTAGCAACAGAGGCCTTGCGCCGCATCCGCGAACTCTATGCGATCGAGACGCGCGTCCGCGGGCAATCTCCCGCCTACCGCCTTCGAACGCAGGACGTTCTTTAAGCCGATCGTCGACGCGCTGAACGTCTGGCTCGATGCCCAGCTCCGCCTGGTCTCCGGAGCAGCACGGCCGCCGAGGCGATCCGCTATGCGCCCTCGCGCTGGCACGGCCTGACACGCTTCCTGAACGATGGCCGAGTCGAGCTCGATACCAATCCGGTCGAACGGGCAATCTGTCCTGTCGCCCTCGATCGCAAGAAGCATTTGTTCGCCGGTAGCGATGGTGGCGGACATCGTTGGGCGGTCATCAGCTCACTGAGCACGACCTGCAAGCTGAATGAGGTCGAGCCCTACGGCTACCTGCGGGACGTCCTGCAGCGAATGATTGACGGACACCCCGTCAACCGCCTCGATGAATTGCTGCCGTGGCAGCTGGAAGCTGGCTGATCATGTCAATAACTGAGGCATGTGCAGCGGCCGGACGCTTACGTCGCCTCGGCCCAGCTGCGCACGGCATCATAGGCGTCCGACAAATTGAGGTAGCGTTCGTCATCTGGACGCGCAAACCACTCCGAGGACACCCGGCCAATCCGCTGGCCGCGTGAGATATCCAAACGGAATCCGCTTGAAACCGATTGTTCGCCGTGTTGTGACATCGTCAAGTTCATCGTCACTCTCCTGTTCAGGTTGAAGCGCAGCGCTGCGCCGCAACCCTGCCCGTCGGCGAGACCTGGGTAGCAAGGGCAAGAGCGGCCGGAGTGGAGGGGGATCACCTGCCTGACAAGGGCGCGCGAGATCCGCGTGCGTCTGCAGTCGCCACTCAATTCAAGACTCTTGCAATCGATGAAGGGCGCGTAAGACCGGGGAAGCCGCACCGACCGGCACGTTACGTGCGCACCCTTGCTCGCGCGAGGACGGAGCCCATAGCAATTTCCTTGCAGAAAAAATGTCCCTTCCGCTTCCCCTGGCAAAGCGACGACAACGACACGAAAAGCCTCGCCTCCGAAGAGGCGGAGCCGATCCAGCGTTGGATCAGTCGCCGCTGACGTGCGACCAGATCAGCGTAAAGCCGTCGTCGCCCCCCGATCTTGACCAGTGAGGCGTAGATCGGCGCCGGTAAGCTGGGATTGTCGAGCTTGACCGAGAGATACACCCGATCGCTGTCGCGAGCGGGCTTCTTAAAAGCCGCACCGAATTCGATGGCGCCGGCCCAGATGCGGTAGTCCGGCGCCTTATCGTTATCCTTTTCGTGTGGAGACCCGGACTCCTAGACACTCCGGGCTCAGCTCCTCCATTTATGACTGCAGACACGGCGTCGGCTCCGAGGGTGCCCGCGAGCACGTTCGATGGAACGGAACGAAATCCGGGACCTGCGGGTTGGAATGCGAAGCATTTGGACATATTGAGAGCGCGATCGGCCTCGGCGGCAGTAAGGCTGTCGAGGCCGATCTGCTGCATTCCGGGCCGCTTGGCCGCTGGGCACACGTGCGGCCGCGGTCGCCGGTTTAACTCAGCGGTAGAGCAGCGGTGGGTCATCCCCTCAGCCGCACCAGCAAGATCATCGACCTACTAAGTTTTTGCAGCCCAATGGCTGGAGAGGCATTGGACGAGAATGGCCGAGGGGGCTGCGCGGGCACACAAGTGAGCACCCTGCGGCGATCCATTGCTCAGCGAGCCCGGCTGGTGTTGGACAGGACAATTTCGGCCTGCGCGAGCCTCTCAAATTCGAAATCGGAGGCACCACAACCAAGCATTGAACCCGAGACAGATTACTGCTACAATAAATCTGTAACCGGGAGGAGAAAGCCAATGAACATCCTTGCGCATTTTATCAAGCCCGAAATGCTTCTCCAGCTGAATGATGCGGAAATTCGTGCGTTAGGCGCGATCATCGACGCAGAGATCACTGGCAATGCTGAGATAAAGACGGCGATCAGCAAGCGTCTGCACGACCTCATGCCGAAACTGCCACGGCAGGTGGCGAATAAATAGCAAGGCGGACGAGTCGAGACTGCGGTAGCTGCGGAGTAGCTGTTAACGGTGAGGACTGCAGAATTTTTGCGCGGTCATCCTATGTCGGAGTGAGGGATAGGACGAAGCTCGCGGCTCGTCTTTATTTTCCGCGCGCCCCGGATTTATCAAGCAAGTATCCGCTAATCCTCTGCTTCTATCGCTATAATCTTCCTACCAACAACCCCGACCACCTGGCACGTTGGATAACGCGGTTTCCCATGTTGCGCACGGCGGCCGAGACCGCGCTCAGCCGCCAGTCCAATCTAGCCGATCCGCTCGCCATGGCACCGTGGCTGGAAAGGGTTGTTGATGACGGCTTCGTGGTGGGCATCGTCGATATCAGAGGAACTGGGGCGTCCTTCGGTATCTGGCCTGGACCTTTCAGCCTGCAGGAGGCGGAGGACGCTTACGATGTCATCGAGGCTCTCGCGCACGCCCCCTGGTGCAGCGGCGCGGTGGGTCTGGTGGGCCGATCCTATATGGGAGCGAACCAGTTTGGGGCCGCACTACAGAGACCGCCGTCGCTGATTGGACTTTTCAGCGAAATGGCCCCATTCGATATCTATCATCTGGTGCATCAGAACGGCGTCTTTCGTGAGGACTTCGCGCGCTCATGGTCCGACGACATCGCGCTTCGAGATAACGATGCTGATGCTCTGCCGGTCGACGAGGACGAAGGCGGCTGGCTCCTGAAGGCGGCGCGCGCCCAGCATCGGGATAATCCCGACATCTTCGGCCGCTTCCGTGCGGCCCGGTTTCGGGACAGCCGCTGCGTGGATACCGGCGTCCTGCTGTACGAGGCGTTTAACCCAGCGCACCATATGGTTCACGGCACGGATCACGGCCTACCGACCTACATTCTATCTGGATGGCATGACATCAATTCCGCGGATGCCCTGTTTTACCAAGCGACCTGCCGAGGCCCCGTCAAGATGGTGATTGGGCCGTGGGCACATGGCGGGTCGTTCGGAATAGATTTGGGGGAAGAGTGCATCGCTTGGTACCGGGGCCTCCTCGCTCAGTCACCCCGGGACCAGCAGACGGCACGCACGCGCGTAACTCACTACTGCCAGATGAGCGGCGGTGGTCCGGCACAGTGGTACGAGGCAGCCCGCCCGGATTTCGCCGTGCGTCGCTTGGCAGCGCTCTATCTCGAGTCATCGGGCGAGGCATCATCGGGCCGACTCGTCGAGACGATGCCGAGGAGCCAAAGTCTCGTAGGGCCACGCGGCGCGGATCCTGACGCGACGTCGGGACTCTCGACGCGCTGGAGCAACGGTTACGGTGGTCCCTTCGGCTATGACGACCTTCGCGCGTTGGCCCGGGCGGGGATGGCGCTCACCTCACTCGAATTGCAGCGGCCGCTGGAACTCGTCGGTACGCCGATCCTTGAGCTGGAAGCTGCCGAGACCACCGCAGCGGTACTTTTCTTCTTTCTGGCCGACATACATCCCGATGGCTTTACGCAATATGTGACCGAGGGGGCATTGGCGCTGACGCACCGCCGGCTCAATTCGCCGATCTACAACACCGGCGGCCGGCCTTTTCATCGCGGCAACGCAGACGACATGCTACCGGCCGGCTGCGTCACCGCACGCCTTTGCCTGGCGATGATGCCGGTCGCCTGGAGCTTCCTCACCGGACACCGCATTCAGCTCATCGTCACCGCGGCAGACCGCGGCAACGCCGAGCTCACCGCGTGCCGACAGCAGCAGTTCGCATTTCGCTGCGGGCCGGTCGGGTCACGGATCAATCTGCCGATCGACACTGCCGAAGGCACTTATTTCGCCATAAAGATGCCGCCATGACCGAAAATGAGGAAATGTCCGTCGCCATCGTCGGTATGGCGTGCCGGTTTCCCGGTGCCAAGGACCCAGACACTTTCTGGCGCAATCTTGCGGGCAAGGTCTGCAGCATCCGGCACTTCACCCCCGAAGAGATGCGCGCGGCCGGAGTGTCGGAAGAGGTATTCAGACAGCCGAACTATGTTCCCGCGCATGGGTATCTGGACGACTACGATGCCTTCGACGCTAGCTATTTTGGCATCAGTCCGCGCGAAGCGGAGTTGATTGACCCCCAACACAGATTGCTGCTGGAATGCAGCGCCGAAGCAATGCAGGACGCCGGGCTGGATCATCCCGAGCGTCGCCGCGGTCAGCTGGTGGGCGTGTTCGCGGGCGTGACCATCTCAACTTACTTCGCCCACAACGTCCTGCCGCGCGGCGACCTGCGAGCGCTGTTCGGCGACCAGCAAATTATGCTGGCCTGCGACAAGGATTTCGCGCCACTGCGAGTCGCGCACGCGCTGGATTTGCGCGGCCCTGCAATCGCCGTCCAGGCTGCCTGCGCGAGCTCGCTGGTGGCCGTCAGCATGGCGATGCGCAGCATACTTTCTGGCGAGTGCGATTTGGCGGTTGCCGGCTGCGCTTCCATTCGGTCGCCGCAGGTTGCCGGCTATGTGTATACTGATGGCGGCACCGGGTCTCGCGACGGCATGTGCCGGGCGTTTGACGCGGATGCAAGTGGCAGCGTGGCCGGCAGCGGAGCCGGCGTCATCGTTCTGAAGCGATTGTCTGAAGCACTGACGGATGGCAGCCGGATCCATGCCGTTCTGCGCGGTGCGGCAGTGTCGAATGACGGAGCGCAGAAACCGAACCTGGTTATTCCCACGATTGACGGCCAGGTGGCCGCGATGGCGGGCGCGCTCGATTTCGCGCAGGTTCGTCCCGAACAGATCAGTATCTTCGAGGCACACGGGACCGGTACGCGGGTTGGAGATCCGATTGAAATGGCTGCCATCGCGCGCGCCTTTCCCAAGGCCCGTGGCGGCGGACCCGCCTTCATCGGAACGGTCAAGCCGAACATCGGTCACCTCGACGCCGCGGCCGGGATAGCCGGCCTTATCCGCGTCGTTCTGTCGTTGCAAACGCGGCAGGTTCCGCCTGTTTACGGCTTTCAGCGCCCCAATCCGGACTGCCGGCTGGAAGACACGCAATTCAGTGTACCGACAAAGCTTGAACTCCTTCCAGGCGATCCCGATACGCCCCTTTTCGCATCCGTAAATTCGATCGGCATGGGCGGCGTCAACGCCCATGTCATCGTGCAATCGCCGCCACCTTCCCATCGAAGTGCGTCGGATCCTCCTCGGATCTATGCCTTGCCGATCTCTGCCAAGACCAAGACGAGCGCCACGGCCTACATGCAGCGCTTGCGCCCTGCACTGGGCAAGGCATCGAAATTCACCGACATAGAGTATACTCTGAAGCGCGGCCGCGCCCCTCTCAAATTCCGAGCCGTGGCACTTGGACGAAGCTCTGAGGCCCTGCTCGAGAGCCTTGACCGCGCGACGCCGTACGACGCGGACTCTGCAAGCGGAGCGACGGTGTTCGCATTTCCAGGACAGACCGACGCTGATTGCGATCATCTGGCCCGCCTTGCGGCCGAGATGCCGGCCGTCGCCGCCGAGGCTGCGGCGGTTCTCGACGCGGCGTCCGATCTTTTCGGTGAGAATATGCAATGGATCGCCGGTCGCGGCATGCGCCCGGCAGCGCCAAGCGCGATTCACCGTCAACTCGCCGTCTTCGCAGGTCCTCTTGCGGTCGCCCGTGTCTTGACGAATTGTGGCGTCAAGCCTGACGTCGTCCTCGGCTACTCGATGGGTGAAGTCGCGGCTGCTTGCGCCGCGAAAATGATGACGCTGGACATGGCCCTCGCTCTCTTGAAGGCGCGCCATGATGCTTTTGCCGATGCTCCACCGGGTGCGATGCTGGCCGCGGAATCAATCGCCGACGCCGTTCTCTCGCACGACGTGTGGCCTGCCATCCGTCAGGGTGGTGGACGCAGCGTCTATGGCGGGACGCCGGAGGCGATCGAGGATTTTGCGCGACGTCTCCATGCAGAGCAGATCGCATATGTCCGGCTGCCGATACGACATGCCTTCCACACTCCGCTCATGTCCACTGTAGCGAAGCGCATCGCGGCTACGATCTCCGACACACTGATGCTGGCGAAAACCGACGTTCGCTTTGTAAGCGGCTTTGGTCAGGTGGTGTCGGACCCGCGCCAGCCGTTCGAAGCGGCCTATTGGGCTTGGCAGGTCGCCGCCCCGATGCGGTTTGATCGGGCGCTGAACGCCATTTCCGAGGAGCGCCCCCGGCAAGTGATCGACCTTGGACCAAAGCAGACGATCGCGCCCAATGTCGTTCGCCGGGACGTCGACGCAAGAAGGCGCGCCGCGCCGGTCGGGGATTGGGCCATGCAGGTCATGCATCACCTTGCTGAGGCCTTCTGCAACGGCGTTCCGGTCGACTGGCCGAAACCACCGCAAGCGGACGCGGCCCGGGTCGTTTCGTTGCCGCCCTACGCTTTCGATCATCGCCGCCATTGGCTGGACCGGCAGCCACCAACGTCAGGGAAATCGACGATGCCCGTAAACCACACCGGTGCGGTAGTAGTGAACACCCTGAATGCGCACGTCACGATCTATTCGGACCGGATAGAGATCCGCACCAATCCGGGGCCCGGTTCGTTGATGCCAGGAGCCGCCGCGGCCTCGCCTCAATCCAGCGCGACTGCCGCTCCCATGGCGACGATGGCGGCAGTTTCTGACCCGGTACAGAGAGAGCCCCCGTCCCAAGACGTTGATGCCCTGATCCGGGATATCGTGGTTGCCTTTCTCGGTATTCCCGACGTGAAACCAGAAGAGAACCTTATCGATCTCGGCGCAAATTCGCTAATGCTGACGCAGATGACCGCGCAGATCCGAGACCGACTCAAGGCCAATCTTGCGTTGGCGGATGTCATTCAGGTGCCGACCATCGCGAACATCGGGCGCTTGGCGCGAGCTGATGCTGGGACAGTCATCCGGCGGCCCGCAATGATTGACCCGAAACGTCTCCAAATGGAGATCGAGAGTATCGAAAAGATGACTCCCGAAGAGGTTCAATCCGCTCTGCACAGCATCAATGATGAGCGCTGAAACACTCCCGCAGACCTGCCTGTTCGAGCGTTATCGCGGCTTGACGCCCGCTCAGCAGCGGCTTCTCCTTGTGCACATGAAACGGCAGGACGCGGAGTGGTCGATACCCCCGTCGGCGGCCCTCGCCCGCAGTGGAGCACCTGACGCCACGGCGCTTGGCTTCAGCCTTCTGTTCTTTTCCGACCGCGCCCGACCGGGGGTGCCGCTTTACGAACTCCTGATGCAATGCGCCGAGAGGGCAGATGCGGCAGGGCTCGAAGCGATTTGGGTGCCCGAACGCCACTTCCACGACTTCGGCGGACCGTTTCCCAATCCCGCATTGCTTGCCTGCGCCATTGCCGGGCGCACGAGCCGGATCGGGATACGGGCCGGAAGCGTCGTGTTGCCGCTCCACAACCCGATCCGGGTGGTGGAGGACTGGAGCGTCGTCGACAATTTGTCGGGCGGGCGCTGTGGCGTCGCGGTCGCCTCTGGCTGGCATCCTGTGGATTTCAGACTGCTTTCCGAGGTTTCTTACGAACAGCGTCGACCTTACACGCTGACTCAGATCGACCGGGTCAACGCCATGTGGCAGCGTCGCACGCCGATCAGATCATCGTCCGGGGGCGACCAGCCGGCGAGCGGCATGCGTCTCCATCCGCTACCGGTGCAGCCGATCCTCCCGCTCTGGCTGACCAGCACCAGCAGGCGGCAGACATGGCTCGAAGCGGCACGCCGCGGGATGGGCGTGCTTACCGGATTGCTGGAGCAAACCAAGGACGACCTCTTCGAAAACATCGGAGCCTATCGCAAGGAACTTGCCTGCTATCATGCGCCGGGCGCAGCCAAGGTGACGTTGATGCTGCATTGCCTGTTAGGGCCCGACCCTCAGGCCGCTCGCGCGAAGGCACGTCTGGCAATGACGGAATATTTCCGGAACCACATGCAGATGTATTTGCCGTTCGTCCGCACGAGCAACCCGGGACTTGACGTCGATGCGCTGTCACAAGCCGACCGCGATGCACTTGTGGTCAAAGGTGTCGAGAGATACTTGGCCGGCAACGCTCTGGTCGGGTCGGCCGAGGCGGTCGACCCACTGTGCCGCCAGTTACACGAAAGAGGCGTCGACGAGATCGCTTGCCTGGTCGACTTTGGACCGTCATCGGAGGACGTGCTGGAGACTATCGCCCAGCTCGAGATCCTAGTCCCCCGAGCGACATCCGCCGCGGCCGCACGCCGGCTGGGCAAGGAGACGCCCAAATGAGCGGGCGAGCTCAGTGGCGCGCAAGCCCCGGACAGATGAACATCTGGTTCGAAGAAGTCTCGGGCACCGGCGGGCGGAGCAATGTCAATGTGGCGCTTCTAAAGATTGAAGGCCATATCGACGGCGACAGCTTGAGGGCGGCCGTCGACAAAACGCTGGCGTCACATCCGGCGCTGCACCTGCGTTTCGAAGAGATCAACGGCGTCCTCTACCAGACTCTCGACAAGGAGCCGGCTCCGCCAACGCGCCGACACGAGATCACGGTCTCCCCGCTCGACGCGGCCATCCGCGAGGCACTGTTGATCGGACGCTCGGTTGCGGACGTGCCGCTCTCGCCGCAGCAAGGCAGACTTTACAACGCGGCCGTGATTTCACCAGCTACCGACCTGCACTTCGTCGTCCTCGCGATCTCGATGCTGGTTAGCGACGGGCGGTCGATGGCTCTGCTCTATCACGACCTGCTCTCGCGATTGCGCGGAGAGCCTGACCGGAACCTACGTCCGAACCCGGTCGCATCGCAGCAGTCCGCTGACGCGCCGGACGCAGCACAGGTCGAAGGATCGCTTGCGTTCTGGAAGGACCGTCTCGACGGACGCAGGCTGAACTACCCCTGGCCTGTGGCTGAGCCATTGGCGTCGGCCGCGCACACCGACGGGTTCGTCATACGACTCACGCTGTCGGAGGCGGAGAGCGAGACGCTCGACGGCTTTGCGCGGCAGCGCGACACCACCCGCTACGCCCTCATCGCCGCCGCCGTCGCCCTTGTCTTGCAGCGCATCATCGGCTCGCCCGAGATCCCCTTCGTGCTGCCGCTGGACGGCCGCAACGCAAAGAATTCCGATACCGTCGGCCATTTCTTGCGCGTCGTGCCCTGCGTTGCCACGCTCGATCCGGATCGCGGCTTCGGTGCCGCAGTGGATGCCATGACGCAGGCGCTCCTGGACAGCAGCCGCCACCAGTGGGTTGATCTTTCAGAGTTGCGCGCGCGGCTTTCATCGACATCTGCGCGCGACGGCATCGCCTCGGTCATGATTGCTCAGAACAACGCCCCGAGCCATGGCGCTCGGATCGGCCGCCTCCTCGTCACGCCGCTGCGCTTCAACAACCACACCTCGAAATTCGATCTCTCTGCGCTTGTCAACGTCAGCGGTCCGATCTCGCTGGAAGTCACGTTTCGCAAATCGCTCTTTGCACCGGACTTCGCGCAGAATTTGATGGCACAAATCCGGGACGTGCTCGGGAACGCGGTCAGGCGCCCCGAAGAGCAGCCGGTACCCGAGCCGGCATTAAACCCCGACAGCCCGTCCGGCTTGGAGGACAACGAACGCCACGAGGCGCGACCGCAGGACTCTCTCTGTGCGCTGATCTTCCGGTCCGCGGAGATTCACCCGGACGCAGTGGCTCTCGCCGCCGGCGACATCGTCCTCACTTATCGCGAACTTGCCTCCCGGATCAGCCGCGCACATGCGAGCCTTCTGCTGCACCGGCCGAAACCCGGCGAGCCGATCCTCCTTGCGGCCGGGCGTGGGGTTGGGAGTTATGTCGGATTTCTTGCGATCCTGACGGGCGGCTGGGTCGCAACACCCGTCGATCCCGCTTGGCCGCCTGCCAGGCTGGAAGACGTGCGGCGGACCGTCGGTGCTCGCTTCTTATGCGGCGATGTCGATCAAATGGTCAAAATCACGGATGTCGAGACGATTGATCTGAATGCCGCCGGGCCTGCAGAAATGCCCGTGCCGGCATTGTTTGATCTCGATAGCCCGGCCTACATCATCTTCACCTCGGGCACCTCCGGACGCGCCAAGGCGGTGGTCGGCACAGATCGGGCACTTGCAAATCTTTCCCGCACGGCGGCTGCATTCAGCCTGGGTCCGGGCCGGCGGGTCGCGCAGTATGCCGGCCTTTTCGTTGACGCTGCCCTTTGGGACCTCTGCGTGAGCCTGACCAGCGGGGCCAGCTTGATCGTCCTTTCGGACGAACAACGTCTCAGTCCGACCACTCTACAATCCATGATTTTGCGTGAGCGGCTAGATGTCATCAAGATACCGCCCAGCATCCTGGCGGCCTTTGATCCGGCCGGCCCAGCGGCACCCGTCACCATTGTCGCTGGCGAGTCGTGCCCGCTGAGTCTCGCTCAAGCTTGGGCAGGAAGAACCAAGCTCTTCAACGCTTACGGACCCACTGAGGCGGGCGTCTGGGCCAGCATCGAGCGACTAGTCCCCGGCGAACGCCGGCTGGTCACCGCGGGACGGCCGATCCAAGGAGCAGCGATAAGCGTACGAGACAAGGCTATGCATTTGCTGCCGCGCGCGGCGTGGGGAGAAGTCTGGATCGCCGGACAGGGCCTGGCGAACGGATACTTGAACGAGCCGCGGCGCACCGAGCGCGACTATCGCACCCTCACCGATCTGGGACACGAACCGCGCCGTTGGTATCGCACGGGCGACCGCGGACGACTATTGCCGGACGGACGCCTTGAGATTGCAGGTCGCTTCGACCGCATGTTCAAACTCCACGGGCAGAGGATTCATCCGGAAGAGATCGAAGCCCAGATTCGCTCCGCGACCAGCGCCGTTCGCCGCGCCCTGGTCCTCGGCGCGCCTGCCTCGTGTCCGGAAAGACTGCTTGCCTTCATCGAGGTGGACGAAGGCAACGAAACCGCACTCAAGGCCGCGGTCGCATATCATCTGAGGCAGGTCCTGCCGCCGGCACTGGCGTTGGTCGAACTAAGGAGCGTCGCCGACTGGCCGCAGACCGCGGGCGGCAAGACCGACATTGCCGCGCTACTCTCGTCGGCCGCCCTGCCCCTTGCCGAGCGAGTGAACGACAACGCCCGATGCGGTGACGAGTCCTTTTTTTACGAGCTCGGCTACCCTCCAGCCGGCTACCTGCCCCTTACAGCGCAGCCGAGTCGGCCTCGAATCCTGATCAGCGACGACGAACGGTTGCGAACTGCCTTGGGAGCGGTGCTCACCTCTCGTGACACTCCGCTCGAATTCTGTTTGCCTGATTGTCTGGACGAGCTTGATGCCGTCTCCGCGCAGGGAGAGACGCCGCGTCTGCTGGTCTTGGCACTCGGACTTCTGGAGTCGGACATGTCCGGCGAAGAGCTCCTTGAGAGCCTCCATGCCCAGTTGGCGGCGTTAACCCGTGCCGCGTCTGCTCCCGGCCAAAGGGGGATGGAGCTTTGGCTTCTGGTCAATGGGCTTTTCCGCATCGGTCAGGATGAGCCGCTCGTTCCTGAGGCCAGACTGCCGCTTGCTTGGCTGAAGGCCGCCGCAATCGAATTGCCAGAGGTCAGCGTCAAACTTCTGGACTTCGGATCGCAGTCACACCGCCCGGCGACCACCGAGACCTGGAAGACCGCGCTCGGCGCGCTGATCGGCCTGCCGACGGGATCGGTACGCATATTCCGGTCTGGAAGGCTCTACTCGCGACAGTTGTCGCTGGTACCGGCCCCCGCTCGCCTCGCGGACGAACCGCCATGGAGCACCGCCGTGTTCTTCGGCGGCGGCGATATCGCCCACGCCTTCGCCGTCCGGCTCGCTCGCCAGCGGCGCGTGTTCGTCTTCGCCAGCCGAAGCAGCGGTGCGGCGGAGCACCTGGAACTCGAGACGAAACGCATCGAAGAGCTTCGTCGTCTCGGAGCTGACGCAAGTTTTGTCCGATGCGACCTTCGCAATATCGAGTCCATCGCGCAGACATTTCGTGAGGTCACGCAATCCTACGGCCGTCCAGGCCTCATCGGCCATTTCGCGGCCAATTCCGTGGGCAAGTCCGTTCTGACGACAACCGCCCGCGAAATTCTTGATCAGTATCGGACCAAGGCCCTGGGCCTCTCCAGGATCATCGCCATGGCCCGGGAGCACGCGCCGCAGGCGCGTGTGTTATGCCTTTCGTCCGCGGCGACCTTCGCCGGCGGATTCGGCAGCTACGCCTACGGCTTCGGCAACATGGCGTTGGAAGCTGTGGCGGAGGGTCCTGAGGCCGATGCTCAAGCCGTTGCCACAGGACGTTGGCGCGGCATCGGCATGGCCTCCGCCCTGAGCACCGACGCGCGTATTTCCGCCAGCTTTTCCGAGACGATCGACAAGGGTTATAGCGCGGAGGCCGGAAGCGCGGCGCTTGAAATCGCCTTGTCCATGAGACGACCGCTTGTCTTTATGTCGGCGTTGCCGCTGCCCCTTACCGAGCCGAACGAAGCCTTCCTGGGTGAGTTCCGCTCGCCGACCGGGATACTCGCCGGATCACAAAAGCAGGTCCGACCCGCGAGCCTCCTCGCGGCCTATGTCGCCCCGCGGACGCCATTGGAGGCCTGGCTGGCCAAGCGGTTCGCGGACGTGCTGTATGTCGCCGAGGTCGGTGTCATGGACGACTTCTTCGCACTCGGCGGGCATTCCCTTATGGCCGCCGACTTGGCGGCAAGACTGTCGGAAGATTTCCGGATTTCGATCGGGCTCGCCACGATTTTTCGCGCGTCGAATGTTGAACGCCTGGCCCTTGCGCTGACTTCGGCGTCAGAGAGTTCCGGCTCCATCGATCAGCTCGCCGCGGCGCTCCTGCATCTCTCGGTGCTTCCGGAAGAGGCGGTCGACGCATTGCAGTAGCTGCGGAGGATTGGTTGGCGATGGTCTCAGAATCTGATCGGCGCGCCAAATTGGCCCACGCTATCCTTGGCGAGGCAGCGCGAGAGCGGCTGCCTCCATCGACGGGCGTCCTGTTGGCCACAGACATGCAGAAGAGTCTATGGATCGACCAGACGCTTGAGCCCGCATCCTGCGCTTACAATTCGGCGATGGCCCTGGAGGTTTTCGGGTCGATGGATCCCGAGCTCTGGTCCGAGGCGCTGCGTTGGGCGGTTCGCCGGATGCCCACGCTCGATGCGATCTACGCGGACTCGGCCGCCGGCGTAGGCCTTGTGCCCGCGTCCGACGACGCCATTGCCATTCCCTTGACGGAACGGCGGCTCTCTGAAGACGCAGATCTGGGCCGCATCGCCCAGAACGCGGCCATGCGCCCCTTCGATTTGCGGCGAGAGCGGCCGTTCCGCGCCGAGATTCTTCGTGCGGCAAACGATCGTTGGATTTTGCTGCTGTGTGCACATCACATCGCGTGGGATGGGACATCGCTGAAGATCTTGCTCGATCTGCTCGAGGCTGGCCTGAGCGTGCAAGCCGCCGCTTCCGGGCCGGGCATGTACGCCCGGGAGACGCCAACCGCCTTGGCCGCGCCGCGTGCGAACGCCGAGACGCTCACGCCGGCGCGGCGCATAGAGCTTTTGGCGATGGCCGAGGCGCATTTCGCCGGCATCGCGCCGGATGCGGCGCCGCTTATTTGCGCCCAGACTGCGGCCGGCACGAACCAGACGGACAGAGATTTTTTTACGATGCGACTTCCCAATGCAGTGATCGGCGCCGCCGATGACCTCGCGCGTCGCCTCCGCTGCTCACGCTTTCACGTACTGCTGGCGAGCCTGACGGCGACGAGCTTCTTTCAAGGCCAGGCCGGCATGTTCGCGACCATTCTCGTCCAGGACAATACGAAGCCGTCTGCCGGTTACGGACTGAAACGTCTGCTCATGGGGCTGCCGAATGCTCGCGGTCTGTCCTTTGCATCGCTCATGGAGCGATGTCGAGATGCATTTATCGATGCCTTGGAGCTTGCTGCACTTTCCGAAGCTGACCTGAGGAAGGCCTTCACCGCAGCGACCGGCCGCCCCGATTTCCCGATGGGGCGAAACCTGCTTTCCTACGACATATCAGCGCATGCCCGCGTGCAGCTTGGCGGATTGCCGATCCGGCTGCACTTTGCCTCGCCCACCGCGGCGCGGGCCCAATTCGCAATGTCCATCATTGCCGAGCCGTCCGGCGCCGACTTGTCGCTTCGCCTCGAAGCCAAGCCCGTCGGCGGCGTTGCCCGCGACCTCCGCGAGTTCGGCGAGCGGTACCTCGCAGACCTCGACCGCCTCATTCGATGCGCGGATCGAACTCTGGACCATTTCCCGCCAGCCCATATGAAGGAGCGTCGTCGGCTGGTCAAGGCCCTCAACGCGTCAGTCCATCCTGCCCCGGAGTCCGTTCCTGCGCAGCTCATGGCAAATGTGCTTCGCTTCTCGGCTGAGCTCGCCGTTGCCAGCGGAACAGGCTGCCTGAGCTACAGAGAATTGTACGAGAACGCCCGTGACTGGCACGCGCGGATCTTTGCGGTTGCCGGACATCGACCCGGCCCGCGGGTCGTGCTTGCCGGCCCGCGCGACGCACGGACGATCTCCGCGCTATGGGGAATCTGGATGGCGGGCGGTGCCGCCGTGCTGCTCGATCCAGCGTCGGAGGACGAAGAGATCTCAAACAGCCTCGGCCGAATAACGCCCATTTGTGGTGTCGGGCCGCGCGCATGTCCCCTAAGGCAGGCCATCAATGCTTTTGACTTGCCCTGGCTCGACCTGGAGTCGATGGCGGACGCAGCGCCAGGAAAGCTTCCCGCACAGCCGAACCCAAGCGAAGCAAGTGCATATTTCGTCCTCACCTCGGGAAGCACTGGCGGGCCCAAGGTCGTCGAGATCAGTCACGGCAATCTGGCCGAGACACTCGCGGCGGCACGCTTCGAAGGCATGCCGGCGCGGCCAGTCACCACTTGGTCGGCGCGACTAGCCTTCGATATCGCGCTGCTCGAAATCCTGCTGCCGCTATCGCTAGGCGGCCATGTGCATATTCACAACGCCGATCCCGTAGACGTTGAAAGACTCGCCCAGGATGCAACGACGGCGAACGTCTTCCATGCGGTCCCCGCCGTGATGCGAAAGGTCTTGAAGGCGGTGGGCCCGGATCCGGGCGGACCGGGCCTGGCACTGGTCGGTGGTGACAAGGTTTCGTCGGACCTGATTGCTCAGATGCGCGCGGCATGGCCGCAGAGCCGAATTCGCGTCCTCTATGGCCCGACCGAGACGACAATTATCTGCGCTTCGGCCGAGATTGGACCTGAGGATCGCTTCGAAGCGCCAATCATCGGCCGGCCGCATCGCAACGTCCGTCTCAGGATTGTCGACGAGAATGGCCGTTCGGTGCCGGTGGGCGCTCCCGGCGAGTTGCTGATCGGCGGTCCGGTCGTGGGCCGTTACGCAGTCGCCGAGCCGGATCAGCAGAAGCGCTTCATTGTCCGCGGGGCGTTCCGCTATTTCCGGACCGGGGATCTGGTTCGGATTCACCGCGACGGCATCATCGAGTTTCTCGGGCGCAATGACGCTCAGGAGAAGATCGATGGCGTGCGGGTCATGCCGGAGACCGTCGAGGCGATGCTCCGAGAGGAGGACAATGTCGAAGAGGCCGCTGTCGTCGGCTACGACGTCGCGCCGGACGTGCGCCGATTGATGGCCTTTTACCGGGTGAAACCCGGCGCACCACAGCCGGAAATCTCTGCGCTTCGAGCGCGACTTGCGGCGCGACTGCCGCATGTCGCCGTGCCGGCGCATTTCGAGCCGATATCGGTCCTACCCCTCAACCGAAACGACAAGATCGACCACAAGGTGCTCGCGCGGCTGGCGCAGCGCATCGGCACAGAGACCGCGAAGCCCGCTCAGGCAACGGAAATGCAGGCGATGATCGCAGCGGCCTGGGCCAGTGTTTTGGACCGGCCGGTCAACATGGGCGACCAAAGCTTCATGGCGCTGGGCGGGGATTCGCTGGCGATGTCACGCTTGCGCCTGCACTTGCAGGAGCGTTTCGGGAAAGCCCCCCCGCTGGCAGCATTGATGGCCCGACCGACCATTGCCGGCATGGCCGAATTGTTGAACGGCGCTCCCGCCACCGCGATGCCATTGGCGGAGGCGCCGGACTCGGCACCTCTTACCGCACAGCAGGAGCGGATCTGGGATCTCTTGCAATACCTACCGCTGATCAACCAGATGACCGTTTCATGTGCCTTCGAGCTGTCGCAGGCCTGCGAGCCAACCCGGCTCGAAGAGGCAATCCGCGGTTGCATGAAGTCGCACGACGCGTTGACCGTCCGGATCGAGGCGGATGACCGCGGACGGCCCATCATGCGCCGACGCATGCAAGAGGAGATCGACGCTCAGTTCGCGTTGGGCACGGCACGGGAAGCCAGCGCCGAGGCGGCACAGATGCGACTGAAGGAGTTCTTTGACCAAGGCTTCGACCTCACCTCCGACCTGCCGGTTCGCTTTCTCATCGTCGAGCGCCCGGGGCCCGCGATCCTCGCGATTCACATCCACCATATCGTCACGGATGGCTGGTCGATACGAGTCATCCTCGAGGACATCGTACGGCGCTACGAGCAGATGCCAGGGGATGGCCCGACCCGTGCCTCTCCCTCTTTTCTGCACTATGCTCGCGTTAGAGCCACGACCGATCCCTCCGAACGGGCCCGATCCTATCAGGAGCACCTCGATCGAACCGCCGGCGCCGCCGTCTCGCTCTTCGATCCGACGCGCAGCGGCCAGTCCCGTGCATCCTTCATTGTGGGCCGGCGCCGCCGGCGGCTCGGGGAATTCGACGCTGCGACGATCGAGCGCGTGGCCGCCCGCGTGGCGGTAACCCCGTTCGTCGTCGGTTTGGCCGCCTACGCCGCGGTCGTCGCAGACATTGCGAGCGTACGCACGCTGCGAGTTGCAACGATGTGCTCCAATCGAGACTCGGAAGCGGTCGAGTCTCTGATCGGTCTCGTTGCGAACACCATCCTCGTTGATATCGACACAGCAATCGCGGTAAGCGCGCCGGACCGCTATCTGCAGGCGGTCGGCACAAGGCTTGCCGAATCGTTGGCGTTTCAGAACGTGCTGGCCTCTGATCTTGACGCTTGTGTCGCGGCCCGCGGGCGCGACCTCGCAGGCTATCGGAGCGCCTTCCAGTTCGGCCTCCTTGACCATGGCGGGATGGCCGTGACCGGCCGCGCGCTAGCACTGACCGCCCTCGATGCACCGGCGGCATGGATTAGCAACACACCGGAGTTCAAGCTCAGCGGTTACGAGTTGGCCACCGACCTAAAACGCTGGCGCGATGTGCTCGAGCTCACCGCGACCTATCAAGTCGATGTGTTCTCTTCAGCGGAGGTGGATGCCATCCTCGCGCGGATCGAGGCGGCCTTATGCGGGTTTGCTGAGGCGCTGCTCTGATTGCGCGAGACCGCTAAAGAAACCCGCAAGCCTTGAGACACCCTCGTCGATGTCCTGAAGCGGAACGGCGCTGAAGGACAGGCGTACGGAACGGTCGTGCGGTGTCGCAAAAGCGAACAGCGACATCGGCACGACGATTACTCCGGCGCTGGATGCGCAGGCTTCCACGACCGGCATCGTGAACGCGAAGCGACCCTCGAGCGTCACGAAAAATCCCCCCTCCGGCCTGTTCCAGCGCACGTCTGGAGCGCGCTTGCCGGCGAAGTGGCGATCCAATGCTGCGAGGAGCACATCGCGCTTTTTCCGGTAATACGAGGCCGAACCCACCATGCGGGATTGCAAGCTGTGCCGCTCCTCTATCAAGACCGAGGCAAGCACGGCCTGCATGACTGGAGAGGTGTTGATGCTAACGAGGCTTTTCGCCTTCGAGACCACCTCGGAGAGGGGCATCGTTCGACCCGAAAGGGAGACGGGAACATCGCCGGTGAGATATCCGAGCCGGAGTCCAGGATAGACCGATTTGGAGTAGGACCCGAGAAGCACCACCTGCCCCGGATCAATCGACTTCAGGAGCGGTAACGGCGGGCCTTCATAGCGCAGCATACGGTACGGCGAATCCTCGAGCAACAACAAGCTCCTGCGGCGCGCCAGGGCCACCAGCCGCAGACGCGTCTCGAGCGAGGTCGTATAACCGCTGGGATTATCGAAATCCGGGATGATGTAGAAGGCGCGCGGCACCTTGTGTTCAGCGCCCAGGCGAGCCAACACGTCCTCCAGCTGGTCCAGATCCGGCCCATGCATTTGAAGCCTGATCGGCACCACCTCAATGCCCAACAGTCGGGCTGCGGCAGTAATCCCCTGATAAACCGGCTCGGTCGCCAGAAGGACGTCGCGCGGCGGGGTAAACACCGTCAGCAACAAGAGCAGCATTGCTTCCTGACACCCATGGGTAATAACAAGCCGCTCGGATTCGACCGAGAGCCCCTCATCGTTCATGAGCTGCCGGGCAACGTGCTCGTGCACGATCCCATTCGTTCTGCCATATTGCGCGATCTCGTTGAGCGCGCTTTCGGGTGACACGTCGCGACGGCCAAGAATCGCCGAGGCATGTTTGCGGACTACATCGAGACTCTGCGCAACGTTGAAGAGTTCTGCAGCCGGGCGCCCCGGCGCGAAGGAGATCGCCTCCGGATAGCGCTCGACGACATCGTTGAGAAAGCACATCGTGTCCAGGATAGGCTCGCCCAGTCTGTCCGATATCTCCAACATGCACAGGTCCTTGAGCACGACGCACCACTACGCTACTATAGCATGCATTTACATGATACCACAAGCTGTCCGAGCAGAAAGCGCCAGAGCGACGCCTGCGTTCCCATCGGGGGCACACATGGAGTTGCCGTGCAAGGGAGTGGTAATGTCTCGCGAGACATTGAGCGCATTTCAGAAAGACGGAGCCGTCGTCATTCGCTCTTTTTTCGATGACACCACGATCTCCGAATTGACGACGGCGCTGAAGGAATACGAGCGCGATACTGTGCCCCGATTGCCCGGCGTGTTCTACAGCCGCGAGGCAGACAGCGAAGCGATGCGCGGCTTGTTCTGGATGAACATATTCAGTCCTTACTTCTCCGACATCCTGGCGGATCGGCGCATGCTTGAGGTGATCGAGCGGCTGACCGGTTGGACGCCACGGCCAATGTTCGTCGAAGCGTTCATGAAGCCCGCATGGCGCGGCGGCAGCATCCCGCTGCACCAGGACGTCGCCTACAGCGCCGTAGATCCTCCGCAGCAAGCGACCATCTGGGTGCCCATCGACCGGGTCCGCAAGACAAATGGCGCGGTTCGCTATTTCCTCGGATCGCACAAGGCCGGTCTCAAGCCGCACCGCGCAAGCGGAATCCGTGGAAGCTCGCTCGAGGCCGAGAACACGGAGACCTATCCGGAAGCGGTATTTGAACTCAATCCGGGCGATGTCATCGTACACGACGGTCTCGTTCTGCACGATAGTCCAGCCAACGAAACTGCCCAGGCACGCCGCGCGATCGCATTCGGATACCGCGGAGTCAGCACGACCTTCGCGGATCTTGTCATCTAAGCGCACTTGCGCGGCACGCGCAGTGCAACTCACATTGCGATCCGCGCGTGGCATTCGTGCTCCTTGCCGCTTGATCGACCGGTCTGGACCGCGTAACTCTGCCCGGAAGAGCCCCCTCCCCCTGGAAGCTCCTCGCGGCCGATGACCCCGGACAAGCGCCAATTGCCGATCGGGAAGGACGAGAGATGAAGGAAGACTATATATCGACACCGGATTGGGAGCTTGCAGCAGCCGCTCTGGCGAGCCGGCCGGACGCTCGGGCGTTCGAGCTGATCGACGTGCGACTCGATGCCTTCGCGCACAATATCGTCGCTGGAGCAACGCGTTCTATTGGAACGCTGACGTGCCGTTTCGTCGAAGGGGACCGGATCAAGTCGGCCGATTTCGTATTGAAGCGTCTCGGCTTTTCACCCAATCAGGAAGGCCGCTGGCGCGCCACGGCGGATCCCGCGGATCCATTCTTCTGGCGGCGCGAAGCCGACTTCTATGCAAGTGAACAGCCTTGGCCCGGCCTGCCGATGCTGAGCAGCGCCTGCTGCCTGCATGTTCGGACGGGCGAGAATCATGCTGAAATCATCCTCAAGCGCTCGTCCGACCCGCCTGCCTCCGCGTGGGACACGGCGACGATAATGGCATGCATCGGCTCGCTGGCCGAAGCCCAGGCGATGACTTCGGCACCAACGCTGAGCCCGACCAGCGTGCCGTTCCTCACCGTCTACTACGATCGCCGGCGCGAGCTCATGGAAAATGCGGGTAAGCACATGCGGCCCACCGGCTTGGCCGAGGTGGATGCACTGCTTCCAACGAGACCGCTGATCGAGGCGCTTAACCGCAGATCGGAACGCGCGCTGGCTTATCTCAATAGTCAGGCTCAGGTGTTTTCTCACAACGATTTCTGGCAACCGAACATCTTTGGGCAGTGCGGAACCAGCACGCCCAAAACGCTAATTGACTTCGCGTATTGCGGCGACTCGACCGCAGGTATTGACGCAGCCAATTTCATTGTCGACGGAATCGTCGATGACCTCTTGCCGGCTCGGCGAGGGACTGATCTGCTCGATCAGGCCTTGGCGATATACTGCGGAATCTTCCGTGAGCGGCGCGCTGGCGTCGATTCATCCGAACTTGTCCGCAGCGCGAAGTTGGCGATGGCGCTGAAATATGCATGGCTAATCCCGGCCACGTTCAGAGCGGCGCACTCGAACGAGGCACGAGAAAAACTGGCGAAGGAACACGGGTCCGCCGACGATTTCCTCGGGCGCAGGGCAATCGGCCTTTGCATGGTCTGCGAGCTGATCGCCGAATTCGCCGACGCTATGCTATGAGCCTGCGGCGATGCCAACCAGCTCCTGAAGCGTTACACAGGACATGAATACCGGGACAGGCCCACGCTCAAGCGCGAGCGCGACGCACGCGTCTTTAGCTGCCGGGTGCCGCAGGGTGACAGACGAGTAGAGTACTTCGCCAACCGCCAGCACTGCCGGCGCGCCGATGGTCCACCGTCCAGCATGAAAACCTATCCGCACGGTTCTCGGATCGGTCTGGAAACCCGTGCCCGAGGACTTCAACGCAGCCTCCTTGAGACACCATGCGAGCAGAGACGCTCCCGGACGGCTTTCGCTCGGCATCGCGGACACCCCCATTAACTCCACGTCCGACAGAAACTGACGAACGACACTGAGCGCCTCCCCCGCGCGCGAGAACAATTCGACATCGATGCCAACCGCCTGCTCTGGGCTCAGTGCGACCGCCGCGAAACGCCGACAGTGTGACAGGCTCGCGCGACAGCGCCGGAAACCAGCGCCAATCGGCTCCGGCGGCGCAAACGGATCCGCCGGGTTACGAAATCGGACTTCGCCTGCGGGCGTTTCCAGGTAGCGCCCCACTGCCAACCGCAGCGCCACATGGCTCGCTTCATACTCCCAGGCCGCGTCAGCTATCCGGAAGCCAGCCAGCCGCGCCCGTTCCGCATCACAGAGGAGATCGCGGAGCACCGCTCTTCCAGGGTCGAGGTCGTGAGGCCGCGCAGATATATCAACCAGCAGCACATGGCAGCCGAGCTCGGTACGCTCCGTCACCGATCGCCAGAAGGCGTCAGGAGACAGAACCTCCGTCGCGAAGACGCCACCGATGTGCGCTCCTTCGATCATTTTTTGTGTTCGCGCAGCCGATCGGCCAATCGGTCAACCCGCATGTTGAGCTCGCGATAGCTGAGCATCCTCCGCTCATCGGATACGGCTGGCTTATGCGGAAACTGCGCCGCTGCGGCCTCAAAGAGCTCTAGTGCCATGCGATGGGGATGTGGCGAGCCTGCTCCGCCTGCCCACCGCTCGAGCATCGCACGGTCATCTTCGCCGAGAACGGGAAGATGATCGACCAGCGTTTCCGGCGCGTCCATCGCAGCGGCGAGGATGCACTCGAAGGCCGTCAGAAGCCGCCGCGCGGTCTCGCCAGAGACTTTCGCAGGATGGTAGGCAAGATAGCCGTCGATCGTATCGCCTGCTGTGACGCAGAGATCGAGGCTGGCCTCTATCGCGATCTCCGTCGTCTCGATCACGATTCCCGTGAGTGGTCCGAGATCGAGACGGAGATTCGGCGTGCGCAGGCTGGCTAACGACAAGGCGCGGGCGTTCCGCCCCGCAGCCGATTGCAGGGTGAACATGGCGTCGAAACCTTGCTCGAAAAGCGCGTGCGGATCGCTGAAGTAATGCTGAATACGGCTCAGAGGAAGTACGCCGTCCTCCAGCATTGCGGAGATATGCTCGTATTGGCGCTGCACGGTCTCACTAAACCTGCGATCGCTCGAGAACCGCAGCGCCATGGGCAAGAGGTTCTCGAACAGACCGACCGTTTGCGCGTCCTGCGCGAAGCGGCGGCCGTGGAAGGGCGAGGCGATGGTGATCCGCTCCTGCCGGGAAAAACGGGAGAGCACGAGACCGAAGGTCACCAGCAGTATGCTGTAGATCGTGACCTCCTGGGCGCGGGCGAACGCGACGATCCGGGCCGCCAGCTCCGAGCCAATCGTGAAACGCAAAAACGGCACCTCCGCGGCGAAGCGGGAGACGGGCGAGAGCAGCTTTGGAAAGCTGATGCTCACAGGCTGCCCGCGTAAGCGCTCTTTCCAGCGGCGAGTGGCCTCGGCTGCTGCCGGACTGACCAGATAGCGCATCTGCGCCTGCACGGCTGCACGGTAATCGGGTGCTGGGTCCGGGAACGCTCCCCCGGAGAAGGCGATACCGAGGTCATCCATCAGGATGCCAAGAGAGTAAAGGTCGCAGACGGCGTGATGCATCTGCAACGCCAACAGAACGGCCTCCGGCGCGCTGATCAGATGAACCCTGCACAGCTCGGTGTCGAAGAGCGGCATGGGCGATCGGACCAACGTCGCAGCCAGCACTCTAGCGGCATCGAATGTTTCGCTACGGTGGTGGACCACACTGATGCCTTCACCGACGTCCAGCGTACCGTCATGTCGAATCCGCAGGGACAAGGCGGTGTGACGCCTGAGCAAAAGGTTTACCGCCTCGCCGATCTGCAAATCGGACAGCGCTCCCGAAAGCGAAACCACAAAGGCCAGTACTCCTCGCGGATGCGCGGGTGCCGTCAGTTCCTGAAAGGCGTAGGATTGCTGATTGAGGCTGGCACGCAAGGCCCGCGGTGGGCTCTCATCTCGTTCGAGGGGTTGGCTCTGGGCATCCGCAGCGACGGCGCGCGGTGGTAAAGCTGATATCTCCGACAGGCTCAGCCGGGCCAATATGGTGCCAGGCGGCACCGCAATGCCCGATTGATCGAGCTGTTCGGCGAGGCGCGCCAGTGACAACGAATCGAAGCCGAGGGCAAGCGGACTGAGCTCCATGTCATCGGTTTGTGCCGACCGGCCCATAATGACCTCAACCACAGAGCGCAGGACATCTGGCATGCTAGTATGGTTCGCCGCCGCGATCCGGCCGTTCAGGTAATTTTCCTTGCAAACCGCGCGACGCACTTTGCCGCTGGAGGTTACAGGGATCATGGCTCGGGAAGTGCTCAGTACCTCGACATTCAAACCCTGGATGGCGTCGAATAGGGCCTCCCGCACCCGCAACATTGCCCTGTGTCTCTCTGAACCGTGCAACGACAGCCCCGCAACCAGCAGAACCACCCTTTCGCTGGCTTGTGTATCGACGCCAAAGGCGGCGACCCGTACACGTCCCTTCCCGGGAAGCACCTCGAGCGCGATCATCTCGATGTCCTCAGGATAGAGATTGCGTCCGTTGACGATGATCATGTCCTTTAGACGGCCGGTCACGTAGAGCCGCTGTTCGGCCAGGAATCCGAGATCGCCAGTCCTGAGAAACGGACCTTCACCGCTTTGAAGGCGGGCGTCGAGAAGCGTCGCACTCTCTTCCTTGTTCCGGAAGTATCGCCGCGCCGTCGAGCGGCCCCGGACCCAGATCTCGCCAACGCTCCCGTCGTTCAGCCGAATGCGCGTCTGCGGGTCCACCACCACGACCACCTGGCCCTCACCAATTTTTCCGGTAGATACGTAATCGCCAATTATACTTCCGGCTGTCGGGCTGGCCATCACGATCCCAGTACCTACCGGGCCGCCGGAGACGAACAGCCCGTTTTCCGCCATCCCATAGCAAGGAAAGAGAGCTGTCCGGCGTAATCCAAAACGGGAGAACGCCTGTGCGAAACGATCCATCGTCGCAGCGCGGACCGGCTCAGAACCGTTGAAGGCCACGTTCCAGGAGCGAAGGTCGAGTGCCGGTTCGCGCGCTGCCTCCTGCAAGGCAGTGACGCACAGTTCGTAAGCAAAGTTCGGACCTCCGCTCGTCGTGGCGCCCCTGTCGCTGATCGCCTGCAGCCAAGACAGGGGTCTGCGAATGAACTGGGCCGGCACAGAAAGATAGCTGGTGGCCCCGCAATAGAGCGGCTGCAGGATCGTTCCGATCAGACCCATGTCGTGGTAGTGCGGCAGCCAGCTGACGAAAACGGACGTGCTGTCATGCTCGAAAGCAGTCCGGATGCATTCAAGATTGTGCACAAGCATGCCATGGGTGACCTCCACTGCCCTTGGCACAGCGGTCGAGCCCGAGGTGTACTGAAGATAGGCCGGCGTGTCCTGCAAGTCGTCGTCCGATGCGCCGTCTATGACCGGGCTGAGGACGGAGTAGCGCCGAGCGTCCAAATCGGCAGGCTGCAGAGACCTAGCGTCTGCCCGATAAAGGTCCGGCCCGGCTTGGGCCGAGATCAAGAAGTGGGGTGCCGCCTGGCGGATCAGCGCACCAACGCGGCCGGCGCGCCCACGTCCCGACGAAGCCGGCAACGGCACTGCCACGCCGCCAGCGGCAAGCACAGCCAAGAAGCTTGCCACGAACTCCAACCCCGCGGGCAGACTGACGACGACCCTGTCCGCCTTCCGGAGCCCTCGGCTTCGGTAGGATTCTGCGGCCGCGCTCACCACGCCCAGTAGTTCCGCGTATCCGAGAGAACGCTCGATCTCCCCATCGTTCCCCACAAAGCCGAAGGCACGCTTCTCCGGCGTGCGGGCCGCATGCAGCGCAAGCGCTGTGATCACTGACTGCGGGCTCGCCATGGCGTCACCTCACTTTACTCTCTCGGTACCGCGCGGCGTCGGCGAAGCCGCTGGAAAGCGAGTGCATTGCGCCGACTGGGTGTTGCGTCCGGCGCCGCGGAATCGTGAGAGGTAACATCGCGCAAATGCTCGGCCAGCGCCTCTGCACTGCGATAGGTAAACAAGGCGGGCAATTCGATCCGCAGTTCGACGCGGCGCTCGATGTCCTTTTGCGCCTGCAGAATAACCAACGAATTCGCGCCGTATTCAAAAACATCATCCTGCGGGGCCAGAAAAGGAGCACTGAGCAAGTGACGCCAGACGTCTAGGATTTCATCCTTCAGCAACCGCGCTTTCGCGCCTGCGGCAAGGCCGGTGTCCTCGACCGCACGGATGCCGTGAAGAGCCCGCAACGTCGCAGTGTCGGGCTTGCCGTTAGGAGTAAGAGGCAGAGCATCGACCTGAACGATACGGGGGCGCGCGTAAATGGGCAGCCGCGCCGCGGCGGCCCGGTACAGCGCGCGGAGATTCGTCCCGGTCCCGGCCTCAAAGATACAGTAGGCCGCAAGCGGGTTTGGCTTGCCACCGGATGGATCGTGGTCGACAACCACTTGCAGTGCGCCAGCGCTACGAAGGACTTCGGCAATCTCCTCGGTTTCTACCCGAAAGCCATTCACCTTGACTTGGCCGTCACTCCGTCCGAGAAATTCGATCAGGCCGTCGTGGTGAAACTTCGCAATATCGCCGGTGCGAAAAGCCCACGTTTGCATTGAAGCGCTGAAACGAACAAATCCGAAGCGGGCCGACTGCTCCGCAGGGGCGCCGAGATATCCGGCGGATACCCCTCCACCGCTGATGACGATCTCTCCCGGCACCCCCGGCGGACAGAGTTGGTCGGCGGGATCGACAATATGGATACGACTGTCCGCGCAGGGCACCCCGATCGGCACAGAAAGCGCGGTGGCATATTTCCATCGGTCGGAAGGCGACAACCGGTGGGCCGTAGCCGTGATCGTTGTTTCCGTTGGACCGTATCCATTGAAGATGCGCCGCTCGGAGGTGAGCGCCGGGGCCAGCCGGTCCCATAGTCGCCAAGGGAAGGCTTCGCCGCCGATCAGGATCATGCGGAAGTTTTCCAGATCCAGCACCGAAAGCAAAAACTCAAGTTGCGACGGCGTGACATAGAGCAGGTTGGCGCCGATGGCTGCTGCCTTCCGGGCGTAACGCTCAGGATCGATCGCTTCTGCGGGTTCGGCGAAGTGAACGTGGCCGCCGAAGCAGACCTGATTTAGCACCTCCTCGAAACCGAAGTCGAAGGTAACCGGAAGAAGTTGAAGCGATGTGTATTGCGGGCCGAGATCGAAGGCACCCTGCTGCCATGCTAGGAGTTGCGCGAGATTGGCATGGCTGATGGGAACGCCTTTGGGACGCCCGGTCGACCCGGAGGTGAATATTACGTACGCGGAAGTGTCCGGATGCCGACCGCCTGGAATGGCTCCTTTTGGCGACGATGCCGCAAGCGGAGTTAGTTCAGGCTCAAGGTCGATGATCGTGACGACAGAAGGCGGCAAGATGTTTGCCGCCTTCTGTCTAAAGGGCTCGATTGTAACGATCTGGGTGATTGGACAAGCGCTAACCACCATGGCCAATCGCTCCTCAGGCCAATTCGGGTCCAGCAAGACAACGGTTTTGCCCGCCTTCCAGATCGCAAGCGCGGCCACCACGAACTCGCAACAATTGCCGATCAGAACGCCGCACGCTTCCGGGACGTCCGCGACAAGGTCATCTTTACACTCGTCCCTCATCGTAACGATGCTCGCGTCCCATTCTCGAACCGATTACTGCGCCCTATCCTGTCCCCCCGTCCGCGGGGATCGGGCTCGCCATGTTGCCTGCGTTTCGAACCGGCTCGCTTGAGGACTGCGCCTAGCGGCTCGGCATCCCTTCTGCAGACACGGCTCTACCCAGCATTGCGCGGCCGGCTCCATCAATCAAGAGGGTGCATCGAGGAAATGCGACACCCGTCAATGGAAATGCCATGGGTCACTGCGATAAACTGACCAACCTTGCGGACGAAGCGACGGAGTCTCAAGTCAAGTTTCCGGCGGAGCCCGTGCCTCCGGAGCCGAAATAGTACCAACGCGAAGGCGCCGATCCGCGGGCGCGTCGCTCTCGGTCTCGTTGTTGCGGGCGCATCGTTGTATCCTGCCTTTGACGAAAACCAGACATGCGCCGCCTCCCCTGGAACGCGGCCCTTCCACTTCGTTGCTGACGTGATAACGGCCCGACCAAAGCCGCCAGCATCGCGGAGGCGTCCCCAATGAACGAGGTCGGGCCGAAGAAATGAAACTCGTACATCCGGCACAGTTGCTGTCTCGCTTTGGAATTTTGGACCGTGCGGCTGCCTTGGCAATCGCCGTCACCCCATCGGCATGCAATACCTCTTCCTTGCGAAGTTGTGGGAGGGGTATCCGATAGATGGACGACGTCATCCATCGGAACGTCGTGCTCTCTATGATCGGCCTCACTGCGCCGGTGCGATCGCGATTGCGGCCGCTTCGCTGCGCCGATGGCGGCGCGGGGAAAACGCGGCCGCGAAGCTCGAGCGACCGGCCACGAATCCCTCCTTCGACGCCATCCATTCGGCGTTGCTTGGCACCGTAGGCCATTCGACGCTGCCCTCGCCGCCGGCCCTGCTCTTCACGCCGAAGAATGCCGACCCGTTGGAAGCGAGGGAACCCGGCAAACCGACCGGCGATCTTCTAATCGTCGGTCTCGATCAGCGGGCCCGGCGGCGCGATTAACCGAACGCCTTCGAAGGGATGCCGGGACCCGAAGTCTCCCACCTGGAGTTCGCCGAGACGCGGCTCGAAATCTGTAGGATTGGTTTGCACACCGCTCCAGTTTCGCACCAGAAAGGACGTGAACGAAACGCAGCAAACGCGATCGGAACTGGAAGAAAACGCAGAAAAATCAACAATGCCGATCGGCAGGCCGCCGCTCATAACGGTCTGGTCGCAGGTTCGAGTCCTGCCTGCCAAGTTCAATGAGTTTCACAGCTTACTGGCCCAACACCCGGTCATGATCGACAACCACCAATACCTTTGCCGTTCTATCGTCGCCACCGCGGCCGCTGCGCAAATAAGAGCAAGCAATGCTACTCCCGCGGACTTTGGCAACGATGCATCTCCAGAAATGATGAAGACGATACCAGCAGGAAATGCCGCGATCGAACCGGACCCAGCGACCGGCTATGATCTCCTTCTTGATCGCGTTGCCGATCTCGTGCGCCGTCCTCGGTCCAGCTCGATCACAAACAAGCTCATCAACCCGCAATCACAGCCGCGTCTAGTGACGAGATCTCCGCTCGATTCGTCGAGGCGATTTACAACGTGAGAGTCCGACGGCAGATGTACGCTGGAGCACTTGGAACCTTGCGCACCCGAACCGTTGGAAGATCGGCCTCTGAAAGTTTGGAAATTGCGCCGGCATGTGACGAAAACTTCCCCAGACTAAACCCAGACTAAACGTGAATGTTAATCTGGGCCCGTTCTGGTGACCTTGCCCCTCGGGCTTAATCCAGCTTGAAGTTCGTTCTGGCCCCAACGAGGACCAGAGCATGAAGCGCAGCCG
>NZ_JAUEYJ010000039.1:0-33945 GCF_032489615.1 Bradyrhizobium sp. SZCCHNR1051 | reverse complement strand
CTCGCCGCTCTTGAACGGCCGATTCGTCATGCCCCCAAATCTTACCGTGAACACTGAGTTCTTGCCCAGCCTCGTCGGGCAAATCGCCTTCACATTTCCGGCCATCCCGCCTCGATGAAGAGGGACGGTTCGCGGTCGTCACGAGACGTGAGGCGGGGAGGCGGTGGCCGCAGTCTGTCGCAACGCGTGTGAGCGCGCGGACGAACGGCGGGTTGCGGGCGGTCAAGTCGCGTGGTCCTGGCACCCCGATGCTGGTGTCAAGCTCGCGCCGATGCCTTCGGGCATCGCGCGGGTGACGGGGGCAAACAAGCCGGTCCCCGAGGAGAGCGCGAAGCAGCCGAAAAGCCCACCGCGCAGGGAATGCCGGATGATCGGCTGAACCTGTGGTACCTGCCGCCTGCATTTTTTTCGCAGGCGGGCCATGGGTGAGGCCTTCACCCGGCATTCCCTGCGCCCTCTTCGAATGGCAGAGGGCCGAACGACCGGACGAACTCGGGCGGAGAACGCCGCGAGATCGTGGAGGCGCGGGTTGAGTTCATGCGCATGAATCGGCGACATGGTGAGAGCGGACGTTATGGGTCCCGCGCGGTCCTCACCGTCGGCGCCGATGTCAGCCCATGCGGAATCCCTCCGTCGTCGTTCCGGGGCGCGCGCAGCGCGAGCCCGGAATCCATACTCCCGAACAGTAGTT
Source organism: Bradyrhizobium sp. SZCCHNR1051 (assembly GCF_032489615.1). Classification (NCBI taxonomy): domain Bacteria; kingdom Pseudomonadati; phylum Pseudomonadota; class Alphaproteobacteria; order Hyphomicrobiales; family Nitrobacteraceae; genus Bradyrhizobium; species Bradyrhizobium sp. SZCCHNR1051. The sequence goes on along the minus strand of NZ_JAUEYJ010000039.1, from coordinate 33,254 downwards.
GGTGAAGAATGTCGTGCGTTCAGGCGTCTCGATCCTCGCGCAGAGTCGGGACTATGGACTCCGAGCTCGCGCTGCGCGTGCCGCGGAATGACGGAGGAGAGAGGCGGGTACTCGCTCCTCCTTCCACGTCACGGCTCAAGTTACGGCGCGGTCTGCGCCTCGATCTTGAACTGCGCCAGCGCGCTCGGCGGGTCGATGGCGATGAGCTGGGCTAGCTGCAGGGCCGGGACCTTGGCGCGCGGCGAGAGCTTCAGCGTGAAGGTCTGGTGCGGCCGCTCGACGAAGCGGCTGATGGCATCGACGGCACCGGCGACATCGATGTTGTCGGCCGCGACCTGCGCGCCGATTGCCTTGATGCTGTCGACCAGCGCCTTGCGCGCGGCGTCCCGCGTGATCGAATGACCGCGCGCATAATTGGCGACGAGCACGTCGACCGCGCCGAGATCGCGCAGGGTCAATTCCAGCCCGCTGGCCTCGATCTGCGCCGCGGCCGTCGTCGCCTGCTGCAGGTCGATGGTGAACACGTCGCGCGGCACCTGCGACAGCGACATGCTGGCCGAGGCTGCGATGAGGTTGCTGACCTCGAGCTTGAACGGTTGAAGCGCGAACGCGCCCGAGCTCTCGGTCCAGCCGAGGCCGAGATCGGCGTCGAAAGCGGCGGTGTCGATGCCGGCGACCAGAAGCGGCAGCAAGGCCGGATTGGACGCATCGAGCGGTCCTGCCATCTTGGCGACCAGGTGTGCCTGGGTCGGGATGGGACCGACGAACTGGCCCCAGTCGAGGCTGAAATTGTCGATCTGGACCGGCTTGGTGCTCGCCTTGTAGGACGTCGTCAGCGCCTTCAGCTCGATGCCGCCGATCAGCTTGAACAGCGCCAGGGCTTCGGCCGGACCTGGCTTGGCTCCCGGTACGGCGAATTTGGCGGTGTGGCGCAGCAGGCCGCCCATGTCGAAGCGCTTCACGGCGAAGCGGCCGAGCTTGACCGGTCCGTTCGGGGTCCGGCCGTCGAAGCCCTCGAACGCGACGTCGCCCTTGCCGTCGTCGAGGTCGAACCGCGTCAGCGCGACCTTGACCGGGCCGTCGGGCGTCTCGACCGCGAGGCCTCGGACCTCGACGTTCTTGAACAGGACGCCGTCATAGATGCTGGCCACCTTGTCGATGAGGTCCGGCGTCATGGCGCTCGTTCGCGGCGAGGTCGGCGTCAAGGCGGCGACCAGCGCCGGCAGTTGAATGCGCGACGGCCGCACGCCGAACTGGTCCATCGTGAGGCTGTCGATGTGCATGCGCATGCCGAGATCGGACGTGATCTCGTAGAGGCCTGCCCCGGCGACGCCGCTCAGGCGGACGACACGATCGTCGGTGGCGGACTCGGGCGCGAGCAGAGCGACGATGGCGTTGACGTCGATGTCCTTGGTCACGACGTCGAGCATGCGGCCGCGCACCGTCTCGACCTTGCCGTTCGGCGGTTGCGCCGCGGTGCTGAAGGTGACCTCCTGGATCTTGTAGTTGCCGATGCGGCCGCCCTTGATGTCGTCCACCACCAGCCCGGAATAGCCGAACTCGGTCGGACCGACCGAGGGGCCGCCTTCCATCGTGCCGGTGACCCGCGGCACCGTGGCCGAGGTGGCGCTGATGGTGGCGAGCTGTTGGGCGAGTGCGCGGGAGGTCTCGAGCATGCCGGCGCCGGCCGGGAGCGCGGCGAACCGCGCCGGGCCGGCATAATCCTTCACCAGCAGTTGCGGCAGCTTGTAGCTCAGCCGGAGCGGCGACGGGCCGGGGATCTGGCCGGCCATGGCGATGTCGCTGATCTCGATGCTGGCGGCCGTGACATGCTCGGAATCAGGCTGGCTCAGCCCGGTCGCGGTGATGGTGCCGAGCGTGACGCTGGCCGGCGGCTGCGCGGCCGATTCGAGCTTGACGTCGGCGATGGTCAACTTGCGGCTCCACAGGTCGAAGGCGACCTTGCCATGGGTGGCCGTGGCGCCGCTCTGCCGGATCTGGGCAAAGCTGGCCTCGACCTCGCGCTCGGCGCGGCTCTGGGCGTACCAGGGCACGCCGACGAAGCCGGCGACGGCCAGCGCGGCAGCCGTGAGAATTCCGATCAGGATACGGGTCATTTGATGTGCTCCGCCCAAGGCTTAGGCAGCAAGTGATGATGGTCTCAATGAAATCGATGGAGTAGGGATGTGCTTCTGCGAACTGGGGAATCGCTGGCCCGGGATGCCGGCGAACATGGTTTCGGATGTTGCATGAAAGCCGCCCAACGTGCATCACATGCACTTCCACCGGCCGGAAAAACCGACGTCTGACCGAGACTCAAGAGACCAAAAATCCGGGTCGGAAACGCTGGAGCACGTATGTCGTCGTCCTATTCTGAAGATCTTCGTTCCGCAGCCCTGGCCTATCACCGGCTGCCACGGCCGGGCAAGCTGGAGATCCAGGCTACCAAGCCGCTCGCCAACCAGCGCGACCTGGCGCTGGCCTATTCGCCGGGCGTTGCCGCCGCCTGCACCGAGATCGCCAACAGCCCGGCCGAGGCCGCCACGCTGACCGCGCGCGCCAACCTGGTCGCCGTCGTCTCCAACGGTACCGCCGTGCTCGGCCTCGGCAATATTGGCCCGCTGGCGTCCAAGCCGGTGATGGAGGGCAAGGCGGTCCTGTTCAAGAAATTCGCCGGCATCGACGTGTTCGACATCGAGATCGCGGCCGACACGATCGATCGGGTGGTCGAGACGGTCGCGGCGCTGGAGCCGACCTTCGGCGGCATCAACCTCGAGGACATCAAGGGACCGGAGTGCTTCGAGATCGAGGCGCGGCTCAAGGAGCGCATGAAGATCCCGGTCTTCCATGACGACCAGCACGGCACCGCGATCATCGTCGGCGCCGCGATCAAGAATGCGCTGTCGCTGGCCGGCAAGCAGCTCTCCGAGGTCAAGATCGTGACGTCGGGCGCCGGCGCCGCCGCGATCGCCTGCCTCAATCTGCTGGTCTCGATGGGCGCGCAGCGCAAGAACATCTGGGTCTGCGACATCGACGGTGTCGTCCATGAGGGCCGCAACACGTTGATGGACCCCTGGAAGGCGGTCTATGCGCAGAAGACCGACAAGCGGACCCTGGCCGAGGTGATCGGCGGCGCGGATATCTTCCTCGGGCTGTCCGCCGGCGGCGTGCTGAAGCCGGAGCTGCTCAAGCAGATGGCCGAGAAACCGCTGATCATGGCGCTGGCCAATCCCAACCCGGAGATCATGCCGGAGGAGGCGCGCGCGGCGCGGCCGGACGCGATGATCTGCACCGGGCGCTCGGACTTCCCGAACCAAGTCAACAACGTTCTCTGCTTCCCGTTCATCTTCCGCGGCGCGCTCGACGTCGGCGCCACCGCCATCAACGAGGCGATGAAGCAGGCGGCGGTCGACGCGATCGCGCAGCTTGCCCAGGACCCGCCGTCGGACGCGGTCAGCCGCGGCTTCGACACCGGCGAGACGCAGGGTTTTGGTCCGGGTTCGCTGATCCCCTCGCCATTCGATCCGCGCCTGATCCTGCGCATTGCGCCGGCGGTGGCGAAGGCGGCGATGGAGTCCGGCGTCGCGACGCGGCCGATCACCAATTTCGACGAGTACACCGCGCTGCTGGAACGTTTTGCGTTCCGCTCCGGCCTGGTCATGAAGCCGGTGTTCGCCAAGGCGAAGACGCAGCCGGTCCGCGTGATCTATGCCGAGGGCGAGGACGAGCGTGTGCTGCGCGCCACCCAGGTGGTGCTGGAGGAGAAGCTGGCGCGGCCGATCCTGGTCGGCCGTCCTTCCGTGGTCGAGGCCCGCATCAAGCGCTTCGGCCTGTCGATCAAGGCCGGGCGTGATTTCGACCTGATTAACCCCGAGGACGATCCGCGCTACCGCTCCTATGTGCAGAGCTACATCGAGATCGCGGGACGGCGCGGCGTGACGCCGGATGCGGCGCGCACGGTGGTGCGCACCAACGCCACCGTGATCGCGGCGCTCGCCGTCGTCAGGGGCGAGGCGGATGCGATGATCTGCGGCGTCGAGGGCCGCTACATGAGCCATCTGCGCCACGTCCGTGAGATCATCGGCTTCATGCCGGGGGTCAGCGACTACGCGGCGCTGGCGCTCACCATCACCAGCAAGGGCGCCTATTTCATCGGCGATACCCAGGTCCGGCCGGATCCCACGGCCGAAGAGCTCGCCGAGATGGCGTCGCTCGCGGCCAACCACGTCACGCGATTCAACATCAAGCCGAAGATTGCCTTCGTCTCGCATTCCGATTTCGGTGGCTACGACACCGAGTCCTCGCGCAAGATGCGGCAGGCGACGGCATTGCTGAAGCAGCATCGTCCCGACCTCGAGGCCGACGGCGAGATGCAGGGCGACACCGCGCTGTCGGCGACCGCGCGCAAGGCGATCCTGCCGCATTCGGATCTCGAAGGCTCGGCCAATGTCCTGATCATGCCGAATCTCGACGCCGCCAACGTCGCCTATCAGATGATCAAGGTGCTGGCGGATGCGGTCCCGGTGGGGCCGATCCTGATCGGCCCGGCGCGCCCGGCGCACATCCTGACGCCGTCGGTGACGGCGCGCGGCATTCTCAACATGACGGCGGTGGCCGCGGTCGAGGCTCAGGAACGGGCGGGGAGGGCGCAGCCGACGCTGTTTGCGTGACGTTGTTGGCGTGATCGAAGTGTGGCGGAATTCGTCCGGTTTCGGTCGTATTCCGCCCGCCTTTATTGTTGAAAAGCGTTCGCGACGTCACATATCCGGCCCGGTGGGCCGACGACACATCGTTTGAAGTTGATCCGTGAGGGCGAGAATGCCGGGTTTCATTACATTCGGGCGCGTTCTGTTCGCCGTGATCTTCATCTACACGGGCGCGACCAAGCTGTTCGGCATTCCCGCCACCGCCGATCTCATCGCCGCCAAGGTCACGATTCCCACGATGCTCGCGCCCTATGCGGCGCAGCTCGAGGCCGCCGCCAAGATGCCGATGCCGCAGATCCTGGCGATCGCGGCCGGCGCGTTCGAGGTGATTGCCGGCGTGATGATCGCGCTCAACTTTCTCGGGCGTTTCTTCGCGGCTCTGATGATCGTGTTCGTCGGCGCGACCATCTTCTACTTCCATGACTTCTGGAACCAGGCCCCGCCCGACAACGCCAAGACCCTGATCGACGCGCTGAAGAACCTGTCGATCATCGGCGCGCTGTTCATGATCTTCGGCTACGGCAAGGGCCCGAAAGCGCCGGAGCAGAGCGCGTATGGAGACATCTAGAGGGGAGCCTCAAGCGGTGCGTTTCCAGGCGGTCACGCTGACGTCGTGGGCGGGATCGAGCATCAGCTGATTGGCGGGCGTGTAGCCGTGGGCCGCCAGCACCTGCTGCGGCGAACGGTCAGGACCGACGCCGGGAAAGCACGGCGCGCCGCCGGGCAGGGAGGCGTGGGGCGCGAGCGACAGGAAGAAGGTCTCGTAGCGGTCCATGAACATCTCGAACACGACGGGGCCGCCGATCACCGCCACCGTGCCAGAGCTGACGCCCGCGGCTTCACAGGCGGCTTCGAACGAGGCACCCGCCGGATTCCAAAGGGTGGAGAGCGGCTTTTCCGGATCCGGCGCCAGCCCCGCGACCTTGCCGGTCACGACGATGCGCCGGCGCTTCGGCGAATTCGGCTGGTCCTCATAGGAGTTGCGGCCGTGGACGATCAGATCGGCGCCATCGAGGGCCTGGGAAAAGAATGCGGCGTCGCCGGGAAATTTCAGGGCGGGCGGCATCGCATTGCTCGCGTCGGCCAACATCCCGTCGGCCGACACGATCACGTAACCTTCGAGACGAAGCTTGGTCACTGACGAAAGGAATCCTGTCTCATTCGGACACTGTCGTCACAACGCTCGAGACCGGCCGTTGGCTCACCGTCGGCAGCTTCGCGACCTTGCTGAGCTGCTCGTCATACTGCGGCAGCGACTGCACCGGCGCCTTGGCGCGCATCGCGACCACCTTGTAGCCGCCGGCCTTCAGGCGGCGCAGCAGCTCGGGCAGGGCCTCGGCGGTGTGCTTGTGGAAGTCGTGCATCAGGATGATGCCCTTGCCGAGCTTGTCGAGCTTCTTGAAGGTGACGTCGATCACCGCCTGCGCATTGCGTGCCTTGAAGTCGAACGAGTCGAGATCGCAGGAGAAGATGCCGATGTTGCGGGTGCCGAGATAGGTCACGATCTCCGGCGGATGCTGCAATGCCGGGAAGCGGAAGAACGGCGCCGGCGAATTGCCGCCGAGCGCCCATTTCACGGCGCTGATGCCGAGCTCGATCTCTTCCTTGCGTTGATCCTCGGTCAGCTTCTTGTTGGTCAGCGCCGCGTGCGACCAGGTGTGCGTGCCGACCGTGTGGCCGGCATTGTAAACCTGCTTCAGGATCTCCGGATAATAGGTCGCATGCTTGCCGATGATGAAGAAGATGCCGGTGGTGCACTGGTCGGCAAGCGCCTTGAGCACGCTGGGCGTGTTCTCCGGCCATGGGCCGTCGTCGAACGTCAGGACCACTTCATGATCCTTGAGGAAGTCGAGGTCCTTGAAGTGCTCGAAGCCGAATCCCGGACCGCCTGTCGTGTCGATCTCGACGGTGCGGCCGACGCCGAGCGCCTCGGGGTTCATGCAGGGCGCGCGCGGCGGCTGCGTCTGGGCGGCCACGGCGGGAACAGGGGCCGGTGCGGGAGCAGCAGCAGCCGGGGTCGGCGCCGCCGCCGTGCGCTGCGCCTGCGACCAAGCCGCGCCAGACGTCAACAGCGAAGCCGCCAAAGAACTCGCGAACACCAATCCTGCTGCAATCCGCATCGTGTTTCCTCGGGGTTGTTGCAACGGGAGCGCCAGCGTCGAGAGTCGCTCCGTCATCCGGTTGGGGATACTAGCCCAGCTGCCGGATGGGCGCCAAAAGGAAACGAGGCAAAAACACGGGGGAAGTTGCCGGCTTCCGCCGCATTCCTGCCGAGTGTTGCTCAGCCGTCCGCCAGCAGCCGGGCGACCGCGGTCTTGACCCGCGTATCCGTCGGCTCGACCGAGGAGGCGAAAACGTCGGCGATGTAGCCGTCACGGCCGATCAGATATTTGTGAAAGTTCCAGCGCGGCGTCTCCTTGGGCCGCGCCTCGGCGGCCCAGCGGTAGAATGGGTGGGCGTTGGAACCGGTGACCACCGCTTTTGCGGTCATCGGGAAGGTGACGCCATATTCCTTGTTGGCCAGCTCGGCGATGTCGCCCGCGATGCCGGGCTCCTGGTTGAAGTCGTTGGAGGGGACCGCGATGATCGCCAGCCCGCGCTCATGGAACTCGCTCCACAGCTTCTGCAGGCCGGTGTATTGCGGGGTATAGCCGCACTGGGAGGCCGTGTTGACCACCAGCACCGGCTTGCCCGCGAAATCGGCGAGCCGGATCGGCTCACCGGCCAGTGCGGGGAAGGAGAAGCGATAGGCGGTCATCTTGCTCACCGCATTGTCGGCATGAGCGGCCTGCGACGTGAGCGTCGCGCCCGACAACGAGGCGCCGATGCCGAGAACAACCATCCTGCGATCGATCATTGTGAATCTCCCTGAGCAGAGCCAGCCCCGTCAGCATGAATGTGCCCGCGCTCGACCGGCCGCTGCTTGAACGGCCGCGACGTGGCGCTGGATCAGACTGCGTTCCGGCACGGGATACCCCTGCCGTGGGGCGGAAAGAGGGACGTCGTCGGTCGTCAGCGCAGCGAAAGGATGAACTCCGTGCCCTCGCCGGTTTCGCCCTGGTTGATGCCTTGATCGGAGACGATCAGCGAACTTCCGGTCGACAGGGCTTCGCCGAGCCACGTCATGACGTCGGCGGGAATGGTGATGCGATCGAGCGCCTCGGCTGCGCTGCTCAGCGGAACGACCTGTTTCAGCTCGGCATCGGCGCCCGCGGACCTCTTACCGCGCCGGGCCGCCTTGGCCGCGCCATCGGTCGCCGCGGCGCTCCGCGCCGAGGAGGGCAGCGAGACGACCGACCAGCGCATCGTCGCCGGATCGGCCTTGTCAGCCGTCGCGGTGAACACGTGGGTGCCGAGCGGCTTGTCGCCCGGTGCGATGGTGACGGGGGTGTTGAACACCGGAGCGAAGTTCTGCCGCACGTACAGCTTCGAATCCTTGCGGCTGATGAAGATCGCGATCTGGCTGTTGCGCTTCAATTCGGGCTTGGGCGCAATCGGCTTGTCCGGTGCGGCAACACGCGACTGATCCTTGGCGAGATCGTTGGGGTCGACTGGCTTCGCCGGTGCCTCTGCCGCCACTGGAGGCGGTGACGCAGGCTGGTCCGCGATCGGGGCGTCGGCAGGCTTGGACTCTGCCGACTTGGACTCAGCAGGCTTGAGTTCGGTTGAACCGGTGGCTTCGGCATTCGCCGACGCCTCAGCCGGCTTCTCGATAGCCGGAGCGGCCACCTGCGCAGCAGTCGTGGGCTGACCCGCCGGAGCGACGTCGCTGGGGGCAGACTTGGCCTCGTCCTGCTGCTCGATCCTGGCCGCGGCCGGAGCGCCTGGCTTGGCCTCTGCTTCGGCGGTCGCGTGCTCAATCATGGTCTCGGCGACACTGGGCTTCAGATCGGCAGCATCGCTCCGAACCTCCGCCGCGGGTGAACGCGGTGGTTCGGCGCTTGGCGAAGCGTCCGAGATCTTCGGTGGTAGCCCATTGGCGTTGGTGGCATCGGCGGTCCGCACCTGGCCCGACGCGGTTGGCGATCCTTCGAAGCGGGGGCTCTCGGCATGACCGATCGTGGCGCGCAAATCCGTCGTCGCGACTGTGATCGCGCTGGTGACGGCTGCGCCCTTGTCCGACTTGATCGCTGCGGGCGCAGTCGGATCGGGGTGCTCCGATGCGCTCGGCTGCGGCGCCTTCAGTGCAGCGAGCATCGGATGCGAGAAACTCGCAGGAGCCACCTCGCTCGGCGTGACAAGGACCCGGGATCCCATCCGCGTCCAGCCATAGATGCGGGTTGCAAAGCTTGCCGGCATGCGGATGCAGCCATGCGACGCCGGGTAGCCCGGCAGCACGCCCGCGTGGAGCGCGACGCCGGACCAGGTGATGCGCTGCATGAACGGCATCGGGGCGCCGCTGTAGATGTTGGAGCGATGGTATCTCTGCTTCTGAATGACGCTGAACACGCCCATCGGCGTGGAATGACCCTTCATGCCGGTCGAGACGGGTGCTTCCGCGAACAGGCCGTTTGCGTCGTAGACCTTCAGCTGCTGCTTGTTGATCGACACCGCGATCGTGAGCGGCGCTTGCGGCTTGGCAGCCTCCTTCTCGGTCTTGGTCAGCATCTCAAGGTGGCGCGCCTTGGGCTTGCGCGGAGCGGCCGGGCGTACGGTCGGAGCAATGGTGATGGGCTGCGCGTCGTTCCAGTAGTAATAAGACGCTGCGCCAGCCTGTGAGGTCACTGCTATGGCAAGCGGGACTGAAACGATTGCTGCACAATAGAACCGCCCCCTGGCGGCTGCACGAACGCAGAGCATTCCGGCAAATCCTCAAGAACCATCTGGTCTTTAGTGTCGCAGACGGAGTCTGCGTTCACCAGCTTGGGCTTCTGCCCTGCGTGATTTCGTTCCAATCGTAGCAGAAAAGCCTCACATCCCGTTAAACGGGTAGTGGAAGGTCAGGGGCTGGAGCGCCTTCCTTGCAGGCATTTGTGTCCCTACATGGGCGGTATGCCGAGCATCGGCGGTATAACGGAGACCGACATGTCGTTCAGAGCCACCAAACGGTTTGATCTGTGGCTGAAAACCCTCGTTTGCCTACTGCTTATCGGATTGTCCTCGCCTGTGATCTCAGCATACGCCGCAGACGAGCCGGATCTGATCTTCCGTCGGTCGACCGTGTTCAAACTGCTCAGCCCGAATGACAAGCTCGCGACCTATGGCGTTGATGATCCAGAGGTAGAGGGCGTCGCCTGCCACTTCACGGTGCCGCAGAAGGGCGGCTATGCCGGTTGGCTAGGCCTGGCCGAGGAAGTCTCCGACATCTCGCTCGCATGCCGGCAGATCGGCCCGATCAGGTTCAAACGCAAGCTCGAACAGGCCGACGACATGTTCCGGCAGCGACGGTCGCTGTTCTTCAAGAAGATGCAGATCGTTCGCGGCTGCGACGCCAAGCGCAACGTGCTCGTCTACATGGTTTACTCAGACAGGCTGATCGAGGGATCGCCGAAGAACTCGACCTCCTCCGTTCCGGTCATGCCTTGGGGCAAAGCCGACGACGGCGTGGTCCAGAAGTGCGGCGATTTCATTCAATAAGGGACTAGCCAAGAGAGGATCGGCTGCCGAAAGCCTTCCCGGGCAATTTGTGCTTGGCAGGATCGTGGCAGCCGATCAGCCGCACCAGGCTCTGTGGCGTCGAGCCGGCGTAGCTCTCGGTTCGCTGCTGCGCCATCGGCGCAGCCAGGGAGCTGCGGCGTGATACCTTCGGTTTGGGTGTGTGCGAGCGCTTGTCCATGGTGACCCTGAGGGAGCAACGTCGTCTCCCAACGCGCCGCGCGCTGCTGGGTTGCCGTGGTGAGCTGGGAGGTTCTCCCTGCCGGCCACAGTTAACGTAAGGTCGTTAAGAAGCTCGCCATCGGCAGAATTGACGGCTGCCCCGGAGGGCGCTGGCTCGCCCAAGGCAAGTGAAACATTCTTCTGCTTGGGGTTTTAGATCACTCTCGTTTTGATTGTATTTTGTGTCGTCGGGTCGGTCGCGATGAAACGAAGCGGCGGGGCCATGAAACCATTTTGGGCCTGTGCCGCAGGCCGCTTGAAACGTGAAGCGGATATGAAACCGATGCTGGCGTCAGCGACATGCGAATCGTGTCGTCCGGGCCCGCGTGGATGACATGACGAAAAACAAATACCAGCGGTCCACCATGCGTTTTCGACTGGGTGCTGCGGCGCTTGCCGTGCTGTCGTGCCTCTTCTGGTCCTCCGTCGAGGCGCGGACAACGACCCGATTGTCCGATCTGCGCAGCGAGTTCGTACGGCAATGTGCGCCTCATATGCTTGACCGGTGGGCGCATCCTGAAGCTGTCTGCTCCTGCCTGCATGATCATGCGGCCGCGATGGTGGAGGATGCCGACTTGCGAGAGGCGCTGCTGCGCGGCATCAGTGAGACCGGCGTGCCGACCATCGAGACCGATTGGGTGCCCGCGCCGAAGCAGGCCGAGATCGGTCCTACGTTCACCAAGATCGCGAAGCCTGCCCTGCAGTGCATGTTCGATCCGGCCAACTGATCAGCCGCCGGACCTGACGTCGATCGGCGTCCATCGTCCGGCGGTGCTGGTTGTCAGTCCAGGCCATACTGCGACATCAATGACTGCACCTCCGGCCGGCGCATGATGCGCGAGATCCGCGTGCTGATGGCGTCGTCGTCGCTGTGCCTCGACGATCTCGCACTCGGCTTGGGAGCAGGGCGGGCCGCTGACGCATCGGCACTCGTCGGCTGATGCCGCGCAAGTGCAGTCTTTTCGGCGGATGGCAAGGTCGCCGCTTTCGTCCGCGTCGTCTGCGTGGTCGCCGCGGCCGTCAGACCGGGCTGGGTCGGCGCGGCAGCAGGAGCGACTGCGGGGACGACGGCTGGTGAAGCTGCGGCCGTGGCGGGCGGCGTCGCGGCCGGTGCCACAGGGCGTGTTTCAGTGGTGGCCGCCACGGGGGGAGTTGCGAGCACGGCATTCGACGCCTTGGCTGTTTCGGCAGCGGGCGCGGCGGCCGTGAGTGAGTTGGTACGCGATTGCAGCAAAGCCCCCTCAGGGGCCGGGACGGGTGCGGCCAATGCGGTGAGCGTCGATGCTGGCGCCGAGATCGGCGTCGGCGGCTCGATTACCGGAAGCGGGGCTGCGATCGAAGCACCACCCGAGGCGGCGGACTCGCTGACGATCCTTTCACTGCTGTCCGGCGCCGGCTTCCTGATGTCGCCGGGGACGTTGAGAGCTTGGGTTTGCGCGTGGGCCAGCATCTGACGCGCCGTCATCGGTGTCTCCGCTGAAGCCGACATCGGCAGCAGGACGGCGGTCGCGAGCGCCAGCTGGAGTGTCCGTGCGTGCGATGTGAACTTGATCATGGCTGGCTCCTTGCGGTGTGCGATCTGCATTGGGGTCCGTTCAGGCCGCGGCGCTGGCCGTCGCCCGGTCGTGGGCGACGACGACACGCTGGCCGCGCATCTTGGCGATCACCTCGTCGCGCGGGCCGCATGCCAGCGTCTTGCCGAAGGCCATCACCATGATGCGGTCAACATGCGCCAGAAGCTGCGGACGGTGCGTGACGACGATCACGGTTCGGCCGGCGGCCTTCGCCTGGGCCATGGCCTGCGCCAGCGCCCGCTCGCCGTCCTCGTCGAGGTTCGAGTTCGGCTCGTCGAGGATCAGGAGCCGCGGATCGCCGTACAGCGCGCGGGCCAGGCCGACGCGCTGGCGCATGCCGCCGGACAACGCCACGCCGCCTTCGCCGATCGGCGTGTCGTAGCCGTTGGGCAGGCGCAGGATGACCTCATGCGCGCCGGCGGCCTTGGCGGCAGCGACGACGGCGGCCTCATCCACCTTCGCAAGCCGGGCGATGTTGTCGGCGACGGTACCTGAGAACAGTTCGATGTCCTGGGGCAGGTAGCCGATATGCTTGCCAAGCCGGTTTGGGTCCCACTGGCTGTAGGCGGCACCGTCGATACGGATCACGCCTTCGCGCAGCGGCCAGACCCCGGCCATGGCGCGCGCCATGCTCGACTTGCCGCTGGCGGAGGCGCCGACGATCGCGAGGCTCTCGCCGGCCTTGAGCGAAAAGCTGACGCCCTTGACCGAGGGGCGACCGGCCGCCGGCGGCCACACCACGGCGTTCTCGACGTCGATCTCGCCGCGCGGCGTCGGCAGCGCGGTCGGCGCAGCCGTGACCGGCAGCGCCTGGAACAGCTCCTCCAGCCTGCGATAGGCGGAGCGGAATGCGATGATGCGCTTCCATTGGCCGACGACCTGCTCGACCGGGGCAAGCGCGCGGCCCATGATGATCGACGTCGCCATCATCGCGCCGGGCGAGATCTGCTGCTCGATCGCGAGCCAGGCGCCGATGCACAGCAGCGAGGTCTGCACCGCCATGCGCGCGAACTTGGTGACGGAATGCATCGCCGCGCCACGCTCGACGAGGGTGCTGTGGGCTTCGACCATCGCCGACTGGCGGCAACTCCAGCGGTCCATGACGATGTCGCCCATGCCGAGGCCGCGCACGACCTCGCCGTTTCGCAGCGCCGCCGCGACGAAACGCGAGGCCTCGTTGGCCAGCGCGTTGGTGCGCTCGACGCTGGCGCGCGTGTAGAATTCGGTGAGCAGCGCCAGCGAGAACAGCACGATCGCGCCGAGCAGCGAGAGGATGCCGAGATAGGCATGCTGCAGAAAGCACAGCGCGACGAACACCGGCGTCCACGGCAGATCGCAGGCGATGGCGGCGGTGCCGCTGGAGATGCAGTCGCGGATGGTCTCGGCGTCACGGATGATCTGCTGGCCGAAGCGATGCCGCGGCGACAGCTCCGCCTTCATCATCGTCTCGAACAGCGGATGGCGCAGCGTGCCTTCGAACTGCACGCCGGCCCGGGCCAGAACGCCGGAACGGGCGAATTCGAGGACGCCATACAGCACCAGGAAAACACCGACGATGAGCGTCAGCATGACCAGCGTGCCGAGATTGCGGCTGGTGAGGACGCGGTCGTAGACCTGCATGGAATAGAGGGGCGAGGCGAGCATGCTCGCATTGATGAAGAGGCTGAGCACGAAGGTCGCGGTGAGCGCGGGAAAGCAGGCGCGGAGCGCGGTTCCCAGCGGGCTTCGGGTGGTGCTCGTCATGTCGGATCCCCTTGCGATGGTGCTGGAGAACTTCGCCTGGGGCGCCCGTCGTCGACCGTGATTGACCTCACATAGCTCGAGGCTGATCTGCCAGCGCTTGAGTTGGCCGGTTGCAGCCGCTACCGGATGGATCAGCCGTGCTCAGATTTCGCAGCTTGCCTGAATCACAGTGACCTCATGCCTGCCGTAACGTCCCAGAACATCCGGCTCGTGTCGGGCCTCGTCCTGTTTGCGTTCGCCGCGACGCATTTTCTCAACCATGCGGTGGGTCTGTTCAGCCTCGAGGCGATGGACGCGGTGCAGGAATGGCGGCTGGTCGTCACCCGATCGTGGCCGGGGATGATCGTGCTGGCGGCGGCATTGCTCGCGCATGCCGTGCTTGCTTTCGTCAAGACGGTTCAGCGCGGCACGTGGCGGCTGTCCTCCTGGGAGTTTGTTCAGATCGCCACGGGATTTGCGATCCCGCTATTGTTGCTGCCGCACGTCATCGAGACCCACATCGCTCATGCGCTGTTCGGCGTTCAGGATGGCTACCTCTATGCGCTGGCGTTGATGTGGCCCAAGGCGGCCTGGATTCAGACCGCTCTGCTGCTGCTGGTCTGGATCCACGGCTGCGTCGGCCTGCATCACTGGCTGAAATTCCGGAGCTGGTACCGCCTCGTCCAGCCGCTGCTGTTTGTCCTCGCCGTCGCGCTGCCGATGGCGGCGCTGATGGGTTTCGTGGTGTCCGGGCGCGCCGTCGCCGCGTTGCTCGGCAATCCCGGCATGGCCGAGCAGATGCGCCAGGTCACCCATTGGCCGAGCGAACTCGACGGGAGGTGGATCGCCTTGCTGCAAATTTCGACGCAGATCACAGTCGTCGCGCTGCTCGTTGCAGGCGTGACGATCATCGTGTTCCGCCACGTCGCGTCGCTCGCGGCGCCGAAGATCGTTATTGCGTTCACGGGCGGCGCGACGGTGCGGGCCGCGGTCGGTCCGACGCTGCTGGAGATCATCGGCAGCAACGAGCTCTCGCAGCGGTCCGACTGCGGCGGCCGTGCCCGCTGCGGTCTTTGTCGCGTCCGCGTTGATGAAGGTGCGGAGACGCTGGCACCGCCCGGCCACGCGGAGCGCGTCATGCTCGCCGACTTGGCGGCACCGGCGAATGTGCGGCTGGCCTGCCAGATTCGCCCGGTGGCGCCGCTGACGATCACGCGTCTCCTCGGCGGCGATCAAGCGGAGAGGGCGCCCCTCGTCGACCACCTTCCCGCCGAGCGCTGTGCGGTATGCCTGGTCCACGTCCGCGTCCGTCCGGTTGCGACCATTGCGCGCGACCGGCTGCCCGCCGACCTCGGGTTCATGATGAACGAGATCTTCGGCGCCATTGGCAGGGCGATCGAAGCCCATTCCGGGCGCATCGATCGCTTCCTCGGCAATGGCGTGCTCGCCATCTTCGGCGAGGAGCAGGGAGCAGAACAAGGCTGCCGCGATGCGCTGCAGGCGATCAGCGCCATGGACGTGGTCATGGATCGCGTCAACGAAAAGATCGCTGCGGAGATCGGTCGGCCCGTCGAGTTGACGATTGGTGCTCACCTTGGCGACATCGTCGTCGGGCAACTGACCCTTGGACGCACGTCGCAGGTGGCTGTGCTCGGGCTCGGGACGGAGTGGCCGGCGCGTCTGGCTGAATTGGCGGAGACCAGAGGTTGGCAGCTCGCGATGTCCGGGGGCGTGGCGACTGCAGCCGGCCTTGCTGATCTGGATGGAGCGATACGTGAGAGGCTTGCCGATCCGGAGCAGGGCAGCGAGCTGGACGCCATCGGCGTGCGGCGTGCCCGCGACCTTGCTGTCGTCGCGGGCGCGCCACCGGTGCCGTCGGCCTAGGTGCTCTCGGCTCATTTCTCACGGAACGTCTTGGCGAGCGTGTTGAGCAGCGGCCCGACCAGATATTCGAGCACGGTGCGCTCTCCCGTGGAGATGATGACGTCGGCCTGCATGCCCGGCAGAATCTTCTCGGCGATCTCGGGCGGGATGGTCGAATAGTCGATCACGACCCGCGCCGAGTAGTAGCTCTGCTTGTTCGCCTCGTCCGACATCGCATCCGCCGAGACGCTCGAGACCTTGCCGAAGATCGTCGGTGTCGTGCGCGAGGAGAAATTGGAGAAGCGCACCTCGGCCCTCTGGCCGATGGCGACGCTCTCGATGTCGCGCGGCGAGACGTGCGCCATCACGTCGACGCCTTCGCCGACCGGGACGATCTCGGCGAGCGTATCGCCGGGCTTCACGACGGCGCCCACGGTGTGGACTTTCATGTTCATGACGATGCCGTCGCGCTCGGCGCGGATGTCGACCCGGCGCAGCACGTCCTCGGCGATGACGAGCTTCTCGCGCAGGTCCGACAGCTTGGCACGGGTGCCGTCGAGCTGCTGGCCGACTTCGGTCAGATATTTCTGCAGCGTCTGATCGATCTGCAGGCGCGTCTGCGCCGCCGTCTGCGTCAGCCGCGCCACGTCGGCCTGCGCCTGGCCGAGATCGCCTTCGACGCGGGCGCGCTCGCGTTCCAGTTCGAGGAACTTGTTGCGCGGATAATAGCCTGCGGCGACCGCCGGGCGCACATTGTTCATCTGCGTCTCGAAGCTTGCGAGCTGCGCGGAGAGCGCGGCGCGCTGGCGGTCGCGGCCGGCGAGCTCCTGCTGCTGCTGGGCGATCTGCGAGTTGAGGATGTTGATCTGGCTGATCAGGCCATTGCGGCGCTCGACGAACAGCCGCTGCTGGTCGGCGATGGCAAGCGCCGCCTCCGGCACGTTCTGGCGGTTGAGCAGCGTGTCGGGAAACGTGATCATCCGTGCATTGCCGCGCTCGGCGAGCAGGCGCGCCTCCTCGGCCAGCGCCGCATCCATCTGCTTGCGCAGGAGATCCGTGTTGGCCTGTGCCTCGGTCGGCTGCAGCCGGAACAGCAGGTCGCCGCGATGCACGGCGTGAGTCTCCTTGGCCAGGATGTCCCGGATGATTCCGCCCTCACGGTGCTGGACGACCTTGTGATCGCCGGAGACGGACACGGTGCCCGGTGCGATCGCCGCGCGATCGAGGGGGGCGTAGGCGGCCCATACGCCGAAGCCGCCGAACACCAGCGCCACCGAGAGATAGCCGAGCAGGGCGTAGCGGCTGAAATCGGCCTTGACCGGCTGCGGCCGGTCGGCCGGTTCGAAGAAGCCGTGATCCTGCACCGCTGACATCGACATGCTGCGTCCCCGCTTGTCCACGGGCAGGAGCGTCATCGATGCGCGGCTACGGGACTGTGCGGAAGGTCACGCGCCGGAGGTCGGCGGCGAGAGCCACATCAAACGAGATCAGCTACTTCTTCTTCGGCCCGAAGCGCGGCACGCATTTCGTGGTGCGGACAATACCGGTTTCGGCCATCTTGGAGCCGGAGACCTCCTTCACCTGGCCGGCGGGGCAGGTGCCGTCATCGACCAGCACGCGCTGGCCAAGCCGGAGATCGGTGACGTCCTGCTCGCGCCCGACATATTGCGCCTGCGCGGGTGCGGCAACCAAAAGCAAGAGACCGAGGACGCCGAGAGGGCGCGCTACGACATTCGCGAACGAGGAGATTTGAGAACGCATCACTTTCCTTCGATCTTCAGGCCGTTGGGCCCGATATTGATCTGGACACCCTCCGGCTGCTTCTTGGCCTGATAGAAATTGTAGCCGAGCACGATGATCGCCGCGCTGAGAATGCCGAGGAGGAAATAAAGGATATTGCGGTGATCCGACATGCCAAATTCCAAAGTATGTTGCGGTCATTTTCGTATGCGCGAATGTACGGGCGGCCTTGCGATTCTGAAAGCAGCGGCGAATCCGGTGCAACTCTGCATGAGATTGTGATTTGCTGCAGTCATCGGCAATTGGAACCCCGACAGGCATGATCACCCAGGACATTACGCAGCGCATCGTCGACGCCGTCGATGCCGACTTCGACCGGCAGCTTGCGACCACGAGCGACTTCGTCGCCATCCCCTCGACCCGCGGCGCCGAAGGGCCGTGCCAGGACATGTTCAGCGATCTCCTGCGCGCGCGCGGCTACGAGGTCGACGACTGGCACATCGATCTGGACGATCTCAAGGAGATGCGCGGCTACGGCCCGATCGAGCACGATTTCTCGAGAGCACGCAGCGTGGTCGGAACCTACCGGCCGGCGACGTCGGCCGGGCGGTCGCTGATCCTGCAGGGGCATTGCGACGTGGTGCCGGCCGGTCCGCTCGATATGTGGGAGACGCCGCCGTTCTCGCCGGTGATCCGCGACGGCCGGATGTATGGCCGCGGCGCCTGCGATATGAAGTCCGGCACCATCGGCGCGCTCTATGCGCTCGATGCCATCAAGGCTGCCGGCTTCAAGCCGACGGCGCGCATTCACATCCAATCCGTTATCGAGGAGGAGAGCACCGGCGTCGGCGCGCTGTCGACCCTGCAGCGCGGCTACCGCGCGGATGCCTGCTTCATCCCGGAGCCGACCAGCGGCAAGATGGTGCGCTCTCAGGTGGGCGTGATCTGGTTCCGCCTGAAGGTGCGCGGCTTCCCGGCGCATGTGTTCGAGGCCGGCGTCGGCGCCAATGCGATCCAGGCGAGCTATCATCTGATCCATGCGTTGGAGAAGCTCGAGGCGGAATGGAACGAGCGCGCCAAGAGCGACCGTCATTTCAAGACGCTCAATCATCCGATCAACTTCAATCCGGGCATCATCAAAGGCGGCGACTGGGCCTCGAGCGTGCCGGCCTGGTGCAACGTCGATTGCCGCATCGCCATCCTGCCGGGCTGGTCGGTCAAGGACTGCCAGAACGAGATCCTCGCCTGCGTCGCCGCGGCTTCGCGCGATCATCGCTTTCTCTCCAACAATCCGCCGGTCGTCGAGTGGTCGGGCTTCCTGTCCGAAGGCTACGAGTTGACCAATTCGGCCGAGCCGGAGGCGGCGTTCGGCAAGGCATTCACCGCCGTCTACGGCGGCGAGGTCCAGGATCTCGTCTTCACGGCGCTGACGGATACCCGCTTCTACGGGCTCAACTACAACATCCCCAGCCTCTGCTTCGGCGCGACCGGTGCCGCGATGCACGGCTTCAACGAATATGTCGAGCTCGACTCGTTGCGCCAGGCCACCAAGACCATGGCGCTGTTCATCGCGGAGTGGTGCGGGATCGAGAAGGCCTGAGCGGCGGCACGATCGGACCGAAGCAATGACCTTTCAGGTCATTGCTTCGGGTTCGAAGCCCGGCGCATCCAGATGCGGCGCTCGACTCGCGGAGACGGGGCGTCCGATCAAACGGGAAGGGAAGGCATGACGCCACTCGACAAGATCAATTCGCTGAAGATGCCGTTCGCGGACTTGAAGGGCGTCACCTTCACCGAGGCCAGCGCCGATCGCGTCGTGGCGCAGATGCAGGTGCGGCCGGATCTCTGCACCCTGCATCACACCATCCATGGCGGCGCGGTCATGGCGCTGGCGGATTCGGTCGGCGCGGCCGCGACCGTGATCAACCTGCCGCAGGATGCCAAGGGCACCACGACGATCGAGAGCAAGACCAACTTCATCGGCGGCGCCAAGGAGGGGACTGTGGTGACGGCAACCGCCACGCCCGTGCATCGCGGCCGCCGCACCCAGGTATGGCAGACCCGGGTGGAAACCGAGGACGGGCGTCTGGTCGCGATCGTGACCCAGACTCAGCTCGTGCTGTGATGATTCGTACACAAACGAATCGTTAACTCACGCGATCCTTGCATGGCCGCATGTTCTCTCCGTAGAGCATGGGGCTTGAAATGAATGTTGCGATGCACAATATAGCTCCTGTCTAGGGAAAGACGTCTGTGCGAGGGCTCTCGAGAGGAGTCTCAGGCAGTGTCACAGGTAGATACTTTTCGTCCCCGGCCGGGCTTCGGCTATGTGCGGACGCTCAGCCAGCACGAGGAACTGCCGTTGCTGCGCGATCATCTGTTGCGGCTCGATGCGGAAAGCCGGCACGATCGATTCAACGGCTTCCTCGATGACAGTTTCATCGAGCGCTACGCGGCCCGCTGTGCGGCCGACGGCACGATCGTCGTCGCCTACATGGAAAACGGCCTGGTGCGCGGCGCCGCCGAGTTGCATCCGCCGGAGCAGTCCGAGGACGGGCTTCCGGAGATTGCGTTCAGCGTGGAGGCTTGCGTGCGTCGCCGTGGGGTCGGCAGCCTGCTATTCCAGCGCGTGATCTCGGAGGCGCGGTGGAAGGGCTATCGCAAGCTTCGCGTGACGACCGGATCGCAGAACCATGCGATGCGGGCGCTGGCAGCCAAGTTCGGTGCGCATCTGGCGTTCCGTCACGGCGAATCGACCGGCACGATCGATCTGACCGAGCAGCCCCAGGATGAGCTGGCGAAGCTCGTGATCGAAGCACCGATCGCGGCAGCGCGGGCGTTCTTTACCCTCAATCGCGCCTGCTGGAAGCTCGTGACCCGGATGTACGGCGACAAGCGCGCCGCCTGAGCCGAGCCGTTGCTGCGACGACAAAGGCGCGACAGCGATCACCGCTGCCGCGCCTTTTCGTTTGATTGCATTGGCCGATGCGCCCCGGAGGGCGTTCAGGTGCCGGTGCGCTTGTCGAAATTGAAGCGGCGCACGGTGCGGCGCTCGACCACGACGGCGCGCTGCTGCGTGCCCTGGTCGGCCGTGATGACGCGCGTGTTGGTGCGCGCGGCAACGCGGACTGCCTTCTTGACCTCGGGGAGCACCTGCTCGAGCGGCAGACCCATCAGCGCCGACGCGATCTCGGCCTGAGCCTGGACGTCGTCGGTGATCCCTGACGCAGCGAAGATCGCTTCTTCAAGTGTCGGGGGATCACGCCTGACGCGACGCGGACCGTACTTGGTGTTCCAATCTTCGCTCATGGGGGCCTCGTGAATCGTCCCGGATACCTAGAAGCAGGATTGTTGCATTGCAATATATATTCCGCGAGGCAGCCCAGCTATGCGTTCACCATGTCGCGATCGGGCAACGCTGCCTGCGTCATGTGGATATCCTGGGGCCAGCGGCGCAAGGCCGCGAGCCCGGCTTTCGTGAGGACATAGACGCCGCGCTCGGCGCGGTCGAACCAGCCATAGACGTTACGCCGCAAGATCTTCGGCGCATCCGGAATGTCCGCGCGGAGGTCGCGGACGCGTCTCGGCCCGTCCGACAGCGCCGAAGCGCAGGCCAGCGCCTGCTGCCGATAGGCCGTCATGATGGGTGCGCGGGTCGAGCCGCCCGCGACGGGGTCGCCCTTGCGCCGCTGATGCTCGATCACAAGACGCGAACGCTTCTTGGGATTCTTGCGCGGCGCGGTGGTGGGCGGCTGCACCAGCACTTCGATGTCTCCGGCTGAGGTCACGGTCAGCATGCCGAAGCCGAGCCGGCGGCACAGATTGCGATAGCGCGCGTCGCTCTCGCGGCCCTTGCCGCGTGCCGACAGCTTCGCCGCGATCCAGACCTCGTCGCAGGCACCGGCCCGGTCGACCGCCTGCAGCAGCAGTTCCAAGTTGAAGACCTGCTTCAGCTCGCAGACGACCACCACCGGCGGGTCGTCGCCCTTGAGCGCCACCACGTCACAGCCGCCGACTTCCCCTTTGACCGAGAAGCCGAGGTTTTCGAGGAAGCGTTTAACGGGAAGGTAAAGCGCGGTTTCCAAGGGGCCGTCCGATGTGTGCGACTCAGAGCGCGCGCGAGTCTAGCCCGCCGAGTCCCGTGATGTCAGCGCCAAGTCGGGGTGACCGGCTGGCTTCGCTACACCCGGCCGATAACCGGTATCAGTGCGCCGGTCACACCGCTCGCGGCGTCGCTGGCTAGAAACAGAATGACCTCTGCGAGTTCCTGCGGCGTCACCCATTTGTCGAAATCGGCCTTGGGCATGCTGGCGCGGTTGGCCGGCGTATCGATCGTCGACGGCAGGACGGCGTTGACGGTGATCTTGCCCTTCCATTCGGCCGCGAGCGCTTCCGTCAGGCGATGCACTCCCGACTTGGAGGCCGCATAGGGGCCCATGCCGGCACTGGCCTGGAGCGCGCCCATGGCCCCGATGTTGACGATGCGGCCCGTGCTGGAGCGGACGAGATGCGGTATAGCCGCGCGCGATGCGTGCAGCGCGGTCATCAGGTTTCGCGCATGCATCGTCTCCCAGACGGAATCGTCGCCATCGGCGGTCGTCTCGAACGCGAACGCGCCGGCGATGTTGATCAGCGCATCCAGAGTGCCGAAGTGGGCGGCGACGGAGTCGATCGCGACCTTTGCCTGCTCGGGGTCGGAGAGATCGACGCCTCCGAGCTCGATGCGGTCGTCACTCGCCGGGATTTCGGCCTGGGCATGGTCGATCCCGGCCACATGTGCGCCCCGTGCGAGCGCGAGATCGGCCACGCTGCGCCCGAGCGCCCCTTGCGCACCCGTTATGACAATCACTGCTCCGTTCATTCCGTCCCTGGTCTCCGTTGACGCGCCCCACAGCGCCGCTTGCTATACTATGATCCTGCCGATGAGTTGCAATGGCCGGGCGGCCGGGGCATGGAATTGCAATCAGAAGGCGTGGTTCGTCAGAGGTGACCATGACCGCAACAGGCTCTCTCGAATTTCCTGACGTCCCCACCAGTTTTTCTCGTCCGATCAGACGTTTCAGACAGAGTCTGGATGCGCAGCGCAAGACCCGGATCGTGGCGCTGGGCTCATCTTCCACCGCGGGCACCAACGGAATCATCGCTTTTCCGGCCCGGATCGAGCAGTCGCTGCGCAAGGCCAATTTCGGCTGCATGATCGACGTCCTCAATCGGGGTGTGGGCGGACAGGAATCCCCGGACCAGCTCTCGCGCTTCGAATGCGACGTGATTGCGGAGCAGCCCTCGCTCGTCATCTGGCAGGTCGGCACCAACGCCGCCTACAGACCCGAGGTCTACAGTCCCGATGACGTCGAGGCAGCGCTGCGCGTCGGCGTTCGATGGCTGGCGGCGCTGGCCATCGACGTCATCGTGATCGACCTGCAATACACGGCTGCGATCGTGACGGTGCCGAACAGGCTGGCGCGTGCCGAGGACATTCAGCGACGGATCGAGAAGGTCACGTCTGCGGCCAACGTCAACCTCTTCGGGCGCTGGAATTTGATGAAGAGCTGGTATGAGGCCGGCCAGATTCCGTTGTCGGCGCTCGACGACGGGCACGGTGACCGCTTGCATGTGAGCGAAGCCGCCACCGCGAAGATCAGCGACGTTTTGGCCAGCGCCATCCTGACGGCGCCGGTTGCGCTGGCCTGATCGATAAAATTTGCCGGACTTTCGTAAGTGGATTGCCAGCGCAGCCCGCTAGCCTGTCGCTATGCCGCTTGAGGGGCGTTGGAGCTTTGACATGATGAGACATCTGCCGGACCATGGTTTGCCGCTGGTGCAACTGAAGGAGCAGCGGCGGGATCTGGTGGTCGCCCTGCAGAACCGGGCAGGTCCGGTGACCGGTTGGGAATTGATGCAGATCGCGGCGGTTCAGCAGGCGATTTCCGCATTCGAGGAGGTGATTGCCGATCTCGACGCGATGGAAGCCGCCGAGACAGCCGATATCGAAGCGGCCTGATCGGGCTCAAGCGTATTCGCGCCACACCGGCTCACGGCGTGAGATAGCGCTCCTGTAACGTCTTCCGTGCTGCGTCGTCGATGCCGAGACCGTCGCGCAGGTAGGTGTCGACGTCGCCGAAATCATCACGCATGGCGTCGAACGCAGCTGCTAGGAACGACGCCTGGACCATCCCGATCGTCTGGACGACATCAGCGGGAAGATCTGGGTGAGCCGCGGTCTCGCGACGATAGAGCTGGTTCGTGAGCAGGTAGTCTTCCAGGATGACGTCATCCGCAACGTCGAGCGCGTGTAGGACCAGCGCACAGGCCACACCGGTGCGGTCCTTGCCGGCCGTGCAATGGATCACCAACGGGACGTCCTCATTGAGAACATGCTGGAACAGCGCGCGGAAGCGCGGCGTGTAGTTGCGGATGTAGTTGCGGTAGGACTCGCGCATCAGCTCCAAGGCATGGTCGGTCGTGAGCTGTCCTCGTGTCGCCAGGGCCCGCAGCGCCGGCACGACGCTCGGCTCGATCGGCACGGAGTGAACGGTGATCTCGGCGATCGTGCAGAGGCCGGCCGCGCGCTCGTTGCGACCGCGGAAATCGAACGCTGCGCGAATGCCGAGCTCCCGCAGGACCGCGACGTCGGGCTCGGTCAGCTGTCCGAGATGGTTCGACCGAAACAGCCGCCGCCATCGCACGTGCCGGCCATCCCTGCTGGGATATCCGCCGAGATCTCTGAAGTTGCTGGCGCCGTGAAGGCCGAGATGGCGAAGTGGATAGGCGGACATCGTCTTGTTCTAGGGGACGCGGGCTTCGATGTGAAACGCCGTTTCATCGACGGACGCGACGCCGCAGGCACAGCCCTTCGACAGGACAGGGAAGACCATGAAACGGGTCACGACGGCGGCTTGTTTGACCCGGCAGGTCGAGTCCGCCGGCGACCGTCAGCAGCGGCGAGAGACATGCAGACGGCAGCGCAAGAAAAAGGGCCGGAACCTTGTCGGTCCGACCCTTCAGCAAAGGCGTGATGGCGTCACGGTACGGTCTGACATCAGCGATCCCACGCCGGCTTGGCTTCCTGGATCGCCTCGTCATGATACCAGCTGCCGCTATAGATCGTCGGCTGGATCGACGGCGCGATCAGCGGCGCGGGCGATGATCCGGATTGGCGGGGCGCAAGACCCGCTCGCCCTCCGCGCGGAAATTGGTAGATCCTGGCGGATCCCTCGTCCACATTTGTGTCCATTCCTCAGTCTCCTTCCAGCGGGCCACACATCAGGTTGCGCCCGACTCGTTCTCTTGTGGTGACCAGTCTCGATATCAGTGCTGCCCGGAGGGAATGCAACATGATCAAAACGAAATCACATGTTGCGCGTTTTGCAGGCATTTTTTCTTGTGCTCCCTCCGCAGCAACGCGCCGCTGACCAACACTTGGGCTGGACCAAAGGTTGCGAAGTGGAGCTCAAGTCTTTTCGAAAATGTCCGGGAGGTGCTGACGGCTTGTTCGGCCTCTCTTGCGCATCGCCGCAAATGCTAAGGAATCAAGCGGGTTTTCGACAGGATCTTTTCTCCGCCATGCGCTCCGTGCAATCCCGGTCGCGCTGCTTTGCCGCACCCCTGACGTGCAAAATCCGCCGCCGGCTCCGCCCCGATTGGTCTCCGTCCATGCGACGGGACGTCGCGGGATTTGGCACGTTCCATGCTTAAGAGTGCGCTGGCCGATCGTGGCCGGGTAAGCGGGGAGCCTTCGATTGCTGGGCTCCCACCTTTCGATAAGACAGAGAGGCTCAATGACGAAATACAAGCTCGAGTACATCTGGCTCGACGGCTACAAGCCGGTGCCGAATTTGCGCGGCAAGACACAGATCAAGGAATTTTCCTCTTTTCCGACCCTGGAACAGCTGCCTCTTTGGGGCTTCGACGGCTCGTCGACGATGCAGGCCGAAGGCCATAGCTCCGACTGCGTGTTGAAGCCGGTTGCCGTGTATCCCGACGCCGCCCGCACCAACGGTGTGCTGGTGATGTGCGAAGTGATGATGCCGGACGGCAAGACCCCGCATCCGTCGAACGCCCGCGCCACCATCCTGGACGATCCAGACGCGTGGTTCGGCTTTGAGCAGGAGTACTTCTTCTATAAGGACGGCCGTCCGCTCGGCTTCCCGGAATACGGCTATCCGGCCCCGCAGGGCCCGTACTACACCGGCGTCGGCTTCAAGAACGTCGGCGACGTCGCCCGCAAGATCGTCGAAGAGCATCTCGACCTCTGCCTCGCGGCCGGCATCAACCACGAAGGCATCAACGCCGAGGTGGCGAAGGGCCAGTGGGAATTCCAGGTGTTCGGCAAGGGCTCGCGCACGGCTGCTGACCAGATGTGGATGGCCCGCTACCTGATGCTGCGCCTGACCGAAAAGTACGGCATCGACATCGAGTTCCACTGCAAGCCGCTCGGCGACACCGACTGGAACGGTTCGGGCATGCACTGCAACTTCTCGACCAAGTACATGCGCGAAGTCGGCGGCAAGGAGTATTTCGAGAAGCTGATGGACGCCTTCAAGGAAGCTCGTGCCGACCACATCGCGGTGTACGGTCCGGACAACCACATGCGCCTGACCGGCAAGCACGAGACCGCCTCGATCGACACCTTCAGCTGGGGTGTGGCCGACCGCGGCGCCTCGATTCGTGTGCCGCATTCCTTCGTGAACAACGCCTATAAGGGCTATCTGGAAGACCGCCGTCCGAACTCCCAGGGCGACCCCTACCAGATCGCGTCTCAGGTCCTGAAGACGATCGCGATGGTTCCGACCGGCGCGAAAGCCGCAGCCTAAGACGCCGAACACAACACCCCGGGGCCGGGGGCTGATATGATGATCCGCCGAGGCAGTCGCTTCGGCGGATCATTCGTCTGGCGGGCTCGAACGATCGGAGGCGGCCTTGGCCTTGATCAATCGCAAGTCCGGTTTCGATCGCAGCGGTATGTCTTCCGTAGCGGTTTGTTTGGAAGCGGGGCATGGAATGAGCTATCGCAAGTGGGTTTCAGGCGTTCTGGTCGCCTGTTCGGCCATCTCCCTGGCTGCAGCGCAGTCGCAGTCAAATGCAGAACAATATCTGCCGCGGCTCGGCGACATCATGAATCTGATTCAGGTCAGACACGCGAAGCTCTGGTTCGCGGGACAGTCCAAGAATTGGGATCTCGCGTCCTATGAGCTCGCCCAGTTGAGGCAGAGCCTGACTGACGCTGCGGTCTTCTATTCGGGCCTGCCGGTGGACAACGTCACCACGCTCGGCCAGCCGATCCAGTCGATCTCGGACGCCATCGCTACCAAGGATGGCAAGCGCTTCGCTTCCGCCGTGACCGAATTGACGTCGGGATGCAACGCATGCCACGCGTCGATGGATCGGGGCTACGTCGCGATCCGCATTCCGACCGACAAGCCGTTCGGCAACCAGGATTTTCGGCCTCAAGGCCGCTGACCGGCTCCGCTCGAGGCGTGAGTTGCGCTGCAAAATTGCGCCTTCCACCGGCGGCGCGCATCGACTAAGAGCGGCGGCAACCTGTCCACCGCCTGAGCCCTCATGATCCGCCTCGATAACGTCTCCAAGCAAGTCGGCCACCAGATTCTCTTCATCGAAGCCTCCGCCGCCCTTCAGCGCGGCGAGAAGATCGGCTTGGTCGGTCCGAACGGGGCCGGCAAGACGACGCTGTTCCGGATGATCTCAGGCCGCGAGCAGCCCGACGAGGGGCAGGTCTCGATCGATCGCGGCGTCTCGATCGGCTATTTCAACCAGGATGTCGGCGAGATGTCCGGTCGCAGCGCGGTGGCAGAGGTCATGGACGGCGCCGGGCCGGTGTCGTCGGTGGCGGCCGAGCTCAAGGAGCTCGAGGCCGGCATGGCCGATCCGGACCGTGCCGACGAGATGGACGACATCATCGCGCGCTATGGCGAGGTGCTGGCGCGGTTCGAGGAGCTCGACGGCTACGCGCTCGACAGCCGCGCCCGCGAGGCGCTGGCTGGCCTCGGCTTCTCCGAGGAGATGATGGACAAGGACGTCGGCCTGTTGTCCGGCGGCTGGAAGATGCGCGTCGCGCTGGCGCGCATTCTCCTGATGCGGCCCGACGTGATGCTGCTCGACGAGCCGTCCAACCATCTCGATCTCGAGAGCCTGATCTGGCTGGAGCATTTCCTCAAGGGCTACGAGGGCGCGCTGCTGATGACCTCGCACGACCGCGAGTTCATCAACCGGATCATCAACAAGGTGATCGAGATCGACGCCGGCCAGCTCACGACCTATTCCGGCGACTACGATTTCTACGAGCAGCAGCGGGCGTTGAACGAGAAGCAGCAGCAGGCGCAATATGAGCGCCAGCAGGCGATGCTCGCCAAGGAGATCAAGTTCATCGAGCGTTTCAAGGCGCGGGCCTCGCACGCGGCGCAGGTGCAGAGCCGGGTCAAGAAGCTCGACAAGATCGAGCGGGTCGAGCCGCCGAAGCGGCGCCAGACCGTGGCGTTCGACTTTCTGCCCGCGCCGCGTTCGGGCGAGGATGTGGTGGCGCTGAAGAACGTGTCCAAGAGCTATGGCAGCCGCCGCATCTACGACGGGCTGGACTTCATGATCCGGCGCCGCGAGCGCTGGTGCGTGATGGGCGTCAACGGCGCCGGCAAGTCGACTTTGCTGAAGCTGGTTGCCGGCACCGCCGAGCCCGATGACGGCTCGGTGGCGATCGGGGGCAGCGTCAAGATGGGCTACTTCGCCCAGCATGCGATGGACCTGCTGGACGGCGACGAGACCGTGTTCGAGTCGCTCGAGCATTCGTTTCCGCAAGCTGGTCAAGGCTCGCTGCGGGCGCTGGCCGGCTGCTTCGGCTTCTCCGGCGACGACGTCGAAAAGAGATGTCGGGTGCTGTCGGGGGGCGAGAAGGCGCGGCTCGTGATGGCGAAGATGCTCTACGATCCGCCGAACTTCCTGGTGCTGGACGAGCCGACCAACCATCTGGACATGGCGACCAAGGAGATGCTGATCGCGGCCCTGTCGAGCTTCGAGGGCACCATGCTGTTCGTCTCGCACGACCGTCATTTCCTCGCCGCGCTCTCCAACCGCGTGCTCGAGCTGACCCCTGACGGCCTCCATCAGTATGGCGGCGGCTATACCGAGTATGTCGCCCGCAGCGGCCACGAAGCGCCGGGCCTGCGCAGCTGACGACGCGGCCATACTCGTCGCTCGTGCTCTGCTTGCGCTTTGTTCGCATCATCCCCGGCTAGCTCATCTGGACGTGGGTGAAGACGTACAGGAACAGCGCGCCGATCGCGATCAGGAAGATGCCGACCCAGAGCGGCGCCGCGACGCCGCTCTTGTTTGTGGGATCGAGCACGGCCGTCTCGGGCTGTATCGGATCGTAGTAGACGGTGACGTCGGTGTTGACCGGGTATTTGGCGGCGACGGCTTCAGCGCTCGACCTGTCGGAATGCAGCGCGGTCCAGCCCCAGTTCCAATGCGTGCTGTGGAAAGAGCGACCATCCACCGTGTAGCTGTATTCGATCGTGACCCGGAAACGCTCCTCTTCCGTTTCTCGTCCGCGATCGTCCTCACGTCGTGTGATCTCCATCGTCACGCCGGAGCGCGTGATGCGCCCCGGCGCAGTCGGCCAGGAGCGGCTCGCCAGGCGCTCCTGCTGCAGCTTCCAATAGGAGGAGAGTGCGACGGCTCCGAAGCCGAACAGGGCGAACGGCATCAGGAAGGCGAACAACGGCACGCCAGCCTCGGTCGTGAGCACCTTGCCGGCGAGCGAATGCGCCACCAACACAGCGGTCACGGCCGACAGCACGACGAACAGCGCCACAAGCGCCGCCGTGCCGCTGGCATTGGTGGGCTCGAGCACCGATTGCGAGGGGCGTTTCGGATCGTAAAAGACGCGGACCTTCGCGCCTTGCGGATATTTGCCGGCGAGCTCGTCGGCTTGCAGGCGCGTGACGCGGCTCGGGCTGCCGAAACGGATGCGGCGACCTTCGTAGCCCTTGCCCAACACCTCGTAGCGGTAGCGAATGTCAGGCTTGGCATCGGTGTCATCTGCCGACCGATGCGTCGCCGCGACTGACACCGCGGAGGCCACGATCTCCCCCTCGACGACCGGCCAGGCGCGGCCGCCGCTGGTCTTCTTGTGCTGAAGCCAGAGTCCGTAGCCGGAATTGAGGGCGAGAAACCCGAAGATGCCGGTGGCGACACGGGTCCAGAGCAGGGCGGATGCGGTGAGCATGTTGATCTCGCATGGGCCCGCCAGGGCGGGCGACATGCAGTGGTGTCCTGCGGGTTCCCCTCGGTTCAATAGCGTGCCGGTCCTCCTCAGCTCTCCACCATCTCGTCGAAGAACTCGATGATGCAGAAGCCTTCATCGATCGAGTTGAACAGAGTCCGGTAACGCTCCTCGCTCTCCGCCAGGGCGGTCTCGGCGCGCGCCCGCTTGCTGCCGGCATGGCTTTGCCCCGCCAAGCATCATGGCGGGGCGCCAGTGTCGTCAGCCGCCAGCGCGTCAGCCGCCGGCCTCGCACTTCTTCATGAAGCTGGTCTTGGCCGCGCCGGAGAGCTTCTTGCCGTCGGAGCCGACCGCCTTGGTTTCGCAGGTCTCGGCCATGCACTTCTTCATGAACGAGGTCTTGGCGGCTCCGGCCAGCACTTTGCCGTCCTTGCCCACGGCCTTGGTCTCACAGCTATCTTGGGCGAAGGCAGATCCGGCGGCGAAGGTCGCGAGCGCGGCAATCAGGAAAAACTTCTTCATGAGTGTGTCTCCTTGGGACAAACAACGCGGCGGATGGGAGCCGCAAATCTTGGCGCGATCAAGTTTCCTGTTCGGGCTTGTCACCCGAAATCCGGCCGCACGGCAGAGCTGGTTCATTGCCGTGTCGGCCGTATGAGGCCGAGATGCGCGCCTGCGGTAACCGTGTGCTCATGCGGTGCGGTGCCGCAGAAACGCGAGCGTCGCCGGGTCCCGCGCACCGTCGCAATAGCGATCGAGCGCCCGAGCGAAGATCCCGTTCGGGCTGATCGAATCGAACAGCGTCATGCAGGAGCGGAATTTGGCATCGTCCGGAACACCCAGAATGTCGCGCAGCGACTTGCCCTGCACCGCGAGCACCAGACGGGTGCATTCGAGCAGTCGCGGGCCGAGCAGGGGATGCGTCAGATAGGCCTCGGCCTCGGCACGGGAGCGGATCGCGTAGCGCTGGGCCATGGCGGAGTGGCCGAGCCCTTCGACCTGCGGAAACACGAACCACATCCAGTGGCTTTGCTTGGCGCCGGCCGCAAGTTCGGCGGTCACACGCGAATAAATCGAATTCTGTGCGTCGACAAATCGGCCGAGAGCATCACAATCCGCCTTCATTGGCTGCTCCAAATATTTGAATGATCGAGGTAATTTCTTGTTCTGGGAAGACATGGCGGCGCCAGGGCGGGCCCGATCCCCCTGGGACGCCGTGGCACTCTGGGCTGGCGTTTGTCTAGATTATGCCGCACTCTTGCCATCCTATGTCATGACGGGTCGAATCGTACCCCTTGGGGTCGGGCACCTTTCCTGGGTGGTCCGAAAAAGGGGGTATATCGGGGACGTGATGGCTTCCAGTGAAGCAAGCGTAGACGTTCTGTTGTCGCAAGGCCGCTTCGGGCGCTCCGAAGCGATCGCATTCGTGCTTGCAGCACTTGCGATCGCGGCGGGCGCGGCTGCATGGGTCGGCGCCAACAGCGAGGAGACGTCGCTTGCGACCGCGGCGCTGCCGGCCGCCGGCGCGCCGTCCATCACCTTCGAGACACGTTTCGCGCCGGCCTCCGCCTCGGCCACGGCCTATTCGGAAAAAGACGCGATTCGCGCGCTCGACCGTTTCGCCCTTCGCGGCGCGATCGACCGCCAACTGCTCGATGCCCGGGCCGCGCTGGTCAAGGGCATGGAAGCGCGCGATTCGGGCGGGCGCGACCCCAGCAACAGCGATTGGCGGCCGATGCTGACGGAGGGCAATACCGTCACGATGCCTGCACCGGGCGTGCCGCTGCCACGACCGCGCCCGTCCGTCGCCAACCTGCCGACCAGCCTGGTTTCGGCCAGTGCGCCTGAAGCGGTCGGACGTGTCGACGATCGCTCCATCCTGCAGAAGCTGTCCGACCTGTTGCCGAGCCCGACCAAGTTCGCCTCGCTCGGTCCGGATAGCGGCATCGTGCGCTCCGGGATCGATCTCGGCGCGCTCGGCTATGACAAGACCGCCGTGTACGACATCAAGGCCAGGATGGTGTATCTGCCGTCCGGCATCGGGCTCGAGGCCCATTCCGGCATGGGCAGCCTGCGCGACGACCCCGAGCACGTCAATCAGCGCATGGTTGGCGCGACCCCGCCCGCCACCTATGACCTGAAGCCGCGCGAAAAACCGTTTCACGGCGTGCGCGCCCTGCGCATGAACGTGGTGGAAGGATCGACCCTGGGCCGGAGCGGATTGCTGACCCACCCCTATATGCTGGGTCCGGAGGGTGATTCGAACGGCTGCGTCTCGATCAAGAATTACGATCGCTTCCTGAAGGCGTATGATGACGGCGAGTTCAACCGACTCGTTGTCGTCGTCGGGCTCGAGGCTGGCACCCCGACGCGGACCGCGCAAAAGACCGAGTGACGTTTTGTTGCTGGGCCTCGGCGCGACCTCGGCGGTGACGCCCGTCGCATCTTCCGGAAGGTCCCCATGATTGATCCCGCAAACTCGGAAACGCGTCTGCGTACCACCTTCAACATCAAGGTGAACGGCAAGCCAGTCGTGATTTCGACGGTCGGGCAGGCCCATCAGTTTCTCACCAGCCTCAATGCCGTCGAGTGGATGGAGTTCAAGTCGCTGCACGACCAGGCCATGGCCGCGCTGCAGGCCGCGGCCGACAACGCGATCATGACGGTGCAGGCCACCAACGCCGTGCGCACGCTGTTCGTGAGCGCGAAGCTGTTGTGATGCAGACGATGACGCGTTTGAGACAACGACCTCGCGCGGCCTTCCGGGCCGAGAATTCCTGCTCGGCGTCATCGCCCGGCTCGGCCGGGCGATCCAGTATTCCGGGACGGCAGTGATCGACCCAAAGGCCGCGGCGTACTGGATGCCCCGCCTGCGCGGGGCATGACGGCCGTGAGATGGGCCATGACCTCGCTCCACCGTCATGCCGGGGCGCGCGCAGCGCGAGCCCGGCATCCATAATCCAGAGCGGGCATGTGAGGCATGCTGGTCACTCCATCTCGTTTCATAAGTTCTGCTGCGGCATATGGATCCGGACTCGCGCTCCGCGCGCCCCGGAGTGATGACGTGTGTGTTGAGGCGCCTCGCGAACAAGCGCCTCCCGCCATCCGCCATCATCCACCCATGATCTCGCGATCTCGCGACGCATCCTGCGTCCGAGTGATTCCATTCGTCTTGCCCTCCGCACGGCAGAGGGCGCGGGGAATGCCGGGATGCTGGCCGCAACCCATGGCCCGCCTGCAGAAAAAAAGCAGGCGGCAGTCACCACAGGTTCCGCCGGGCAACCGGCATTCCCCGCGCGATGATCTTAACGGCTGCTTCGCGCGCTCCCCGGTGCGCCGGGCTTTCTGGTCACCGTGCACGACAACGCGCTTTGGGCGCGCCACCGTGGGGGCATCAGCGTCGGGATGCCAGGACCACGCGACTTGACCGTACGCGACATCAGCGTTCGTCGGCGCAAAGATGCGCTGCGCTGCCATCGCGTCCACCGCTCCTCCCGCTCCACGTCCGTGACGACCGCGATACGCCCCTTGTGTACGCCAGATCTGCCAGAATGCGCGAACGGGCGGTTCTCGCAAAACCGCCCGTCGCTGGATCTG
>NZ_JAUEYJ010000038.1:0-35219 GCF_032489615.1 Bradyrhizobium sp. SZCCHNR1051 | reverse complement strand
ATTTGGCGATGCTCAAGACCGTAGAAGAATCCACGCCATGCGCCTTGTCCACTCAGTCTAAACCGGACAGCCGTGGGCTTGACCCGGGCATCCAGCCTCTCTGGAAGATGGATGGCCGGGTCAAGCCCCGCCATGACGATGTAGGACGACGGCGGAATCTGGCGAGGCGTTGTTGAAGAAGTCCGATCGCTAACTAGTCCACAAACCGCGGCGGCGGGACGAAGCCGCCGAACTCGCGCTCGATCAGCTCGGCGAGCTTGAGCGGCGTGCGGTCCTCGAAGTACGGACCGACGATCTGCACCCCGACCGGCAGGCCGTCGGCAAGCCCAAGCGGAATCGCGGTGGCGGGCAGTCCGGGCAAGGTGGCGATGCCCGGCCAGGCGAGCTGATCGGTGTAGCAGTGCTCGACGCCGTCGATGCTGATGCGGCGCTGCTCCTGGTCGGCCGAATGGTCGTGCGGATAGGCCGGCGTCGGCATGATCGGGCAAATCACGGCATCGAACTGCTCGAACAGCGTTCGCCATTGCGCGCGCAGCCGTGCCCGCGCCCCGCCGGCCTGCACCCAGTCGCGATGGCTGAGCGCGATGCCGCGCAGCCGCTCCGCCGCGAGGCTCGCTGCCTCCTTCGGCAATTGCGCGGCCGCGTGGCTGGCGCCGGCGTGGACCTCCGCCGGCATGGTGGCGCCGATGAAGCCCAGCAGCATGCGCATGTAGAGCCGGCTCGATGCGGCGAAGTCCGGCAGCAGCGGGCTCTCCGTCGTGACGCTGACGCCGGCCCGCGCGAGGTCGGCCGCCAGCCGCTCGATCGCGCCGCGCACGGCGCTGTTGGTCGGCAGCAGCGGATCGCTCGCGACCACCAGCACGCGGAAATCCTGCAGGCGACCGTGACGCGGCGGCGGCAGGTCGAGGCGAAACGCCTTGCCGGCTTCGAGCGGGTCGGGGCCTGCGATCACATCGAGCAGCAGCGACAGATCAGCGGCCGAGCGGGCCATCGGGCCGACGACGGCGAGGTCCGCCTCGCCCGGCAGCGGCTGAAACGGCGGTGGCGTGTGGCCGCGCGAGGCCGCGAGGCCGTAGGTCGGCTTGTGCGCGGTGACGCCACAATGAAACGCGGGGACCCGGAGCGAGCCGCCGATATCGGATCCGAGCGACAGCGAGCCGTAGCCGGCCGCCAGTGCCGCGGCCGATCCGCCGGACGAACCGCCTGGCGTGCGGCCGAGATCGTAGGGATTGTTGGTGGTGCCGTAGATGTCGTTGTAGCTCTGCCAGTCGCCGAGCCCGAGCGGCACGTTGGTCTTGCCGAGCACGATGCCGCCGGCATCCTTCACGCGCTTCACCGTCAGCGCATCCTCGGCCGCGATGAAATCCCTATGCTGCGGAAAACCCCATGTCGTCGGCAGGCCGGCGACGTTGTAGGATTCCTTCACCGTGAGCGGAAGGCCGAGCAGGGGCCGCCGTTCGCCGCGCGCCAGCGCCGCGTCGGCGACGTCAGCGGCAGCGAGCGCGCGCTCGAAATCGCGCACGCAGACGGCGTTGATCTCGGAGTCATGACGTTCGATGCGGTCGATGGCGAGCCTGGTCAGCTCCACCGACGAGATCTGACGATCTGCCAATGCCTTCGCCGTGTCGACGGCGGTTGCGAACGTCCATTGCGGTGCGGCCAAGGTCGATCCTCCCGGTGCGATGTTTGCCGGGAGTCTTAACCGATGCGGATGGCGATCGCTTGACCAAAATTGCGGACTATCCTCTAGCCCGGCAGCATCCGCTGCATGACGCGGTCGCGATAGATGAAGACGTGCGCGAGTGCGGCGGCGACGTGAACGACGATCAGGATCAGCAGCAGCCATTCGGAGGCCTGGTGCAGCCCGTCGATGGCGCGGTTACCGGCCGGGTTGCGCGCGGCCAGCATCGGCAACGGAAGCAGGTGGAAGAACGACACGCTCCAGCCGCGGAAGGAGGCGAACAGCCAGCCGGTGATGGTGCTCGCCAGCACCATCGCATAGAGCATCCAGTGCACGACCTCCGAGCTCAGCCGCTGCCAGGGCGGCAGCGAGCTCTCCGGTGCGACCGGATGGGTGAGCCGCCAGACGAAGCGCACGGCGATCAATGCCAGAATGGTGAGACCGAACGAGATGTGCAGGATCATCGGCGCGCCGGGGGGAGTGTTCGCGTGCAGGTCCGGCATCAGCCAGCCGACCGGATACTGGATGGCGAGCAGCGCCACCACCAGCCAGTGCAGGATCTTCGCGGGCGTGCCGTAATGCAAGCGTGGCGTCATGACGAGTTTTCCGTTGCGGTCGGTCTGGCGCCATCAGCCTCGCGGCTGGACGTTTCGCAAGACGCCGGGGTGCGGATGCTAGGCCGCTCCTATGAGAATTCCGACGCCGAGCACGATGATGCCGCCGAGCACGATCTGGAACACCGCCTGCAGGAACGGCGTGTCCATGTAGCGCGCGCGGATGTAGGCGATCGCCCACAGCTCGAAGAATACGACGAGACTGGCGATCGCGGTCGCAATCCAGAACGCGTTGGTCCAGGAGTCCGGGACGAGATAGGGCATCGTGTGCCCCAATCCGCCGAGCGTCGTCATCGCGCCGCACACGGCGCCGCGCAGCCACGGCGAGCCGCGGCCCGTCAGCGAGCCGTCGTCGGACAGCGCCTCGGCGAAGCCCATGCTGATGCCGGCACCGATCGAGGCGGCGAGACCGACCAGGAAGGTCTGGAAGTTCTGATGTGTGGCGAAGGCGGCGGCGAACAGCGGCGCCAGCGTCGAGACCGAGCCGTCCATCAGGCCGGCGAGACCGGGCTGGACATATTGCAGCACGAACACGCGCCGCCGCGTCTCGTCCTCCTTGTGCCGGACGTCCGGGCTGAGGATCTTGTCGGTCAGTTTCGCCGCGACCTTCTCATGGCCCTTCTCGGCCTCGGCGAGATCGCCGAGCAGCCGGCGCACGCCGACGTCCTTGGCCTGCTCGGCGGCCTTGGCGTAGAAGCGCTCGGCCTCGAACTCCATCGTGCCGACCTCGCGGCGGATGGCGTCGAGCGACAGGTTCTTGGTCAGCCAGATCGGCCGGCGCTGCATGAAGCCCTTGACGTTCTCGCGCCGGATCGGCGGCAGGTTCTTGCCGAAGCGCTCCTCATAGAGCTCGAGCAGCATGTGGCGGTGGCCCTTCTCCTCCTCGGCCATCTGCTCGAACAGCTTGGCCGAATCCGGATAGCGTTCCGCCAGATCCTCCGCGAAGCTCATATAGATGCGGCCGTCTTCCTCTTCGGCAGAGATCGCGATTGCCAGGATCTCGCGCTCGGTGAGGTCGGCGAAGTTCTTCATTCCAAGGTCCCCGGATCTTTCGCTCTCAACATTCGAGTATTTAGAACGTTTCTAAAGTCTATATGGATTTGCTGCACCGCGGTCAAACTCCGGCCGCAGATTGGTCGCGAAACCCTTTCGTGACGTCGCATTCAAGCTCCAGTCATGGAACTGCGAGGATAGTCCGTCGTTCGCGTTCCGCTCAGCCACCTAAGGAGTTCCAATGGATAGCGTCAAATATCGGCTCAACGATCCAGGGTTGGCGCCGCGCCGCACCCGGATGGACATCCCGGGCTGGGCGGGCGAACGCCAGCCACGCGCGAATGGCTCGCATGAGCAGGTCTGGCATTGCGTACCATTCTCGGAAGGTGCGCAATATGGCATCGAGCTGTTTTATCCCTACGACTTCGAGCTGCAGGTCACCACGCGCGACGGCAAGCTGGAGCTGTCCGGCGACTGGGGCGAGCCGCCGAGCCCGAGCCTGCAATGGCCGCCATTCCGCAATTTCGGCGATGCCTTCTACACCTACCAGATCCTGCTCGATCTCAAGGTGCCCAACGGCTTTGCGATCCGGACCGAGCCGCATCCGCGATTCTACACCGACCGCACCGATACCTGCCCGATCGCCGTGCCGGCGCTGGTGCGCAGTTTCTGGCCGATGCTGTTCTTCTGCGTGTTCAAGGCGCCTGCCGAGGGCCGGACCCACATCTTCCGCCCCGGCGAGCCGTTCGCGCAGGTGATCGTGATTCCCGAGGAGGCGAACTTCACGGTCGAGCCGATGAGCCCCGACGAGGCGGCGGAACGCGAGCTGCAGTCACGCCGGATCCATGCCAGCCGGCCGGTCCTCGCCAAGGACACCGAATGGGTGTCGAGCACCGATACGGTGTTCGACGGCACCTACCGCCACCTGCATCGCGCCGCGAAGGAGAAGGCGCGCAAATCGTGAGGACGCCCTGCAGACATGAAAGAGGCGCCGACCTCGCGGCCGGCGCCCCGTCAAACCATCATCGCGATGCGATCAGTAGCGATCGTAGTACCAGTGATGGTGGTGATGATGGTGATGGTGGTGATACCAGCGCCGCGGCGGCACCACGTAGACGCGCGGACCGTAGCCGTAGCCATAGCCATAGCCATAGCCGCGCCAGTAGCCATGGTGGTGATGGTGATGATGATGGTGGTGATGGTACCATTGCGCGAGTTGAACCTTCGGCTCGGCCGTCGGCGGTCCCTGCTCGTCGAGTGCTTGAAGCACCTTGGCGGCGTTCGGAATCGGCTCGAGCAGGTCGGCGTAGGAATTGGCCTTCAGGACATCGGTCGGGGCGGGAGCCGCCGACGCCTGCGCCGTGCCGAGCGCGCCGACAGCGGCGACCGCGCCCAACAAGCCTGCGATCTTCTTATCCATAAATCATCTCCTGATGCGCATCGCCCGGATGCAGAAACGTCAACCCCGAATGTTCGTTCCTCGATTCGCCTGATAGTTCGAAACGGCGTCCGAAATCAGGCTGTCAGTCTGTTCAGGAACGTTAACAGGAGCTCATTGACTCGTTCATGTTGCTCCTGCTGCACCCAATGACCGGCGCGATCGATCAGCTCGCACAGTATCATGTTGGTGCACACTCGGGATTGCATCGCCTCAAACACGTCGGGCCGTTGGTAGATGCCCCAGTCTTGCAGGCCCGAGATGAATGCAGACGGAACGTCGATGGTGAGATCCGACCACGTCTGCAATTCAGCGTCGAATAGGCCGGACGTGCCGCAGCGGTACCACTGCAGTCCGCCCTGGAAGCCGTTTCGTTCATATTCGGCGGTGTAGACAGCGAGCTCATGGTCCGGCAGCCAGCGATTCGCCGCGATCGTCGCCGCATCGGGCATCTCCTCGGCGACGGTCCCGGCCATCGTCTTGTCGCGGTCCATCACGTAGTAGGTCGGCAGCTTCGCGAGCTCGCTCGCGCTCCACGCCTGCAGCGGGTAAGGGGCGTTGCCCGCCCAGTCCGCGCTCTTGTGATGGTAATAGGCGCGCAGGAAGTCATGCAGTCCCTGCGGCGCCCGATGCATGTCCGTATTGGCCTGCCGCGTCGCGTAGTACCATTGATAGTGCTTGCGCGGCCGCGGCAGCGCGGCCAGTTCGCGATGCACGGGATCCTCCTGCGGCGCGAGCGGATGACCGGCGATGTCGAACGGTGCTGCCGGTGGCCCCGGGAACGGTGCGCTCATCATCACGACCGATCGAAAGACATCGGGGCGGATCACCGCGCACCACGCCGCGACGGGGCTGCCGAAGTCGTGGCCGATGACAGAAGCGACATGGCGATGGCCGAATGCATAGACCACGCCAAGCGCATCACGCACCAGATTGGTGAATCGAAACGGCGCGAGATCGTCGTCATAGTCGGCGCTCCACCCCGTGGTGCGGCCATAGCCGCGCTGGTCCGGCGCCAGCACGTGATATCCGGCGGCGGCCAACGCCGGCATCACCTTGCGCCAGCTATAGGCCAGCTCGGGAAAGCCGTGTAGCAGCAGCACACAGGGGCGGCCGGGCGTCTCGAAGCCGGCTTCCAGCACGTGCATGCGCAGGCCGTTGATGCCGTCGACGAAGCGCGAGCGGATCGTGGATGGGAGGGGAAGCGGAGGAAGGGACTGGGACATGGCGTGCACTCTCCTCGCGTCGTCCCGGCCAAGCGAGCGAAGCGAGCGCGAGCCGGAATCCATAACCACAGGCGCTCATGTGACGCCAAGCTGGAGCTTATACCCTTCGCATCATCGGCTGCGGTGGCTATGGGTCCCGGCGCAAGGCCGGGACGACAGCTACCGTTATTGGAGCTATGCCGCGCCCTTCTTCGGCCAGTAGCGTTCGCGCAGGTGGCGCTTGACCAGCTTGCCGGTCGGCGTGCGCGGCAGTTCCGGCTCGAAGTCGATCGAGCGCGGGCACTTGATCGGCGACAGATGCTGGCGGCAGAACAGGATCAATTGCTCCTCGAGCGCCTTGCCGGCGCGCGCCATGTCGTGCGGCTGCACCACCGCCTTGACCTCCTCGCCCATCTCCTCGTTGGGAACGCCGAACACCGCGACGTCGGCCACCTCCGGGTGGGTGATGAGGACGTCCTCGGTCTCCTGCGGGTAGATGTTCACGCCGCCGGAGATGATCATGTAGGACTTGCGGTCGGTGAGATAGAGGAAGCCGTCGGCATCGAGATAGCCGACATCGCCGAGGGTCGACCAGCCCTTGTCATTATAAGCGCGCTTCGTCTTCTCCGGATCGTTGTGATAGGAGAACTGCGGCGCATCGGCGAAATACACCGACCCGATCTCGCCGGTCGGCATTTCCTGATCGTCCTCACCGAGAATCTTGATCTTGCCCACCACGGCGCGTCCGACGCTGCCGCGGTGCTCGAGCCACTGTTTCGAGGCGCACACGGTGACGCCGTTGCCTTCAGAGCCAGCATAGTACTCGATCAGGATCGGGCCCCACCAGTCGATCATCTTCGCCTTGACGTCGACCGGGCAGGGCGCTGCGGCGTGGATCGCACCCTTCAAGGTCGAGACGTCGTAGCGCTTGCGGACGTCCCCCGGCAGCTTGAGCATGCGCACGAACATGGTCGGCACAAGCTGCGACTGCGTGACCTTGTATGTCTCGACGAGCTTCAGGAACTCCTCGGCGTCGAAATGCTCCATGATGATCGAGGTGCCGCCGAGCACGGATACCATCATGTTGAAGCGCAGCGGCGCTGCATGATAGAGCGGTGCCGGCGACAGATAGATGCTGTCGGCGTTTATGCCGCACATGTCGGCGCAGAGCACGCGCAGGAACTGGTTCGGCTGATCGATCGGATTGCCTTCGAAATCCTTCTTGATGCCCTTCGGCCGTCCCGTGGTGCCCGACGAATACAGCATGTCGTAGCCGGCGACCTGGTCGGCAATCGGCGTCGTCGGCTGCGCGCCGGCCTCCTTGTCCCAGGAGCGGAAGCCGGGCTCGGGCTCGTCGACCATGAAGAACAGCGGGCCGTCCGCGGCACCGGTCACGAGGTCGCGCACCTGCTCGGCGCATTTCGGCGAGGTAATGAAGACCTTGGCGCCGCAATCCTTGATGATGTAGGCGATCTCGTCCTTGGTGAGATAGCGGCTGATGGCGGTGTAGTAGAGGCCGGAACGCTGCGCAGCCCAGGCGATCTCCATGAAGGCGAGCCGGTTCTCCATCAGGAACGCGATGTGGTCGCCGGCCTTCAGCCCCAGCGCGCGGAACAGCTGCGCGCCCTGGTTGGAGAGCTCGTCGAGCTCGCGATAGGTGATGGCCTTGCCGGTCCCCGCCATCTGATAGGCGATCTTGTCGGGATGGCTTCGGGCGTGGATGGAGGGGTGGGTCATGAGGGCACACCGCTTGATCAGGATGGCTGTCGTCCCCGCGAAGGCGGGGACCCATAACCACCGAATGAAATTGGGAAGCGAGCTGGAACTCCAGCTCAGCTCGACCACGAACACGTGGGAGTATGGGTCCCGGCGCAAGGCCGGGACGACACCATTGCTGTAGCGAGGACTACAGCCGCTCCACGATCGTCACGTTCGCCATGCCGCCGCCTTCGCACATCGTCTGCAACCCATAGCGCTTGTTGCGGGCCTTCAGCGCATGCAGCAGCGTGGTCATCAGCTTGGTGCCGGAGCCGCCGAGCGGATGGCCGAGCGCGATGGCGCCGCCATTGACGTTGAGCCTGTCAGGATCCGCGCGGGTTGCCTTCAGCCACGCGGTCGGCACCGATGCGAAGGCCTCGTTGACCTCGTAAAGATCGATGTCGTCGATCGACATGCCGGCCTTCTGCAGCGCGCGCTGTGTCGCCGGCAACGGCGCCTCCAGCATGATGACGGGGTCGCCGCCCATCATGGTCATGTGGTGGACGCGGGCCAGCGGCTTGACGCCGAGCGACTTCAGGCCGCGCTCGTTGACGACCATGACGCCGGACGCGCCGTCGCAGATCTGGCTGGCCGTGGCCGCCGTCAGCTTGCCGTTCTCGGCGATCAGCTTGACGTTTCTGATGCCGTCGAGGCTGACGTCGAAGCGGATGCCCTCGTCGATGTGGTGGGTGTCGGTCGAGCCGTCGGCACGGGTGATCTCGAGCGGGATGATCTCGTCCTTGAAGTGGCCTGCTTGCGTGGCGGCAATCGCGCGCTGATGGCTGTTATAGGCGTATTCGTCGAGCTCATCCTTGGAGAGACCGTACTTCTCCGCCATCATTTCCGCGCCGGTGAACTGGCTGAACTGGATGTTCGGATAGCGGCTCTCGATGCCAGGGCTCTTGTAGTGCCCGAAGCCGTTCTTCGCCGGCAGGGTCGATGACAGGCCCATCGGCACCCGTGTCATGGATTCCACGCCGGCGGCGATCACGACATCCATCGCGCCCGACATCACCGCCTGCGCGGCGAAATGCAGCGCCTGCTGCGACGAGCCGCACTGCCGGTCGATCGAGGTGCCGGGCACGCTCTCCGGCAGCTTCGACGCCAGCACCGCATTGCGCGCGATGTTGGTGGACTGCTCGCCGGTCTGCATGACGCAGCCCATGATCACGTCCTCGACTTGGTCCGGCGCGGCGCCGGAGCGCTCGACCAGCGTATCCAGCACCTTCGCGGCGAGATCGGCCGGATGCCAGCCGGCCAGACGGCCACCCTTGCGGCCGCCGGCCGTGCGTGCGGCCGCGACGATGTAGGCTTCCGCCATGACGTGTCCTCCCTAGACTTGGTGTTCGTGATTGCGCGCGATTTAAATGCTCCAATGTCGGTTAGTCAATCGATCAATTAACTCTTGAGATCAACTCCGGCTTCGGCTTATCTGCCGCGATCAATTGCGAGATGCGCCTTGGGACCTCAGCTCCAGAACAGCGTGCCGGAAAAGCTTCCCGCGGGACGGAATGCCACCGCGGAGAAGCTGCTGGACGCAGCGAGCGAGCTGATGATTCAGAGGTCCTCGATCGAAATTTCGCTCAGCGACATCGCCCAGAAGTCCGGCGCCAACGCCGCCCTGGTCAAATATCATTTCG
Source organism: Bradyrhizobium sp. SZCCHNR1051 (assembly GCF_032489615.1). Classification (NCBI taxonomy): domain Bacteria; kingdom Pseudomonadati; phylum Pseudomonadota; class Alphaproteobacteria; order Hyphomicrobiales; family Nitrobacteraceae; genus Bradyrhizobium; species Bradyrhizobium sp. SZCCHNR1051. Next base: position 25,890 of record NZ_JAUEYJ010000038.1, on the reverse strand, counting down.
GCAACAAGGACGGGCTGCTGCTGGCGCTGCTCGCCCGCGATGCTGCGACCGAGGTCGCCAATCTCGATTATCTGCTGGCGCAGCCGCTTGCGCCGACGGCCAAGCTCAAGCTGCACATCAGCGGCATCATCCGCGCCTATCACCGGTTTCCCTACATGAACCGGCTGATCCACTATCTGCTGCACGAGAGCAGCGCCGAAGCCGCGGATGAAGTGTCGAAGTTCTTCGTCGCGCCGCTGTTGGATTTCCATCGCCGGCTGATCGAGGAGGGCGTCGCCAAGGGCGAGTTCCGCGCCGTGGATCCGGTGCTGTTCTATACCAGCCTGATCGGCGCCTGCGATCATCTGTTCTTCGGCCGCCACGCGATGTCGCGCGCGATCGGCGTCGGCCCGGTCACCGATGATGTCTGCCGTCAGTACATCGCCCACATGGAGGCGCTGATCTGCGGCGGAATATTGAAGAGGGCGAATGGCGAATAGGGAGTAGCGAATAGAGGTTCGCCCTATTCGCTACTCCCCATTTGCTATTCGCAAACAAAAAACGTCCAAGGAGGAAGCGCATCATGCAGTTGAACAACGTTGCCGTTCTCATCACCGGCGGTGGCTCGGGCCTGGGCGCCGCCACGGCGCGCGCCATGGCTGCCAAGGGCGCCAAGATCGCCGTGCTCGACCAGAGCAAGGAGAACGCGGAGAAGGTCGCTGCCGAGCTGAAGGGCGTCGCTGTTCATGCCGACGTGACCGACGAGGAGCAGGTCAAGGCCGGCCTCGCCAAGGCCGAGGCGGCGCATGGCGTCGCCCGCGTGCTGGTCAACTGCGCCGGCATCGGCGGCTCGCAGCGCATCGTCGGCAAGGACGGCGTCTATCCGCTCGCGAAGTTCGCCCGCATCATCAACGTCAACCTGATCGGCACCTTCAACGTGCTGCGGCTGTTTGCTGAGCGCCTCGTCACCGCCGAGCCGGTCGGCGAGGAGCGTGGCGTCATCATCAACACGGCCAGCGTCGCGGCCTATGAAGGCCAGATCGGCCAGATCGCCTATTCGGCCTCGAAGGGCGGCGTCGTCGGCCTGACCTTGCCGGCCGCGCGCGACCTCGCCAGCCAGAAGATCCGCGTCAACACCATCGCGCCGGGCCTGTTCCTGACGCCGCTGCTGATGGGCCTGAACGAGGAGGCGCGCAAGAGCCTCGGCGCCCAGGTGCCGCATCCGGCCCGTCTTGGCGACGCCTCGGAATACGGCAACCTCGCCGTCCACATCGTCGAGAACCCGATGCTGAACGGCGAGACCATCCGCCTCGACGGTGCCATTCGCATGGCGCCGCGCTAGCGGCAAGCTCCGCTGTCGTCCCGGCCTTGCGCCGGGACCCATGCTCCGCGGCGTCTGAAACAGGCAATCTGGCAGACGCCGCGTAGGTACAACACAAGCCGGTGGCTATGGATCCCGGCGTACGCCGGGATGATACTAAGGGTGGAGCGCGCGTCATGTCCCAACCGCTGCTGATCGAGCACGACAATGGTGTCGACCGGGTGACGCTCAACCGTCCGGACAGCCTCAACGCGCTCGATCCGGCGCTGATCGACGCGCTCAATGCCTATTTCGAAAGCCTGCAGCGCAATCGTACCACGCGGGTCGTCGTGCTGAAGGGCGCCGGCAAGAACTTCTGCGCCGGGCTCGATCTGAAAGCCGCGATGCAGCGGCGCGGCGGTGTCAATGAGCCCCCTGGCGTCACCGAGTCCTTGGATTCGCAGCGGCGCATCGCCGATATCGTGATGCTGATGCGGCGCTGTCCGCAGCCGATCATTGCGCTGGTGCAGGGCGCAGCCGCCGGCGGCGGCTTCGCCCTGGCGCTCGCGGCCGACATCCGCATCGCGTCGCGCTCGGCGCGGATGAACTGCGCCTTCATCAAGCTTGGCTTAGGGGGCTGCGACATCGGCACCAGCTACTTTTTGCCTCGCCTCGTCGGCGTCTCCGTCGCCTCAGAACTGATCCTCACCGGCCGCTTCATCGGCGCCGAGCGCGCGCTGATGGTTGGGCTGGTGTCGGAGATCGTCGAGGACGACATGCTCGACAGCGCGGCCGCGCCCTTCGTCGAGGCGATGATGACCGCATCGCCGGTCGGTCTTCGACTGTCGAAGGAATGCCTCAACATGAGCGTCGATGCGTCGTCGATCGAGGCCGTCATCGCGATGGAGGATCGCAATCAGGTGCTGTGCAGCCGCTCGGAGGATTTCAAGGAGGGCATTCAAGCCTTCCTCGAGAAGCGAAAGCCGGTCTATACCAACCGGTAGATATCAAGATCCGCAAAGGACGATATTTCGGGAGACGCAAAATGGACGGGACGGCAGCGAAGGTGCTGGAGAAGCCGGCATTCCGCAACGTCAACTGGCTGGCGCGCGACATCGACGTCATCAGGCGCGGTGACGGCGTCATCGTCATCAAGTCGCGCATTCCGTTGCAGGCCTATGAGCCGCATTTGGCGGCGCCGCTCGCCCGCTGGGCCAAGGAGACGCCGACGCGGACCTGGCTCGCGCAACGCGGCGGCCCCGATCGACGTTGGCGCAAGCTGTCCTATGCCGAGGCGAAACGGACCGTCGACGGGCTGACGCAGGGTCTGCTCAATCTGAAACTCGACGGCCGCCCGGTCGCGATCCTCTCCGGCAATTCGATCGAGCATGCGCTCATCACCATGGCTGCGATGCAGGCCCGTTCGCCGGCCGCTCCGGTGTCGCCGGCCTATTCGTTGATGAGCCACGATCATCTCAAGCTGAAATATCTGTTCGGGCTGGTGAAGCCGGGCGTTGTCATGGTGCAGGACGGCCCGACCTTCGAGAAGGCGTTGAAGGCGCTCGATCTCGACGGCGTCACCGTCATTCATGTCGCGCGTCCGTGCGAGGGCATCCCCAGCGTCAGCTTCGCCGATCTCGCCGCGACGCCGGTCACCGGCGAGGTCGATGCCTCGATCGCGCAGATCACGCCGGATACCGTCGGCAAGCTCTTGTTCACCTCCGGCTCGACCGGCATGCCCAAGGCGGTCATCAACACCCAGCGCATGATGTGCGCCAACGCGGCGATGATGATGCAGACGCGCCCGCGCGGACCGGAGGCGCCGATCTCCACCGTGCTCGACTGGATGCCGTGGAATCACACCATGGGCGGCAACGCGCTGTTCAATCCGCTCTTGATCGAGGGCGGCACGCTTTACATCGATGACGGCCGGCCGATGCCCGGCATGTTCGACGAAACCATCCGGAACCTGCGCGAGGTCTCGCCGACCTATTACGCCAACGTCCCCGCCGGCTATGCGGCGCTCGCGGCGGCGATGGAAAAGGACGACGCGCTGTGCCGCTCCTTCTTCAAGGATCTGGGCATCATGGCCTATGGCGGCGCGCGGCTGCCTGACGATCTCTATGAGCGGATGCAGGCGCTGGCGGTGAAGACCACGGGCGAGCGCATCGTGTTCTACACCGGCTGGGGCTCGACTGAGACGGCGCCGACCTCGACCGGCACCTATTGGAACACCGAGCGGGTCGGCCTCATCGGCCTGCCGTTCCCCGGCGTCGAGCTGAAGATGGTGCCGACCGACGACAAGTACGAGCTGCGCCTGCGCGGCATCAACGTGATGCCCGGCTATTTCGGTCAGCCCGAGCTGACGAAGAAGGCGTTCGACGAGGAAGGGTTCTACTGCATCGGCGATGCCGGCGTGTTCGTCGATCCCAATGACCCGGCGCAAGGCATCATCTTCGCCGGCCGCGTGGTCGAGGATTTCAAGCTCACGACGGGCACCTTCGTCCATGTCGGCTCGCTGCGCACCGATGCGATCGCAGCCGCAACGCCGGCGATCCACGATGCGCTGGTGACGGGGCAGGACCGCGAATATGTCGGTCTCCTGGCCTGGCCCAATCTGCACGCCTGCCGCCAGTTGGTCGGTGATCCCAATGCGACGTTCGAGGACGTGGTGAAGCATCCGGCCGTCATCGACTGCGTCCGCCGCGGTCTCGAAGCCCATAATAGAGTGTGCGAGGGCGCGACCAGCCGGCGCATCGGCCGCGCCATGTTGATGGTCGAGCCGCCCTCGATCGATGGCCATGAGCTGACCGACAAGGGCTACATCAACCAGCGCGCCGGTCTCGAACGCCGCGCCGCGCTGGTCGAGCGGCTCTATGCGGCCGAGCCCGACAGCGACGTGATCGTGCTGTGATGACGCATTTTGAAACCGTCATTCCGGGGCACTCGCGCAGCGAGTGAACCCGGAATCCAGAGATAAATCAGATCGAGATTCCGGGTTCGATGCTGCGCATCGCCCCGGAATGACGATCAGGAAGCAGGTGAGGCCATGAACTTCGATTTCTCCGACGACCAGAAGCAGCTGCGGGACCAGGCGCGGAAGTTCCTCGCCGAGAAGTGTCCGCCCAAGGCGGTGCGTGTCGTGCTCGACGGCAAGGAGCCATACGACCGCGCGCTGTGGAAGGGCTTTGCCGAGATGGGCTTCCTCGGCGTGGCCATTCCGGAAGAATATGGCGGCGCGGGCGCCGGACATCTCGAGCTCTGTGTGATCGCCGAGGAGGTCGGCCGCGCGCTGGCGCCGGTGCCGTTCTCGTCCACGGTCTATCTCGCCGCCGAAGCGCTGATGCTGGCTGGCAGCGATGCGCAGAAGCAGACCTGGCTGCCGAAAATAGCGAGCGGCGAGGCAATCGGCACGCTGGCGCTGTTCGAGGGCACCGGTAATCCGTCGCCGAAAGCGATCAAGTGTGAGGCCGCCAACGGCGTGCTCAACGGCACCAAGAAGCCGGTCGCCGACGGCGCCATCGCCGATCTCATCATCGTTGCCGCGCGTACCGGCTCGACCGGCCGCGACAGCGACATCTCGCTGTTCCTGGTCGACACCAGGGCGGGCGGTGTCGAAGCGAAGGCGCTGACCAATCTCGATCCGACCCGCGGCCAGGCCGAGCTCACCTTCAAGAACTGCAGGGCGGAGCCGCTCGGCGCCGCCGGCGAGGGCTGGAGCATCATCACCCAGGTGCTCGATCGCGCCGCGGTGCTCACCGCCTTCGAGCAGGTCGGCGGCTCCGACCGCGCGCTGGAGATGGGCCGCGACTACGCGCTCGACCGTATCGCCTTCGGCCGGCCGATCGGCTCGTTCCAGGCGGTCAAGCACATGCTGGCCGACATGTATGTGTCCGCGACCCTGGCGCGCTCGAATTCCTATTACGGCGCCTGGGCGCTCTCGACCAACGCTCCGGAGCTGCCGGAGGCCGCGGCCTCGGCGCGCATCAGCGCGACGCAGGCCTATCAGCACTGCGCCAAGAACAACATCCAGGTCCATGGCGGCATGGGCTTCACCTGGGAGTTCGACTGCCACATGTACTACCGCCGCGCCAATGCGCTCGCGCTCGGTCTCGGCAGTCTGTCCTATTGGGAGGACCAGCTGATCGACCGCATGCGCAAGCGCAATGCGGCGTGAGGCAAGGTGAGAACTCGTAGGGTGGGCAAAGCGAAGCGTGCCCACCATCGCGTCATGTGATTGCAACGGTGGGCACGGCGCGCTGCGCCTTTGCCCACCCTACGAAAGCAGGGTTTGACCATGAACTTCGATGACACCCCGCAGGAGGCTGCATTTCGCGCCGAAGCCCGCGCCTGGATCGCGGCCAATGCGCCAAAGCAGTATGAGGACGAGCTGCGCGCCTCCTCGCTCGGCCGCGTCGCGCTGAAGGACGCCAATATCCTCGACGTCGCCAAGGCTTGGCAGAAGAAGAAGGCGGAGGCCGGCTGGGCCTGCCTGCATTGGCCGAAAGACTATGGCGGCCGCGGCGCCTCGCCGATCGAGCGCGTGATCTGGCAGCAGGAGGAGGGGCCTTACGGCAAGCTCTCCGGCATGTTCATCATCGGTCATGGCATGTGCGGCCCCACCATGATGGCCTACGCCTCCGAGCAGCATAAGCGTGAATATCTGCCGCCGCTCGCGTCGGGAGAGAAGGTCTGGTGCCAGCTGTTCTCCGAGCCGGCCGGCGGCTCCGACGTCGCTGGCCTGCGCACCCGCGCCGAGAAGCGTGGCGACGACTGGGTGATCAACGGCCAGAAGATCTGGACATCCGGCGCGCATTACTCCGACTACGGCATCCTGCTGACGCGCACCGATCCCACGGTGCCGAAACACAAGGGGCTCACCATGTTCTTCCTGGACATGAAGAGTCCGGGCGTCGAGATCAGGCCGATCAAGCAGGCCAGCGGTCACTCCGATTTCAATGAGGTCTATTTCACCGACGTCGTGATCCCGGACTCGCAACGGCTCGGCGCCGTCAATGACGGCTGGAACGTCGCGCTGACAACGCTGATGAACGAGCGCATGTCGATCGGCGCCGGTGTCTCCACCGGTTTCCCGGAGCTGTTCGACTTCTGCTCGAACGTCATGCTCGATGATCGGCCCGCGATCGAGGACCGCAACGTTCGCTCAAAGCTGGCGAACTGGGCGGTGAAGGCGAGCGGACTGAAATACACCAGCATCCGTGCCATCTCGGCGCTGTCGAAGGGCGAGCGCCCGGGTCCGGAGAACTCGATCGGCAAACTCGTCGCCGGACCAATGATCCAGGACGTCGCGGCTTACGCGCTGGACCTGCAGGGCGCCGCCGGCGTGCTGAGCGGCCCGGAGGCTGAGCTCGCCGGAAAATTCCAGGCGATGCTGTTGCGCGCGCCCGGCACCCGCGTCGAAGGCGGCACCGACGAGATCATGCGCAACATCATCGCCGAGCGCGTGCTCGGGTTGCCGGGTGACATCCGTGTCGACAAGGACGTGCCGTTCAATCAGGTGCCGACCCGGGGACGAAACTAACACGTGCAGTCGTAGGGCGGGTTAGCGCAGCGTAACCCGCCGTCAGCTCGTACAACGCTGATCAAGTGGCGGGTTACGCCTTCGGCCAACCCGTCCTACGCATCGGGAGTGAGGGTTAGACCATGAATTTCGACGATACCCCGCAGGAAGCCGCCTTTCGCGACACCGCGCGCGCCTGGGTCGCCGCCAACGCGCCGAAGGAGCTGGAGGAGGAACTGGCGAGCTCCTCGCTCGGCCGCATCCGGCTCAAGCACGCCGACATCGTCGAGGTCGGCAAGGCCTGGCAGAAGAAGAAGTCCGCGGCCGGCTGGGCATGCCTGCACTGGCCGAAGGAGTATGGCGGCCGTGGCGCGACCCCGATCGAACGGGTGATCTGGCAGCAGGAGGAGGGCGTCTACGGCAAGCTGACGCAGCCGTTCCAGATCGGCGAGGGCATGTGCGGCCCGACCGTGATGGCCTATGGCAGTGAGGACCACAAGCGGCGCTATCTGCCCAAGCTCGCTTCCGGCGAGGAGATCTGGTGCCAGCTGTTCTCCGAGCCGGCGGGCGGCTCCGACGTCGCGGGTCTGCGCACCCGCGCCGAGAAGCGCGGCGACGACTGGCTCATCAACGGCCAGAAGATCTGGACCTCGGGCGCGCACTATTCCGACTATGGCCTGTTGATCACGCGCACCGATCCCACCGTGCCCAAGCACAAGGGCCTGACGATGTTCTTCCTGGACATGAAGAGTCCGGGCGTCGAGGTCCGCCCGATCAAGCAGGCCAACGGCATGCAGGAGTTCAACGAGGTCTATTTCACCGACGTGGTGATCCCGGATAGCCAGCGGCTCGGCGCGGTCGGCGACGGCTGGAACGTGTCGCTGACCACCTTGATGAACGAGCGCATGTCGATCGGCGCGCGGCTCGCCACCGGCTTCCCGGAGATGTTCGAGTTCTGCGCCAATCTGATGACCGAGAGCGGACTCGCCATCGACGATCGCGCCACGCGCTCGAAACTGGCGTCGTGGGCGGTCAAGGCCAGCGGGCTGAAATACACGAGCTATCGCGCGATCTCGGCGCTGTCCAAGGGCGAGCGGCCGGGACCTGAGAATTCCATCGGCAAGCTGGTCGCCGGCGTCATGCTGCAGGATATCGCAACCTACGCGATGGATCTCGAAGGCGGCGCCGGCGTGCTGACCGGCGCGGACGAGGCGGTGACGCAGGGCCAGTTTCAGCAGATGCTGCTGACCTCGCCCTCGATGCGCATCGCCGGCGGCACCGACGAGATCCTGCGCAACATCATCGCCGAGCGCGTGCTCGGCCTGCCCGGCGATATCCGTGTCGACAAGGACGTGCCGTTCAACAAGGTGCCGGCCAAGGGGCGGAGCTAATCCACGGCATCACGACGACTGTCATTCCGGGGCAAGGCCGCAGGCCTTGAAGCCGGAATCTCGATGTCGGCTTGGGTTTATTCTGAACAATGTCGAGATTCCGGGGGCGGTCGCCGCGGCGACCGCCCCCGGAATGGCGGGGTGTGGAGGGCGAGCACAACGCGAGCGCCTCCGGTCGAACTGTATGGAAGATTGTCATGTCATCAGCGGCGCCAAAGTCAGAGCAAGATCCCATCACCATTCTCGAAGAGCTGATGGCCTCGCGCTTCTCCTGCCGCAGCTTCCGCGCGGAGCCCGTGCCGCGCGCCACCATCGCGCGCATCCTGGCGGCGGCGCAGAAAACCGCGTCCTGGTGCAACAGCCAGCCCTGGCTGGTCGAGATCACGTCGGGCCCGGCGACTGAGGCTTTCCGGAAGGTGATGTATGCGGCGGCCTCCAGCGGCAAGCCGGCGTCAGGCGACTTCCCGTTTCCGCGCGAATACACCGGCGTCTATCTGGACCGGCGGCGCGAGAGTGGTTTCCAGCTCTACAACGCGCTCGACATCCCGCGCGGCGACAAGGCCGGCTATGCCCGGCAGGCGCTGGAGAACTACAACTTCTTCGGCGCGCCGCATGTGGCGATCATCCACAGCGACGAGGCGCTCGGCACCTACGGCGCGATCGACTGCGGTGGCTACGTCACGAGCTTCATGCTGGCGGCGCAGGCGCTCGGCATCGCCACCGTGCCGCAGGCGGCGCTGGCATTTCATTCCGACGTGGTGCGGCAGCATTTCGGATTAGGTGACGACCGCAAGGTGGTCTGCGGCATCTCGTTCGGTTATCCCGATCTCGGTCACAAGGCGAACTCCTACCGCACCAGCCGCGCCGCGGTTGCCGAGACGGTCCGTTTTCACGACGAATAACTTCGCGTCCGTAAGTCGTGCGCGCGTATTTGTTGCCGGCGGAGTTCCGTTTTGCGGGACTCCGGACGGGGCAAGACGACCCACGAGTCCCTTTTTGTAAACCGAGTTTGCTGAACAGGGAGCAGCTCGGGCGGCGGTGCCATGATTTTGCCGAGCTGTCGTCCACGTTCGGCGAGCGCGTTTCGGCAACGATGCTCGCGCTCTCCTGCCCGACCTTCACATCGAAAGCCGCTCTGAAATCAACAGTTTGTCCGCAATCCGCCAATCGAGGCTCACTGCTGCGGGGACCGGAGGGGTGGCGAGGGTCGGTGCAGGAGCGCTAGTGGTTGCTGTTGCTCGATTTGGGCGCGCATTTTTCCCTGAGCTCGTGGGCTTCAAGCAATGATATTGACAAAATCCTCTCCAACATTTTGAGTTGCATTGCCCGAGCGTCAACGATGCAAAATTGTAGTAGCTCGATGATCTTCTCGATTGAAGGTTCAGTCACGGCTCAAAACCTGAAGTGTCAGCGATGGATTCCATGAATACGCCCTCCAACCTTTACGTCCTCGAGGTGGATGAGGCGACGCTCCTTGGTCACCGCCTCTTGAAGGCTTTCCATAAGCTCAGGCTGAAGCGGCACCGGGAACAGCTCATTGCGCTGGCTGAGCGGCTCGTGGAAGATGAAGAAAGATATCCGGCAGGGCCTGGCGGCTGACGTCTTCGAGTCCTTGCCACGTCAGCGTCGGCCGCGTCAGGCCGATCTGCTTGCAGAGTGACTTCCACGTCGTTTCATCGCAGTCGACGAGCACGGCCATTACCGACATCCCATCCATCATGTGAGGTACGCCGAGCGGCCGCGCCTTCCAGCCGCACTTCTCGAACCGCGGCAGCCACCAGGTTTCGAGCACGATCGAAAAGCCGGTCAACCCGATCGAGATGCCGTACTCCATGATCGCAGTCAGCAGCAGCATGTCGATCCGCGGGCCCGCATGCTCTCCGCGGCGCTCGGGGATCACGAAGATGCGCGACAGCTCGTAGACGTCCGGGCGCTGGATCGTGCCGCGCAGATTCAGATACGGGAAGATGTCGCTCATCAGCGTCGGCATCAGCGTTGGCACCGCGCGCATCGAGCCGATCAACTGGCCGTTGTCGATGCAGAACAGATAGACCGAATCCTCGGTGTCGAACTGATCGATCTCGCGCCCGTCGGGACGATCGAGCGCCGTCCACTTGCGCTGCTTGACGTAAATCTCGTGGCGCAGCCGGAAATACGGATCGAAATATTTCTCGTACAGAGCGCGATTATCTTTTCGAACGACATGAATCTCAGGCATCGAAACCCCCGGTCGTCTGAATCAAATTGGGGTTTGCAGATTGCCGATGCGCTCGAATTGATCCAGTGGGAGAAACGCCAGATCAGATCGAGATCTCGCCGTTGACAAGAGCGGTCGCAACCGTCGCCGTCTTGTTCTTGGTCGAAAGCTTGCGCTGCGCCTCCTCCAGATGCCAACGGACGTTGCGTTCGGAGACGCCGAGGATGCGCGCCGTCTCCCACGCGGTCTTGCCGCGCGCCGCCCAGCTCAGCACCTCGGCCTCGATCCGCGACAGGCGTCGGCTCTGGTTGCTCGCGGCGGAGCGCGCCAATGCGCGCAGCCTGCTGTGCGTGAAGATGCTGATCAGGTGCAGCGCGCCCCGCGCGTCGGGGGCGAGATTCGGATTTTCGCCTGCAAGGCTGACGGCGCCCACGGCATCGTCGTAGTGGATGGGAACGCAGAAGCCTTCGTTCAACCGGAAGTCCTTCGCGCGCATCATCACCTCATGCGCGCCGGGCTCGTCCTCGCGGTTGTAGGGCACCTCCGTCCACGCGAATGGATTCAATGTCGAGATGCAGTGCCGCGGAATCGGATCGCAGCGGTGGAATTGCTCGCGCGCATACATGTCGAACCATTCCCGCGGCCAGCCGTTGGCGAGAATGGTCTGCTGCAGCGATTGGCCCGAGGTTGGCACGCCGGCCATGATGTAGGCGTGAAAGCCCAGGTCGCTGATCATCTTCTCGAACTGGGAGAGCACGCTTGCGCTGGTCTTCGACGCCTCGATCGCATCGACGTACTCCAGAGCTCGTCGTCCCCAATACGCGTCCATCACTTGCATGTGAAAGTCTCCGCCCGCGGTTCAAGCTAGCCACGGACAAAAAGCTGTCAACCGCAAATTGGAGGTTTAGGTCGATAGTTCGTTGAGCGTGTGTCAGAACACCGGCTGGATACAGACGTTTGCATGCAAAATTTATCAGTTCGGAGCGCAGCTGCGCTCAGAATCTTGGCATTCTCTTCTCTGCAAACGATTTCATGCCTTCGCGGATCTCGGCTCCACTCATGCTGTCCTGATGCCTGCGGCGAGCGGCCGCATCGTCGAGGGCTCCGCGGGCAAATTCGTTGATGGCGCGCTTCATGCCGCGCATGGCCGACGGAGCGTTGCCGGCCAGAATGGCCGCCAGCCGGTCGACCTCCGCATCGAGCGCATCGGCCGTCACCAAGCCGGTGAGATAGCCGATGCGCAGCATCTCAGCCGCGTTGATCTTCTCCGCCGTCAGGAACAGACGCTTCGCATTGTCGATGCCGAGACGGGACACGTAGCGCTTGATGCCGTTGGGGTAGTAGTGCAGCCCGAGCCGCGCCGCCGGCATGAACATCTCGCTCGTATCGACCCCGATCCGGAAATCGCAGGCCAGCGCCAGATCGGTCGAACCCCCGTAGACCCCGCCGTTGAGCCGGCAGATGGTCGGCAGAGCGAGGTCCTCCAGCCGGTCGACGACCTCCTCGAATGCCGGGCTGGAAGCCTCGGCCGTATCCGCCGGCGTTGCGCCGATGGCGCCAAGGTCGAAGCCGGCGCTGAAGGCGCGTCCGGTGCCGGTCAGGACCAGCACGCGCAAGGCCGGGTCGGCCTCGACCTGGTCGAACAGCGCGAGCAGCGCGCCGAGATCCTCCGGCTGCAGCCGGTTGAGATGGCGCGGACGGTTGAGCCGAATGGTGGCGCGGGCGCCGTCGACGGTCAGGAGCGGCTTGCTCGGCGCGTCATCGGCCTGGGTGGTCCGTCCGGTCGTCATGTCCTGTTCTCCATGGTTCGGCGCCGGGCCTCGGCATCGATGCTCTGCGCCAGATCGGGGTGGCGTGCCATCAGCACGCGGAAATCGACGAGGTCGAGGACCAGCAGCTTCGACAGCCCGGTCGTGCTGATGTCGGCCGAGCGCAGGTTGTTCCCGAGCAGCGCCATCTCGCCGAAGAACCCGCCCTCGCCGAGCCGGACCTTCTTGCCGGGAAGGTCGACCTCGACCTCGCCGGAGGCGATGAAATACATGCAGTCGCCCGGCTTGCCCTTGCGGATCACGATGGCGCGCGGCGGCAGGTCGATGGTGTGCAGCATCTGCGCGACGTCGGCGATCGTGGAGGGCCCGAGGCTGGCGAAGAACGGTACCCAGCTGACCGATTCCCAGGTCTTCAGAAAGTTGTCGCGCCGGGTTTCCGCGGCGAAGCCGGTCGCCAGGATGCCGGTCCACAGGCCTAACACGCCCAGGCCGGAGATCATCACCGTGGCGGCGACCACCCGCCCGAGCGGCGTGATCGGCACCACGTCGCCATAGCCCGTGGTGGTGAGGGTTGCGACGGCCCACCACAGCGCGGACGGGATGGTGCCGAAGGTGGCCGGCTGCTCGTCGTGCTCGAGCGCGTATTCGGCGACCGATCCGAGAAACAGCACCAGCACCGACAGCAGCGGGCGTGCTTCGACCACGAGCACCCGGCGGAGCTGGCGTAGGCCCGGGACGCCGGAGGTCACCTTGAGCACCCAGATGACCGCCAGCAGCCACGCGGTGCGTACCTCCATGCCCGAGACCAGCGCGACCGGAACGGCAAGGCCGGAGAGCGTGTCCAGCAGCCCCCGGCCCGACATCAGGTAGGCGGCGGCGCGATGCGCCCGCGCCGCCTGCTGAACCCGAACGGCCCATTCGACGACGAAAAAGACAAGGCATCCCCACAGCAGGGCGATGATCCAGCGCCGTCCAGCTTCGTAGGCCGGGTCCATCGTCAACAGCACCGTGGCGCTCATGCCGAGCGCCACGGCCACATAGGCCGCTCTGGTCATGTTGCGCCCGGCCAACGCGGTGACGAATGCCGCCAGGGCAGGGTGCTGCGGTTTGGTCATGGGCGGCGGGCGTCAGTCGCTGGTCTCAGAGCCGCAGGAGATCGCGGCGGCGTCAAGGTGCCCCGATCGGGGAAATCCCGTCAACGATGCGGGTCGGTCGGTTGGGCAGCGTCATCCGGCAGGTCCAGCCGTTCTACTTCGAGCGGGGAATTTTTCCGTGCCGGCTCAAATACCGGTTCAAACGTCGTCTGATCGCCGTATATCAGAGGTCGGCATGGACACGCTAAATTAGGCAAAAGGAGGCCGGAACGGAGCGTCCGCCCTCCCGCGTCCCAAGAGTCTGGTTGATCCCGATGGATACCTCACACCTGGTCGAACATGCGGGCGCCGCCGGCAGCCTCTTCGCCTCGATCTTCGTGGTCGCCACGCTGTCGATGCGGACGATGATTCCGCTGCGGGTTTTCGCCATCCTCACCAACATCGTCCTGATCGCGACTGCGGTGCCGATGCACAACTATCCGGTCCTGATCCTGCACGGGGTGCTGCTGCCACTCAACAGCTACCGGCTCCACCAGATGCTGCAGCTGGTCCGCGACGTGAAGCAGTCGGTCAACAGCGACCTCTCCATGGAATGGCTGAAGCCGTTCATGACCGAGCGCAAATGCGGTCCCGGCGAGGTGCTGTTCTACAAGGACGAGAAGGCCGACAGCATGTACTATATCGTCAGCGGCCGCTTCCGCCTGGTCGAATCCGGTATCGAGCTGCCGGTCGGTGCGATCGTCGGCGAGTTCGGCATGATCTCGCCGTCCAATACGCGCACGCAGACACTGGAATGCGTCGAGGGCGGCCTGATCCTGTCGGTCTCCTATGACCAGGTCGAGCAGCTCTACGTCCAGAACCCCGCCTTCGCCTTCTACTTCCTGCGCCTCGCCAGCGCCCGGCTGTTCCAGAACATCGAAACGCTCGAGCGGCGTCTGGCGCAACAGACCACCGCGCCGGCGCCCGTCGCCAAGCCGGCGTGATCCGGGAGCCTGAAGCCCAGTGAAAAGCGTCCGGTCCTCGCTGCGATATCTCTTCGCCGACGTCATCGGCGGCGACGATGGCGAGCCGCCTTTTCTGCCTCAGGGCCTTCCTGACGCCGCCGTACCGGCGGTGAGCGATGGCATCCATCTGCTGATGGAGTATCAGGGCGCGAGCTACGCGCAGCTCTATGTCGATCGCATCAAGCGGTTCGTGCGCAGATCGAACGTCGATGCCGGCATGCTGTCCGAGATCGCGCAGCTGCTGGCCGCCCGCATGGCCTATGAGGATCCGATCCGGATCGCCCAGCTCAGATTGATCAGCCTCGACATGGGGCGGCGCCCGGGGGGGCGCGAGAGCGACGACGTCAGGAGGTTCCGCCTCGACGAGCTGATCGGTGCGCTGCCGCAAGCCGTGGCGGAATCGTTGCTGGCAGTCTTCGAGCAGATCGGCTGGCTGGGTCGGCGCCGGGTCAAGGTCCGCTTTTCGGTCCGATCGCGGCTCGCCGTTCGCCGCCTCAAGCTGATGGCTGGCCTGCGGCGCTGGCGGCTGCAGTCGGTGCGCTATGGCGAGGAGCGCGCCTGGGCCGAGCGGTGGCTGCACATGATCGCGCGCGCGCTGGACAAGCAGCCTGCGGCGGCGCCCGCCGTGATCGCGACGGCGACCATGATCCAGGGGCAGGGCGACGGCTACCGGCAGGGTCTCGCCGATTGGCATGCCATCATCGATGGCCTGGCCAAGCCCACCTTCGATGGCGTCCTGCCGATCTCGGATCTTGCCTCCGCCATCGCCGAGGCGCGCGCCGTTGCGCTGGCAGAGCCGGGACAGGGGGCGCTGAAGCGGACCATCGCGCAGATCCGGGCGAGGGCGCTCTCAGTGCCGAAGGCCAACGCCGCGGAATGACGCCGCCGCAGCGACGGTTGCCGCGGCGTGGGTAACCTTACCCCCGGCGGGATTGCCGCGAAGGGTAGCAGGGTGCGATTTGAAGTTCCCTTTCGCGTGCAATTCGCTACCGGAGATGTCATAAGCGTCGCATACGCGTCGAATTGGCCGGGTATTCTCATCAGATTGCGCTGAACGCCTCCAGTTCCCCGTGCGTCCAAGGTTGGGTTCCAAGGGTCAGTCGTAGCGAGAGCGTCAGCTTTGTCTTTTCCCTCTTTGTCGTCGCAGGTTCCGGTTGGTGCGCTGGTCGGCTGGATGCTGCTGCTGACCTTCAAGCACATCATTGGCGACTTCGTGCTGCAGAACGCCTGGATGGCCTATGGCAAGGACCAGCGGAAGGGCTGGGCGCTGCCGCTGTTGGTGCACTGCCTGATCCATCTCGCCGTCGCCATGGTCCTGATCCTGATCGTCGCGCCGAGATTCTGGTTCGTCGCCGTGATCGACTTCGCCATTCACATCACCATCGATCGCCTGAAGGGCATCTGCTCGTCGCGGTTCGGCATGAATACCGAGCACCCCTGGTTCTGGACCCTGATCGGCGTCGATCAGGCGCTGCATCACCTCACCGGCTTCGGGCTCTCGATCTTCATGGCCGCGAACGGCTGAGCCCGGCCACGGCGCGTCTCGGCGCACCGGCCGCGGCAGCCCCCGTGTCAAGCCGGGGGTGGGACGACCGTTCGGTTTGGTTAACCGACCGTTAGCGATTCGCGCTGCATCGTCGCGGCATGGCAATCAAACCGATGCTTCAAAGCCGCGATGCGTTCGAGAGCGATTCGTGCCCGGTCGGCGACGAGCTGCTCGGCGAGCTCTACCGTGCCGACGCCAACGGGCTGCCCGCGCTGGTCGAGAGCGTGTCCGCCGATGTGAGGGCCATGCTGGCGCTGTTCTGCTACAGGCGCACGCATCTTCACCCGCTGGCGCTTGCGATTGCATCCACCTGCAGCGAGCAGGACCTGTCGCAGTTCGGCGGCCGGGTCGGATCGGCGCTGTATGCGCAATCCCGCGGGGGCCGGGCGGGTCCGGCCAGCACGACCTCGAGCCGCAAGCCGATCTCGCTGTCGACCAAGCCGCTCTCGGTGATGAAGCCGTTCGAGGACGATCTCGACGACAGCCCCGAGCCGGTCATGGCCTGACTTCCCGTCTTCCTCGCCTTTGGCTCAGGCGAGCACTTGCAGCCCGAACTTGCGTCGGGCCATCGCGCATTCGGCGTCACCGGGCATGCAGGTCCGGCACACCTCGGGGCGGATCGCGTAGATCCGGCACGCGACGGAACGCGCGATTTCGCCATCGAGCGCGCAGCAGCGGTCGCCGTCGCAGCGCATGCCCGACAGCCGCTCGTTGACCAGTTCCGCCGGGATGAGGTCGAGCGCGGCATCTTCCTCGATGGTGAAGCGCGGCCAGTTCGACGAATAGGCGCAGCACGCGCCGCAGCTCTGACAGGGGCTGACGTCAAGGTCATCGGGCATCGGTTCAGACATCCTTGGGAACCTCCCACACCAGGCTGCGCCGCCATTTGGCGCGCAGCGCCTCGCGCCTTTCCGGATATTTGTCGTCGAGATAGTCCGCCTCGACGACACGGTCGGTCCTGAAGCTGCGGAAGTCGTGGCGCAGCTCGCACCAGGCGGCGAGGATGCGGACGGCGTCATGATAGCCGATTGCGATCGGCCAGATCACGCGCTCGCTGTCGCGGCCCTGCTCGTCGCGATAGCGCAACCTGATCTTGCGGCCCTCGTGGATCTGCGAGCGTGTGCGCGCCATGTCGATGTGGTCCGGCTCGCGCATCCACGGCCGCGGGGCGCGACTCGCTGGCTCCAGCACGAACGGCCGCAGCCGCTCCGGCACGGTGTCGGCGATCTTGGCCATCAGGTCCTCCGCCGCGCGCGCCAGCACCGGGTCGGCATTGACCGCGACCCATTGCGCCCCGAGCACCGCCGCCTCGATCTCGTCCGGCGTCAGCATCAAGGGCGGCAGATCGAAACCTTTCTCCAGGATGTAGCCCATGCCGGCCTCGCCGCGGATCGGCACGCGCTGGCCGATCAGGGTGGCGATGTCGCGATAGATCGTGCGCTTCGAGGTCTCGAGCTCGGCCGCGATCGCATCCGCCGTCAAGGGGCGGCGCGTGCGTCTCAGCACCTGGATGATCTGGAACAGCCGGTCGGCGCGTCTCATGGTGTGTCCTGCATGGGCGAGCACCCCCGCCGATGCTGACAGGATGCTGGCAGCAGCCTGTCCTTATACCGGGCCAACAACGAGATTGAAGGGGTGATGTCGATGATGATGTTTTATGGCCTTGGTCTTGCCACCACGCTACTGCCGCTGCTGACACCATGGTGGCAGCAGCATGCTCGTAGCGTCCGGCGTCTGCTCAGGAAGTCGGGAGTGCTGTCATGATCACATTGTTCGGTTTGGGCGCGGGCTTCGGCCTGCCGGAGATCAGCCCCTTCGTCACCAAGACGGAGGTGCAATTGAAGATGGCGGGCCTCGCTTTTCGGAAGCAGCGGGCGATGCCGCCGGCCTCGCCGAAGGGGCAACTGCCCTTCATCGACGACGGCGGCGAGCTGATCGCCGATTCGACCTTCATCCGCGCCCATGTCGAGCGCAAATATGGCTTCGACTTCGATCATGGACTCGACGTGCGCGCGCGGGCGCAGGCCTGGGGGTTCGAGCGCATGATCGAGCATCACCTGTATTTCGCGCTGGTCGGAGCGCGCTGGGTCGATCCGGTCAACTTCGCCAAGGGGCCGGCGCATTTCTTCGACGGCGTGCCGGCCGACAAGCGCGAGAAGCTGCGCGAGGACGCGCAGTTTCGCGTCGCCGAGAACTATCTGATCTCCGGGCTCGGCCGCCATGCGCCGGACGAGGACGTCGATCTCGCAGCGCGCTCGCTGCGCGCGCTGTCGGTGCAGCTCGGCGACCGGCCCTATCTGATGGGCGACCGTCCGTGCGGCACCGATGCGACGGCGTTCGCCGTCATCGCCGGCATTCTCACCCCGTTCTTCGAATCCGAGCTGCGCCGGCGCACCGAAGGCTTTGCCAACCTCGTCGCCTATGCCGACCGGATGATGGCGACGTATTTTCCGGAGTTCGAGTGGGGCGGGGCAGCCGAGGCGGCGTGAGCTGATCAGTCGAGTCCCACTCACCGTCATTCCGGGTTCAATCGTCAGTGCGCCGCGGCGCACTGACGATTGCCCCGGAATGACTAACAAGCCAAAGGCGCGGCCCGCAGCGCGCAGGACCTAGGCGGAGGGCTTGCTCTCGCCTTTCAACCGCGCCAGCTCGGCCTCGAGCTCCGCGATGCGAGCATCGCGAACCGCCAGCGCTTCCGCGACGTCGGCCGCGTCGAACTTCTGCGGGATGTGCTGGGGGCAGTTGGTGTCCCACGCGCTGATCGTGAACAGGATGACCTGCTCGGGCCGCGCCTTGTAGCCTCCCGGCATCAGCGAGGTCGTCAGCGCGGCATCGTCCTCCACCACCCGCGCCGTCCCCCAGATCTTCACCCGGCGGCGATGCGCGTAGTCCATGATGAAGATGTAGGCGTGCGGGTTCTCCGACAGATTGCCCTGCGTGATGTATTGCCGATTGCCGCTGAAGTCGGCGAACGCGAGCGTATGGCTGTCCAGCACCTTGAGAAAGCCCTTCGGTCCGCCGCGATGCTGGATGTAGGGCTGGCCGTCGGCCGAGGCGGTCGCGAGATAGAAGCTCGTGGCCTCGGCGAGGCGGCCGGCGAGATCGGCGTCGACCGCGTGGCGAAAGCCGCGGCTCTGCTCCACATGCGCGTAGCTCTCGCGCGACCCCTTGCGCGCCTGGATCGCCTTCACGGCGGGTGAGAACATGACATCGCCCGGTGCCTCGATGGATGTCTGGGTCATCGCAATGACTCCTTGTCGCTGCGGCAGTGACTGCCGCCATCACGCCAATATGGTCCGAATCCCCCTGCGAAATAATCCGGCTAGTTGACATTGTATCGTTGCAGATGTTGCAATAATCCCATGGACCGCATCGACGCCATGCAGGCTTTCGTCACCGTCGCCGAGCTGAACGGCTTCGCGCCGGCGGCGCGCCGGCTCAAGTTGTCACCATCGGCGGTCACTCGTTTGGTCGCCGCGCTCGAATCGCATCTTGGCGTCCGCCTGCTCCAACGGACGACGCGCTCGGTGACGTTGACCGATTCCGGACGACGCTATCTCGAGCGCGCTAGCCGCATCTTGGCCGATCTGGCAGAGGCGGAGCGCGCCGCGGAGAGCGAGCGCCTGCAGCCGGTGGGGCGGTTGGTGGTCTCGGCGCCCGTCGGCTTCGGCCGGCTCCATGTCGGTCCTGTCATGGCTGCGTATCTGAGCCGCTATGCCGAGGTCGCGGCCGAGCTGCGCCTCGAGGACCGTCAGATCAATCTGGTGGAGGACGGCGTCGACTGTGCCGTCCGTATCGGCCATCTCGGCGATTCGTCGCTCGTGGCCCGCCAGGTCGGCAGCATGCGCCGCATCGTGGTCGGCGCTCCCGCCTACTTCAAAGTCCATGGTGAGCCGCGGATGCCCGAGGCGCTGGCGAAGCACCAGACCATCCAGTTCGGCCCGGCCGACGAATGGCGCTTCGTCAAGGACGGCAGGGAGCTGCGGATTGCGGTCAGCCCGCGGCTTGTCACCAACAATGCCGACGCCGCGATCCAATATGCCGAGGCGGGCGGCGGCGTGACACGGGTGATGGCCTATCAGGCAGCGGACATGCTGCGCGGCGGCCGCCTCAAGCGGGTGCTGGCGAAATACGAGCCGCCGCCGCTCCCGATCCACATCGTGTTTCCGAGCTCCCGCCTGCTCTCCGCCAAAGTGCGCGCCTTCATCGACCTGATCACCGCAACCTGCGACTGGCGCTTCGGCTGAAAGCGACTACAACGCCACACCCCGTCATTCCGGGGCAAGGCCGAAGGCCTTGAACCCGGAATCCCGATGTTGTCTTGCCTCTGTTCTTCATCATCTCGAGATTCCGGGTTCAATCGACAACGCGCAGATGCGCGTTGCCGATTGCCCCGGAATGACGAGTGGATGCGATTGCGCCGACCTTGGTGCGACACTGGTCTTGATGCGAAAGACCGGCGGTTTCGATCACTCCTTCTTCGGCACCACCCGGAAGGTCGCGTTCGCACGCGCGATCACGGCGTCATCGGCCAGCACCAGGCTCTGCACGAAGCAGACGGTGCGCCCGCTCTTGATGACGTCGCTCTCGACGCTGAGCCACTGCCCGGTCCTGGCGCTGCCGATGTAGTCCACCGCGAGGTTGATCGTCACCAGCGACGCCTCCCAGCCCAGCGCCTGGGCGCAGCTATAGCCCATCGCATTGTCGGCCAGCGATGCGATCAGCCCGCCATGGATCAGCCCGCGCGAATTGGTGTGCGGCGTGGCGAGCCGCAGGCCGAGGATGACGGCCTTGTCGGTTTTCTTGGCGTAGAGCGGCTCCCAGGGATCGGTGAACGGGCTCTTGCGGAAATGCGGTTCGAATCCGGCGGGGACGCTGCTCATGCGTGTCTCGATCGTTGCTGGCGATGTCCGCAGTCAACGACATCAGCGCGGATTTTGCACCGCCTACAAAGTTTCAAACGTCTTTTGCGCGGGCGTTTGACACGTTGCGCATCAGATGCACGGGATGGGCCGCGCGCGATGTCGCAGGGCGTCCGGTGCGGCCCTGCGGCAATTTCGTGGTGCGATGCTCCCGCCGTGCAATTTCGGGTGCAGGCGAGATCCTTAACGTGTTAATGAAATGACCATGTGCCTGCAACCTTCGTCTGCCAGACTTGCGCTGGCGGGCGCGATAGGCTCCGCTTGGCGCGTGCACTGGTGGCCAACCTGCCGCCGCGCTTGCAATGATGCTTATATGCTATAACAATGAAGCAAAGGGCCCTCGAAGGCCCACTGATGGAGGAGACGATCCCGATGAGGAAGACGCTTCTGGCGTTGGCTCTGGCCGCCGGTGTGACCCCCGCGCTCGCGCAGGACAAGACATTCGAGCTGAAGATTTCGCACTGGGTGCCGGCGAGCCATCCGCTGCAGAAGGCGCTGGAGGATTGGGCGGCGTCGGTGGAGAAGGCCTCGGGCGGCACCATCAAGGGCAAGGTGTTCCCGGCCCAGCAGCTCGGCAAGGCCTTCGATCATTACGACATGGCGCGCGACGGCATCGCTGATGTCACTTATGTGAACCCCGGCTATCAGCCCGGCCGTTTCCCGATCATCGGCGCCGGCGAGTTGCCGTTCCTGATCTCCGACGCCAAGGGTGGCTCGGAAGGTTTGGACGCGTGGTATCGCAAATATGCCGAGAAGGAGATGAAGGACGTCAAGTACTGCCTCGCCTTCGTCCACACGCCGTCGGCTTTCCACACCCGCACCAAGAAGGTCGTCGTGCCCGACGACGTCAAGGGCATGAAGATCCGCCCGGCCGATGCGACGATCGCCAATTTCGTCACCCTGCTCGGCGGCACCAACGTGCAGTCGTCGGCACCGGAAGTGCGCGACATCATCGAGCGCGGCGTCGCTGATGGCGTCACCTTTCCGGCGGGCTCGCTGGTGCTGTTCGGCGTCGACAAGGTCACGAAGTACCACATGGATGCGCCGTTCTACGTGACGACCTTCGTCTTCGTCATGAACAAGGACAAGTACAACCAGATGTCGGCGACGCAGAAGAAGGCGATCGACGACAACTGCAACACGGAAGCCGCCGGCCGGGTCGGCGAGCCCTGGGGCAAGTTCGAGGACGCCGGCGTCGACAAGATCAAGGCCGAGTCCGGCCAGGAGGTCTACAAGCTGTCGCCGGAGCAGACCGCCTTGTGGAAAAAGGCCTCCGAGCCGCTGTTCAAGACCTGGGCCGATGGCGTCAAGAAGACCGGCGTCGACGCCGAGGCCGCCATGACCGAGCTGAAGGCCTCGCTCGCCAAGTACAAGGCGCTGGCGCAGTAGCGATCGCGATCATCGCAGATGCCGCGCCTCCCGCCTCATTCCGATGGATGCGGCAACGGGCGCGCCCTCGATGCGCGCTCCTCACCCCAACCCTCTCCCCGCATCCGCCTTCGCTCTTCGAGCTACGGCGGACAAGAGCGGGGCGAGGGGGCCCACCGCCTGCTGAGCAACAGCTCGCGCTCAATCTTCAGGTTTACGACTAAGATCAAACGGGGACGCCATGCAGCGCGCCTTCATGGACCGGATCATCGACGGGATCGAGTGGATCGCCGCGTTCTTCGTCGGCATCGTCGCGCTCGACATCTTCCTGTCGGTGCTGCTCCGCAACACGCTGAACTATTCGATCCCCGATTCCTTCGACATCGGGCGGATGCTGCTCGGCATCCTGATCTTCTGGGGCATCGCCGCGACATCGTACCGCGGCACCCACATCACCGTGGATCTCATCTGGGGCAATGTCGGCCCGCGCTACCAGCGCTGGATCGACATCTTCGCAACGCTGGTGCTGCTGTTCGTCGTCACGGTGCAGACCTGGACCCTGTTCGACAAGGTGCGCGGCACCTATGAGGACAACGTCCTCACCTTCGATCTGCACATGCCGACCTGGCCGTTCTTTGCCATCGCCTGGATCGGCGATGTTTCGGCGGTGCTCCTGATCGCCATCCGGACCTATCGCCTGATTTTCCACCCCGAGGAGATTCATGACCCTCAAGTCAAGCCCACGGAGTAGCGCCGCATGAGCACGGATGCGGTTGCCGTCATCGGCTTCGTTGCGCTGTTCGCGCTGATGCTGCTGCGCGTGCCCGTCGGCATGGCGATGGGCCTCGTCGGCGTGTCCGGCTTCGCCTATCTCGTCAACGGCACGGCCGCGTTGAAGCTGGTCGGCCAGACCTCGATGCGCACGGTCACGGACTACACGTTCGGCGTGATCCCGATGTTCCTGCTGATGGGAACGTTCGTGTCCAACTCGGGCATGAGCCGCGAGCTGTTCCGCGCCGCCAACGGCTTCGTCGGCCATCTGCGCGGCGGGCTCGGCATCGCCACGGTCGCGGCCTGCGGCGGCTTCGCCGCGATCTGCGGCTCGTCGGTGGCGACCGCCGCGACGTTCTCGGCCGTGGCCTATCCGGAGATGCGCCGCTTCGGCTATCCGCAATCCTTCGCCACCGGCGTCATCGCCGCCGGCGGCACCTTGGGCGCGATGCTGCCGCCGTCGACCGTGCTCGCCGTCTACGGCATCATCACCGAGCAGGACATCGGCAAGCTGTTCATCGCCGGCATCATCCCTGGCCTGCTCGCCATGACCATGTACATGATCACCATCACGGTGATCGGCCGCGTCCGGCCGGATTTCCTGCCCAAGGGCGAGGCGCTGCCCTGGAGCGAGCGCATCAAGGGCCTCAAGGGCATCTGGGCGCCGATGCTGCTGTTCCTGTTCGTGATCGGCGGCCTCTACGGCCTTCCCTTCCTGCCGCGCTTCACGCCGACCGAGGCCGGCGGTGTCGGCGCCACCGGCGCGTTCCTGATCGGCGTGTTCACGGGACGGCTGAACAAGGACAAGATCCTGGCCTCGCTGCTGCAGGCCACGCGCACCGCGGCGGCCGTGTTCACCGTGCTGATCGGCGCCTTGATCTTCGGCTACTTCCTGACGGTGACGCAGACGCCGCAGAAGGTGACCGAATTCCTCACCGGTCTCGGCCTCGGGCCCTATGGGGTGCTGGCGCTGATCATGGTGATGTATCTGGTCCTCGGCTGCCTGATGGACGCGATGGCGATGATCATCCTGACCGTGCCGATCATCTTCCCCGTCATCTCCCATCTCGGCTTCGATCCGATCTGGTTCGGCGTCATCATCGTGATGACCGTCGAGCTCGGCCTGATCCATCCGCCGGTCGGCATGAACGTCTTCGTCATCAAGAGCGTGGTCAAGGACGTGTCGTTCTCGACCATCTTCAAGGGCGTGCTGCCGTTCGTAGCGACCGACCTGATCCGGCTGGTGATCCTGATCGCCTTCCCGCTGCTCGCCACCTGGCTGCCGCAACAGATGATGGCCCGCTGATGACGACTCCGATCCTCGAGACCCGCTACGTCTTCACCCTCACCGTCATGATCGGCGAGGTGACCTCCGCCGGCGAGACCGGCATCGGCGTGCGCCGGATCATTCCGATCCATGGCGGCGAGGTGAAGGGGCCGGGCCTGGATGGTGAAGGCATCAGCGGCACAATCTGCAACTTCGGCGCCGACTTCCAGATCATCCGTCCCAACGAGCTGATCGACCTCGAAGCGAAGTACGCCTTCGAGACCGACGACGGCGCCACCATCTATGTCGAGAACCGCGGCATCCGTTTCGGGCCGGTCGACCTCCTGCAGAAACTCAAGCGCGGCGAGCCCGTGGACCCCAGGCTGATCTACTTCCGCACCCACCCGCGCTTCGAGACCGGCCACGAGAAGTATCGCTGGCTGATGGAGCACGTCTTCATAGGCTCCGCCGCCCGGCATGCCGATCGCGTCGTCATCGACGTGCACGTGGTGCTGTAGGCCGGGCGGCTTGCGTCACGCTTCGTCATAGTGAGGAGCAGAGCGACGAAGCAATCCAGAGTATCTCCTCGCAGGCAGTCTGGATTGCTTCGCGTCGCTCGCAATGACGGTGCGGCGCCAGCTGTTGCTGCAACCACCGCTGTCGTCCCTGCGAACGCAGGGATCCATACCGCGGAATCGATCGGTGAGGCATGACTGCCAGTCATCGTCCCATCGAAGCCGGTGGTTATGGGTCCCTGCGTTCGCAGGGACGACACCGGAATCTGTGGCCGCGGGCTCTCGCCTCATACACCATTGTCGTCCCGGGTAAGCCTCGGCGGCGCGCAGCGCGGTCGAGGCGCCGACCCGGGACGACAGCGCAGCTAGTGGTGGCGCCGTCCGGAAGCCATGGCGTCGAGCAAGAAAATCGGGACGCCCGGATCCCGGGCAGACGTACGACTAATCCTCGTCGTCCCAATCCGAAACCCGGCCGTAGCCGCCGTGGTCGCAATCGCGATAGCGGTGAGCCGGCACGTAACGGTAGCGCTCGTAGCCGTAGCCGTCATACGTGGCGTCGCGGTAGTGGGAGCGGTAGACCGGCGCCGCCTCATACGCTTGCGCTTCCGACGCCAGCGCGCCGCCGATGAGGGCTCCGGCCACCAGGCCGCCGATCAACGCCGCATTGCGGCCGTCATGGGCTTGAGCGGGCGCCGGCGCGGCGAACAGGGTTGCGGTCACAGCGAGCGCGGCGACGCCGCCTGCGAGAGATGTCTTCAGCGAAACCATGGTCCCCTCCATTGGGAAGTGTAGGGACGTTCTACATCGCGGGCTTTGAAGCCTGCCTGAATGCAATGTTGTTGGCCGTTCATCTCGGATGTCGCCCCCGGGGGCTTCGGCCTAAGCGGCATCCTCCCAGCATATTCTGATAAAAATAAATATCTTGCGCTTTATCGGAAATTATGGTTCTTTACCGGCATCCCGTCCCAAGCCGAGGGGCGTAGCGCGCGATCGTCACGACACGCGGGGCGGGGAGCGGTGGCCGCGATCATGTCGCAGCGTGTCTACGGGCGCGCGGACGAACGATGTGTCGCGGACGTGAAGTCGCAGCGTCCTGACACCCCGTTGCCGGTGTTACGTTCGCGACGGCGCTAACGCGCCGCGCGGATCATGGTGGCCAACAAGCCGGTGCACCAGGGAGACTGCGTATAAGGTGCGCCGTGGAAAGGCGCGGTTCTTGAGAGGGTGAAAGTCCCTTCCGGCAAAT